>NZ_JANRMI010000001.1:300000-600000 GCF_029531655.1 Bdellovibrio svalbardensis
AGAACAGAACGAGGTACATCCACCAGCGTATTTTCTCTAAGCTCAGGGCATCTTTAAAAAGCAGTATGCCGAATCCCAAAGTGCAATGACCCAAAAGAACAGCGGGCCATCGAACCGCATGCATAAAGGGCTCCAGGAAATGCCCCAGATAGAAAAGCCAAGCCACCATCGGCGGATGATCAAAATAACTCAGCTGCAATTTATGTGACCAAACCCAGTAGTAGGCTTCATCCGCACTTAAAGGAATCAGCGCGGAAATAACAAGCTTCACAAGAAGGCTGATGAGCCAAATACGCTTAAGGTCTTTCAAGACTAGTAGCTCAATTTAATAGGCTTACCAAGATCGCCGGGGATGCCGACTTCTTTGCCATTCAGGATCAAATTGACTGCGCCACCATTTGAAAAACTAATTTTCAAACCGCTGCGGCTCTTAAATGTATGAACTTGTTCAGCGGACAGTTTAATTTTTTGTGGCTTGCCATTGGGAGCTGCGTATTCAATTTCAACAGAGTCCAAGGCTTCCACAATCAATTCTACAGGCTTATTTTTTTCTTCCGGTTTTGGAGTTGGCGTCGGAGAAGGTGAAGCCGCTGGGCTTACCGCTGCTGTCGCCGCAGTTGGAGCTGGTGTGACTGAGGGAGCTGGAGTCGCCGAAGCTGCAGGAGTGGCTCCAGGAGTCACTTTTGCAGTTGCTGGAGGCGTCGCTGCCGGGGTCGGTGTCACCATCGTCGCAGGAACTGTCGCTGTTGGTTTTTTCGTCAGATCACTCAAAGGGGAAGGTTGCGGAGTTGGTTCCGGAGTCATGGACTCAACGGGTGCTACGCTAGCAACAGGAGTTGCACCTTCCATTGTTTGTTCGACTTGAGCCACTGGAACTTCAGCTTCCTTTGTATATTTGTCGATCATCTTTTTAGTAAAGAAGATCAACCCAATAAGCAAAGCACCAACAACGCAAATGACGATTGTTTTGGTATTCTTTTTCTCTTGGAGAGGGCTGTAAGGTTGAGCCTTTGAAATGGGTGCAGAAGGAGTTGCCTGCACATGACGAATAGGTGTCACGGTTGCAGCGGGAGCTGGCTTTTCCTCTGGTTTTTGTTCTGGCTTACTTTCAGTTTTCTCTTCGACTGGTGCTGCTGTTTTTTCTGTCGTCTCAACAGGAGCTTCTTTTACCGGTTCATTGGTGGGTCTGATATAGGGTTGGGGTCTTGTTGAACCGAACTCTTCATAGAATGTTTCAAGAACTTTGTCTGCATCCAGGCGAAGATAGCTGGCATAGCTTTTTACGAAACCACGTAAGAATGTTTTTGCCGGAAGGTTTTTTTCATCACCTTCTTCAATGGCTTTTAAAACCTTACTGCTGATTTTGAGCGAAAGGCCGACTTCGTTAAGGGAGAGTCCTTTTTCTTCACGGGCTTTTTTTAAAATTTCACCGGTTTTCTTCATTAGTGTCCCTTTCGCAGCAGATCCAACATGCCCTTAGCTTTTTCGCGATATTTTCCGTCCGGATAATACTTATTCAATTCTTCAAAGCGTGCCGAAGCTTTGGATTTGTCGCCGAGGCGATAGTAGGCGAGCGCACTGAAGTAGTGAGGCTCATCGAAAAGATTTTTTTGGCAAAAGCCAATGGCGCGGTCTAAAGCTTCTACAGCGCGGCCGTAATCTTTCTGTTCAAAAATCGAGCGGCCATAATAGTTGCTGGCGACGCAGTCATCATTTTTTGCTTTGAGTGCCTTGGCAAAAGCTTGTTCTGCCTGAGGATATTGTTTTTGATTAAACTTTGCCAAACCCAAATTGATATAAGCGCGGTCGGCGGATCCATAAGTCAGATCACTCAAAACAATATCGAGTTCCTTTTCCGCATCTGCGTACTTGCCCTCTTCAATCAAAACACGGGACAAGTTGTTGCGCGCATCTGTGTAGTTGGGCTGAGTCGTCACAGCTCTGCGAAATTGCTTTTCGGCAAGATCATAACGTTCACGCAGGAAGTAGACTTGTCCCAGATTATTCATGATCAAAGGATTTTTGGGGTCATATTCTTGAGCTTTTAACAAAGCAGAAAGAGCACTGGGATAATTGCCTTCTTCGATAAGGGAACTTCCCATTCGAAGATAGAGATCAGCTTTTTCTTTGTTCTGTGTGCTTGCACAACCCATCATTGAAACGACAACCGGGATTGAGCAAAGAGCGATAATCCATTTACGCATCCTAAAAAGGTATCATTCGAGGGGGATTAGTCAACCCTCAGCTCGGCAATAGTCTCTACATGGTCTGTCTGTGGAAACATCTCGAAGGCTTGTACCTTTGCTAGGTGGTATTTGCGACCCATCTTTTCCGCGTATTCGAAGAACCATTTGAGGTCGCGAGCTAGGGAAACGGGGTGGCAACTGATGTAAATGATCTTCTTCGGCTGGCTGGCGGCCAAAGCGCGCATAATGTATTCGCTGGCACCCGCGCGCGGGGGGTCCAGGACGACAAGGTCCTGCTTCGAGATCGAAGCTCTTTTCATGTAGCTTTCAACGTCCGAAAGGAAATAGTGCAGTCTCTTGTCTTTACTTTGAGCACGGCCCCGCTCGACCAGCTTTGGATTGAGCTCCACAGCTGTGATTGAGGATGCGGTTTTATACTTCTGTGCTAGAGGGAACGTGAAGTTTCCCGATCCAGCATACAAGTCAAAAACCTGTGAATAAATATCCTCACCGGCCCAGTCCAGGGCGGTCTTCAGAAGATCTTCATTTTGGAATCGATTCACTTGTGAGAATCCGATGCCGTCGTCTTCGTCGGTGATTAAACCATAACGAACCTCTTCGGTATCTGAGATATACATTTCCAGACGTTGCAAGTCTTTGGACTTCTTGGCTTCAGCCCATGCTTTCACTTCTGGAAACTTATTGGTTAAAGCCTCTTCAGTGATCAGGCAATCATCGATCTCGACAATTTCATGAGAATTTCTGGCAAAAAAACCAAATTTTCCGTCTTTGAACTTTGGCTGAATGCGGTTGCGATAGCGCAAAACACGGGGGCTTTGTTGCAATGGCAAGTATTCGAAATTCAGATTCGGATTGAACTTTTTGATGGTTTCAAGAACCAACAATTCCTTCTGGCGACGTTGTTCTTCTTCAGTCAGGTGTTGCCAGTTGCAACCGCCACATTCGTGAGCATAACGGCAAGGAGGGTTTCTGCGGGCTGGGCCTGGCTTGAGGATCTCAACGATGCGTGCTTCTGCGAAGTTTTTCTTTTTAGTCGTGAGTTCAACGAGGAGTTCGTCTTCAGGAGCGGCCTGAGGAACAAAAATAACAAGGCCATCGTGGCGGGCGATGCCCGCGCCTCCGATGGCCAATTTCTCGATCTTAATTTTGATCTGAGAAGATGAAATCATCAATTATACGTTGCAGATTTCGTGTTTTTCGAAGAACAAAGCAAGTTCGCGAGCAGCAGACTCAACGCTGTCAGAACCGTGAACTGCATTTTCGCCAACGTTGTCGCCGAATTTAGAACGGATAGTTCCAGCGTTAGCTTTTTTAGGATCAGTTGCACCCATGATTTCGCGGTTTTTCAAAACTGCGCCTTCACCTTGCAAGCACATCAACATAACTGGGCCTGAAGTCATGAAAGAAACTAGTTCGCCAAAGAATGGACGAGCTTTGTGTTCAGCGTAGAATTCGCCAGCTTTATCAGCAGTCAAAACTGTGATTTTTGCAGCAGCGATTTTCAAGCCATTTGCTTCAAACATGCTGACGATGTCGCCGATCGCATTTTTTTTCATCGCGTTTGGCTTAATGATAGAGAAAGTTTGTTCGATAGCCATTAGGTATCTCCTTGTTAATTACAAACAGTTTTAGAAATGTCGAAGAACCTAGGAGTTTTAACGAATTGAGTGTTGCATGTCCACTCTTCAGTTCTCCCATTATGCACATTTCGGACTGAAAGCTTGGTTTGAACCGCTAGGTCCATACCTTCTTCCGGCGTAGTGAAGTCCTGGTAAGTGATTGTGTAGGTTCTATCGCCGTTCATAAGGTCCAACTGAGCTTCAATGTCCTCTGTTGTCATGATAACGATTTCATTGATACGTCCCGCAAAAGCAGGGGCGGAAACAAGCAATAAAGCTGCGATGAGCTTCTTCATAAAACCTCCTGAAGTGAGCCGCATTGATAGCCTTTAGGAGGTTTAGTTGTCAACGGATTGTCTTGTGATTTTAATGCTTTAGAATATAGTACAGGCTCTATTTGTTTTGTTTTAGGTCAGGAATCAGTGAGGTTTTTGTAAAGGTCTCGCCGAAACAGGTTCCGTCATTGCAGCGATTAAAATTCAGGCAGCCGCCTTCCTTCTGGATTCGGTAAATATCGTCCTCGAGGATGTCTTCGGCCCCCGAGCTGAGAATTCCAATAAGCTCGCCATTTTTATTAAAAAGAGGGGAGCCAGAACTGCCCGAAAACGTATCCACCTCAACTTTAAAGCCACCAAAGGAACTTTCGTTCGATACTTTCCCAAGATCAGCCTTGAGAGGAAGCCCCAAAGGGTAGCTCAGACTCAGAACGGCGTCATGGGTCGAAATCTTATCTGTAGAGACTTTTACAGGCGCAACTCCGGCAACATCGCGGTCTAACTGCAGAATGGCGTAATCAAATCCTTTGCGCAGATTGTTTTCAGTTTGAATAACAGCCGTGCAGGAATAAAGGGTGTCGAGAGAGTTGGATTTCGCAGCTTGCTCAGCAGTCCATCCGAAATGAAAGCGAATATGTTCACAGCCGCCTTCATGCGGTAAACAATGTCCCGCAGTCAAAACTCGGTTGGGAGCGATCAAAACTCCAGTACAAAATCCAACCAGGGGTTGATCAAGGAACGGCTCGTTTTTGCAGAGTGGAAAGCTGTTTTTCAATGTTCTGACCGGAAACCTAAATTTCCCAGAAGCATCAACCTTCAGATTATAATCTTGAACTAAACTTGCCGTCGCCGCAGCTAAAGCATAGTACCTATCACCAGAGCTGACCTCTTTACGAGTATCTTCCCCATAAATAACAGCCTCACCGGCAACCTCAGTCACCAAAGACTTCTGCTCAGAACAAGCAGCTAACAAAAGAAACAAAAGACAAATCTTTTTCATTAAGAATTCTCATAGCAAATAAGCCCCTCACTGGGGAGGCTCCAGAGCTAACCAAGAAAACTCTATAGGGTACGCCGTACCTTTTTGCGATGCTGAGCATTCAAATAGCGCAAGATTTTCGCAAAAGGTGCCAGGCACCTTTTGCTTCACTCATTGCATTAAAGAGGACTTAGATTTTCAGTCTAAAATTGATGTATTCTTCCATCGCATTGACGATGTGGTAGAGCGAACTGGCCTTAGCTGAGTTCGCATTGAAAGTGTCTGTTTCAGAGAGCATATCGAACCACATGCCCTTCATGGGAGTTTCGAAAAACTTGAACAAAGTTCCCATCGCCTCATCCGCACCTTTTGCATAAAGAGCTTTTTGTTCGCTGGAAACTTCCGTTCCCAGGCGGACCGCGGCTTTGATGCGCTCACATTGAGGCCAGAAGCGGGAGGATTGAGTTTTGGGAGTGTAGTCACTCCACATCTCGTCGAAGACAACTTTGCGAGTAGGTGACGTGCCGTATTTCTCTGCCAATAAGAATAACTGATGGCGTGTGGCTTTCAAATCCTGTCCTGTGAGATCTTGATACAGCGACATCAGCCAAGCCCACTCATACTGGTGTCCTGGCTCATAGATGAATTTTCCGTTTTCACGAAGGTGATTCCAGCTTTCATCGAAGTACTCTCCCAGAACTTGAGTTTGGGGGTCGATAAACTTGGTTGTCGCCAAGGTGATAAGTTCGTGTCCGAGATCTTTCCACTCTTGATCCTGATCGACTTGCATCCAGGCAACTGCGGATTCAAAAAGATGCATATGGGGATTTGATTTATAGGAAACCCCGCCTTTTTCGTCGAGCTCGGTGTAGCCGCCACCTTTTACTTTGCGCTCACGCTGAAGATATTTCACCAACGCTTTTGCGCGATTCTTAATTTCTTCATTAGGCGCAATCGAATAGGCTTGGGCCAATCCGAAAAGAGCGAAGGCTTGTGTATAAAGATCTGGATTTCTGCTTTTAGGAGTTCCATCTGGATTGATTGAGTAGATAAATGCGCCAGAAGGTAAAGAGAAGCGCTCGACCATGTAGCGAGTGCCTTGTTCAATGGCCGCGTAGGCAATTTCCTTTGGGCAGCAACCAAGTTTGTAACCAGTCAGGAACGAATAAATCTGACGAGATTGCACCATGGCACGACGTGGAACATCCATTGGCTCACCGGTAAAAGTGATGCTTTCAACGAAGCCACCTTTTTCTTTGTCGATGCCTTTTTGATTCCATAGAGGATAGACATCTTGAGTGAGCCATTGCTTTGATTTTTCAATAAATTGCGCGGGTGAATTAGTCATGTATAGAAGAATTAGATCGACCGATCTTTTGGTCAAGAATTAACCACAGCAGTCCTGTGTTATTGCTGATTTTTTCTTGGCAACACACATAGCGAGATTCTTTCGGTGCCTGCCAGGAACTAAAGGTTATCGATGACCAGATAGGGAATGATCAGATACAAAGTGATGTCACGGATGAGATAATATACAACAATGCCAGCGAAGACTTTCCAGCCGTACTTTTTGCGAAGGCCTTTGAAGCCACTTTCTTTGAATGTCGCTTTGACGTCTTTGAGCATATTCAATCCCGGAATCGTAGCGAGTTCAGAATTATATACTACAGACTTCATAAAGACCTCAACAGAGAAGAGGGAGGCAGGTTCCTCCCTGGGTTTATTACAAGGAAACACCTGTCTTTTGTGCGATGGTTCGGCGAACTCAGGGCACTGAATATTTAGACCTAATTACTCCTAGGATTGTTTGAGGCGGTAGGAAAGTTGTTTAAAAGCGAATGAAGCAAGATGTTGAATCCGCTCAAAGAGGTTCAGGGGACGTGCATGCTCCTCTAAGAGCGGAATGATTTCTTTTCGACCAAAAGTTTTTGCAAAATCCAAAGCCGTTTGATGAGCGAAGTTTTGCAAGTCGGTGCGCGCGCCGTTCTTTAAGAGTAAATTCAAAATGCCAGTGTGACCCTTAAAGGCGGCGCCCATCAAAACTGAATTTCCGCCCCTATCGACGGAGTTGGCATCAGCTCCAGCCTCTACCAAAAGGAGGGCGGCATCGTATTGATCGTTGTATGCCGCAAGCATCAAAGCTGAGTAACCGCGGTGGTTTTTTTCATTGATATCTGCACCCGCCAAGATTTCACGGGCGATCGTTCCTAAATCACCAGTGCGCGCAGCTTGTAAAAGCAGCGGCTCATTTTGCTGGGTTTTCAGATATTCTGAGTACGTACTCATCTGCATCTCCTTAGAAACTCCGCAAGCAGAGCATGTTCGATGCAGTAAGAATCGGCGAATTTGGTGGATTGTTCCAATCTTCTCTATTGATAGATAATATAGAAGAAATCTATTTGGTTATACTGAGACATTGTTAATAACTATGTGGATATCTCTTTAGAGGTAAGCATTACAGAATTGAATTACATTCTTGATTTTACCCCTCGCAACAAATGTTGAAAGACTTGAGAGGTCCTCATAACCTTGAGTGATGAAGACTTCAAGATGGCTGGGCCTTTCGACGCTTTTACATGGATTGGTGATGCTCCTGTTTGTGGGGCTGCCTTCGGCCATTCAAACGTCGAAAACAACCAAAGAGGTTGTTGAGATTGAATTCCATCCTGCCATCATTGCAAAGAGTTCAATCCCAACCAGACAATCGCGTGATTCTTCTGTGGCAAGGTCAAAATCTCGATCGATGGGAAAAGCAGTCTCGCTAAAAGGTATGAATCTTTTTGGTCAGCGCTACTCATACGACTTAGCAGCGAAGAATGAATCTGAGATAGGCCAAGGTAGTGGCCTTGGCGACTATAAAGATTCCGCGACCTATGCGTTAGGCTCTGACAGTTTCTTGGGTGAAAACGATCAATGGGAATTCTATCGTCAGGTATTCGAGCGCATTGATAGTCAGCTTTTATTTGATTCAATTCTAGCTCAATATAGTCATTTCGGAAGCGTTTTTGTTGAATTCGAAGTCGATGCTCAAGGCCGTTTTGTTCAGTCTAAAATCAAAGTTTCCGCCGAAGATAGTATTTTAAAGGTTCATGCCTTACGGGCTTTGACGAAGGGATTGAAAGAATCTTTTAGAAAAGAGAAATGGAATCCCACCGGTAAGAATTCAATTCTGCATGCGAAGTTTGATTACGTGTTTGGTGACAGTGATCTCAATTTCAAAAAGCAGCGCGAATTCGGAAAACCGATATTCCTATTTAGAAGAGCGACGGCTGAAAAACCTATTCCCAATGACCTGAAAGAACACCTCTTGAATGGTGGAATTGGCTACGACGCCTTCGCGGTGGCTGAACGCTGGCAAAAGTATAATAAGAAGAAAAAACTGCGTCAGCAGGAGTTCGATCCCTTCGCGACCTACAAAAATGATCCTCTCTATAGTCTTTAAATATGAAAACTTGAGTGGGGTAGATACATCGATGAGCTAAGATCTCACTGATGTATTTGTTTTCGGCGCCGGTGTCGCTATGCTTCTTCGCCGTGGCGACTTTGGGGCCTCTTGAAGATGAGTGGAAAATTCTAAGAACAATAAGTTGGGAATAAAAAACCCTCATCCATTTCTAGATGAGGGTTTTTAGTTTTAATCAGTCGCAAGAGTTACTCTTGCAAGGCATGAGTTTAAATCAGCCTACTTTTTCAACATAGATTGCAAAGTAGTTCCCATGTCAGCAGGGCTGCGTGAGATTTTGCAACCAGCAGCTTCAAGAGCCGCGAATTTTGCTTCCGCAGTTCCTTTGCCGCCGCTGATGATCGCACCAGCGTGACCCATACGTTTACCAGCAGGAGCCGCAGCACCAGCGATAAAGACCGCAACAGGTTTTTTGAAGTGGTGTTTGATATATTCCGCAGCTTCTTCTTCTGCAGATCCACCGATTTCACCGATCATGATGACACCGTCAGTATCTGGATCTTCATTGAACAATTTCAAAACGTCGATGAAGTTAGTTCCGTTAACTGGGTCACCACCGATACCAACCGCTGTCGATTGACCAAGACCCAAAGCTGTCAATTGTCCTACAGCCTCATAAGTCAAAGTACCAGAGCGAGAAAGAACGCCGATGCGACCTGGTTTGTGGATAGAGCCAGGCATGATACCGATTTTGCATTCGCCTGGAGTGATAACGCCAGGACAGTTCGGGCCGATCAAACGAGTGCGTTTGCCTTCCATGAACTTCTTAACTTTTACCATGTCCAAAACAGGGATGCCTTCAGTGATACAGATCACAAGATCCAAGTCAGCATCAACAGCTTCCATAATAGAGTCAGCTGCGAATGGAGGTGGAACGAAGATCACAGAAGCATTGCAGCCTGTAGCCGCTTTAGCTTCTTTCACAGTGTTGAACACTGGAAGTCCGATGTGAGTTGTGCCACCTTTACCCGGAGTCACGCCACCAACCATTTTAGTTCCATAAGCCAATGCCTGCTCAGAGTGGAAAGTCCCTTGAGCACCAGTGAAACCTTGGCAGATTACTTTAGTGTTTTTGTTAATAAGAATAGACATCTCAATTATCCTTTAACTGCAGCAACGATTTTCTTAGCTGCATCCGTGAGGTTGTCAGCAGGAGTGATATTCAATCCGCTTTCTCTCAACATTTTTTTACCAAGCTCTACGTTTGTACCTTCAAGACGTACAACAAGTGGAACTTTCAATCCTAGTTCTTTAGAAGCAGCGATCACGCCGTCAGCGATGATGTCACATTTCATGATACCACCGAAGATGTTAACCAAGATGCCTTTAACGTTTGGATCTTTAAGGATGATTTTGAAAGCTTCAGTTACTTTCTCTTTATTAGCGCCGCCGCCAACGTCCAAGAAGTTTGCTGGAGATGAACCGTGCAATTTGATGATATCAAGAGTTGCCATCGCAAGACCGGCACCGTTCACCAAGCAACCGATGTTACCATCAAGTTTGATGAACGCGAGGTCGAACTTAGAGGCTTCAATTTCAGAAGGCTCTTCTTCGTTCAAATCGCGCATTTCAACGATATCAGCATGTCTGTAAAGAGCATTTGAATCGAAGTTCATTTTTGCATCCAAACAAAGAACATCGCCCTCTTTAGTGACAACTAGAGGATTGATTTCTGCGATAGAGCAATCAGTAGCAACGAAAGCGTTGTAAAGACCAGCGAAGAACTTCGTAGCTTTGTTAACGATTTCTGGAGCCATACCGATTTTGAATGCCAATTCGCGAGCTTGGAAAGGCATCAAACCTACAGCAGGATCGATGTCGACTTTGATGATCGCGTTTGGATTATGTTCAGCCACTTCTTCGATGTCCATGCCGCCTTCAGAAGAGGCCATCATTGCAGCTCTTCCAGTCGCACGGTCAACCAAGCAAGCAACATAGTATTCTTTAGCGATGTTGCAACCTTGTTCGATGTAAACTTTCTGAACGACTTTACCTTCAGGACCCGTTTGGTGAGTCACCAAAGTCATGCCGATCATTTTTTTAGTGAACTCAGAAACTTCGTCCAAAGACTTAGCAACTTTAACACCGCCACCTTTACCGCGACCACCAGCGTGGATTTGGGCCTTAACAACCCAAACGCTTCCACCGATTTCTTTCGCAGCAGCAACTGCTTCTTCTGGAGAGTGAGCAAGCTTCCCTTTAAGGGTTGCTACTCCGAACTTTCTCAAGACTTCTTTGGCCTGATACTCATGAATATTCATTTTAATTCCTTCAATTACTGAACAGTTTTAAGAGCTGATACGAGAGTGCGAACTGCATCCACAGACTTTTTGAATTCCTCTTGTTCTGCAGGATTCAATTCGAATTTGTGAACTTTTTCGATACCTTTACCGCCGACAGTTGCAAGAACACCAACCATCAAGCCTTCGTTAACACCGAACTCGCCAGTCAACTCAACAGCGACTGGAAGAACGCGTTTTTGATCTTTCAAGATAGCTTCTGCCATTTCAACCGCACCACGAGATGGAGCGTAGTAAGCAGAACCCGTTTTCAAGTGGCCGCCGATTTCCGCGCCAGCTTGTTTTGTTCTGGCAACGATTGCTGCGATTTTGTCTGCAGGCAATAGCTCCGTCAAAGGAATGCCAGATACGTTTGCGTGACGAACAAGAGGCATCATCGCGTCACCGTGGTTACCGATAACGATACCGTTTACGTCTTTAACTGAAACGCCAAGTTCTTCAGCGATGAATGTGCGGAAACGAGCTGAATCCAAGCATCCGCCCATGCCGATAACGCGTTCACGTGGGAAGCCCAGGATTTGTTTTGCATAAACAGCCATTACGTCCATTGGGTTACAAACAACGATAACGTAAGAGTTTGGAGCGTGTTTTTTAACGCCTTCGCAAACGTCTTTAACGATTTTTGCGTTGATACCAACGAGCTCATCACGGCTCATGCCTGGTTTACGTGGCATACCTGCAGTGATGATTACAACGTCAGAGTCAGCGATATCTTCGTACTTGTTAGTGCCTTTGATATTTGTGTCGAACATTTCGATCGCAGAAGCTTGAGCCAAGTCCAAAGCTTTTCCGATTGCAGCACCTTCGTTAACATCTAGAACCACGACATCGCCGAGTTCCTTTTGAGCTGCCCAGTGAGCAGTTGTTGAACCTACGAAACCCGCACCGATAACGGCGATTTTTTTTCTTTTGTGAGCCATTTGTAAATCTCCTTAAGGCATCATGAGCTTGCACGACAAATATCAGGCTTCGTTTTTAGCCATGTGGAAGGCTGCTTCTGGAGCTGATAGTTCTCATGCAAGCTCTTAAAATGAATGAAAAAATTTTGAACTTGCGTCGATGCCCCATTCAATATCAAATCGTAAACAGTGACAAGGGATACTGCTCTGCTCAGGACTCTGTATCTGGTGCTGGCAGGGCCTCTCTCAGAATGGGACCCAATGAGCGTTTCAACGAGTATTATACGTCTGCAAGATGTGACTGTGGCTTTTGATTCACAGGTCGTTTTGAAGTCCATTGATTTGGAAATCAAAGCCGGTGAATCATTTGTCATTGTAGGCCCCAGTGGGCAGGGTAAAACGGTCTTGTTGAAAACCATGGCAGGCTTGATAAACCCTCAGAATGGCAAAGTTTTTGTTGAACAGAAAGAGTGGTTAACGCTCAGCCCCAAAGAGCGCCTTCCCTTGCTTAAAAAGATGGGAATTTTGTTTCAAAAGAATGCACTTTTTGATTCGCTCACATGCTTGGAGAATATTGCATTCCCGCTTCGCGAAACGACTCAACTCACCGAATGGGAAATCATTAAGAAGGCTGAATACTTCCTGGAGGCGGTGGGAATTCCCCATGCGCGGGATCTTTTCCCGGAGGAAATTAGTGGCGGGATGCAAAAACGTCTCGGCATCGCTAGAGCACTAGCTTTAGATCCAGAGATTATTTTCTACGATGACCCCACTGCCGGCTTGGATCCGATCACATCCAAAAGAATCATTGAGCTGATTATCGATTTGAAAAAGAAAAAAGGCTCTACAGTGATTGCAATAACAAATGACATGAATCGGGCCTATCAACTTGCAGATCGCATGGGAATGGTCGTGGATCAAGAGCTGCTGATCACTGGATCTTCCGAGAAAACAAAACTACATCCCGATGCTCGAGTTCAGCAGTTCATCCGTGGAACGCTAACAGGCCCTCTGACGGCCATCACTTGACCCGAGCTTTATTCGGAACGTAAACTTAAGAGAGTGATAGAATTTAAAAACCTCGTAAAAAAATTTGGCACAAGAACAGTGCTTAACGGATTAAGTCTGAATATTCGCGAGGGAGAAATCATCTTCGTGCTGGGGACATCCGGCACCGGTAAATCTGTCTTGCTAAAAAATATTGTCGGTTTGATGACCCCTGATGAAGGAGAGATCTGGATCGATGGGCAGGAAGTCTCTAAATTCACCGAAGATCAATATCTTCCGATTCGAAAAAAGTGCGGAATGGTCTTTCAGCATCCCGCTTTATTTGATTCACTGACCATCTTTGAAAATGTGGCTTTCAGTCTTCGTCGCCACTATCAACTGCCAGAGACTGAAATAACTGAAAAAGTAAAAACAGCTCTCAAACTTGTGCATCTTCATGGTGTCGAAAGTAAAAAGCCGGCGCAAATTTCCTATGGAATGCAAAAGCGGGTGAGCTTGGCCAGAACCATTGCTTTACAACCAAAAATTCTGCTGTTCGACGAGCCGACGACGGGGCTTGATCCCGTGACAACAACGGCAGTGAACCAGTTGATTCAAGATCTTTCCAGAGAGCTGAAAACCACTTCCGTCGTGGTCAGTCACGACATGAATTGCGCACTTTCAATCGCTGATCGCATCGTCGTTCTTGATAAAGGGCAAATTGTCGCCTTGGGAACTCCCGATGAGCTGAAACGCTCAGAAATTCCTTTGGTGCGCGACTTCCTGGCGGAGGCGCTCACAGTATGAGTTATTTTATTACGGTTCTCGATGAATTGGGCGGAACGCTCTTATTCTTTAATAAAATCATTTCGACGCTATTTAAAAAAGCCCCAAAGTCCCATGACGTATTCGAACAGATTTGGAAGGTCACCGCAGATAGCTTTCTAACGACGGCAATGGCGGGTTTCTTTGTGGGTGCTATCATGAGTGTGCAATTCGCTATGCTTATGAAAGAGTTCGGTGCTCTTGGATACTTAGGGGGACTGGCGACCAGTGCCACTTTCAGAGAAGTCGGTCCATTGTTGATCGCTTTCATGCTCAGTGGAAAAGTCGGCGCATTTACCTCAGCGGAGCTTGGCACGATGAGAGTCACCGAGCAGATCGATGCAGTTCGCTGCTTGGGCGCGGATCCTATGCAGGAGATCATCGCACCTCGCTTTATCGGCATTATCATAGCCAGTTTTTTCCTGCTGGGAGCGGGCCTTATCATGTCGGTATTTGGCGGCATGCTTTTGGGTGATCTTTTTGGCGGAGTGAATTTCGAAGAGTATTTAAGACATATTCCCACCATCGTAAGTCCAATTTCCATATTGAGTGGCCTGGTGAAATGTTTTGCCTTTGCCGTGGTTCTGGCGACTGTTTGCACCTTTAAAGGATATAGCACAACAGGGGGGGCAAAAGGGGTAGGTAGAGCCGTGGTCTCTACCGCCGTCACGACGATGATTTGCATTGTGGTTATGGACTGGTTCACAAGCTTCCTGGGTGAGATTTTTCTGCAAATTATTCGAGGATACCGCTCATGATTTCACTTCTTGCGGATACCTTTTTTGGTCTTTTTGCCCCGCCATTTCGCCGCCGTGAATTTCTGCAACAGCTCTATTTTGTGGCGAATAGAAGTCTGATTATCATTGTTTTTTGCGTCAGTTTCGCAGCTATTGTGACCATTCTGGAGTCCTCCTTCCATATGAAGATGGTCATTCAAAATGATTCGATGGTCCCAGGCTTTGCAGCAGTATTAATTTTGCGAGAGCTTGCGGCTGTGGTGATGGCGCTTTTGCTGGCTTCCAGAGTTGGGGCGGGATATGCCTCTGAAGTGGGAAGCATGCAAATCACTGAACAAATCGATGCCCTAAAAATGTTGGGAATTGATCCCGTTAACTATTTGGTGGTTCCAAGATTTCTGGCCTGCGTACTTGGCGCAACCATATTAACAGTGGTTGCCAATATGTCGTGCCTTTTCTCTGCGATGCTGGTGAGCCAATCCTTATTGGGCTACACGCCGGGAATGTTCATCGCTTCAATGCACAGATTTATCCAGTTCAGGGACATTATTTTTGCGATGATCAAAGGGGCTTGCTTCGGTGGAGTGATTCCTATCGTGGCTTGCTATTTTGGTTTTAACTGTCAGCAAGGTGCTGAGGGGGTGGGGAGAGCCACAACAAATACGGTTGTGGTCGCTTCGATTGCCATTATTGTGATTGATTTTATTTTATCGTACACTTTTAGCCATCTCTATTAGCAAAAGGTGCCCACAAGAATGTGGCCGACACCTTTTGCTTCACACGGAGTGTTGAAGTAGGAGCGTTTATGAAGGTTGAAACCAAGGTTGGTTTTTTGGGTTTGGTGAGCATCATCTTGATCGCTCTGTTTGCCTATTTCATGGGATTCATTTCGCCTTTTTCAAATAGCAAAGAGCTGAACGTGATGTACAACTATGCAGGCGGCATAGAAGAAGGTTCGCCTGTTCGTGTGATGGGTATCAAAGTGGGAAAAGTGAAAGCGATTACTTTTGATCCTTCCTATAAGATGCCCAATGGGGAAGAGGCAAAACTTCGCCTGACAATTACGATTGATAAAAAAGCCTGGACCAGCGTCCGTAAAGATTCCAAATTTTTCATCAACTTAGCGGGTGTGATTGGGGAAAAGTTTCTGGAAATCTCTGCAGGCTCGGTGGATTCAGGTGAATTTTCAAATGGCGATTATGTGCGTGGTGAGGATCCACCCCGTATTGATCAGTTGATCTCTCAAGGTTACGGTTTGGCCGGAAAACTTATTGAGATCGTTGAAAAGAACCAGGGATCTGTGACAAACGTCATCAAACAGCTCGATAACTTGACGACAAACTTCAATAAGACGCTTTTGCTCTTGGATAAAACGACGAAGAATCGCGAAGTGGCAAGATTGCTTGATAATGCCATCAAAATCAGCGATGACATGGCATATTTGACGAATAATATGAGATCCAAAAAAGCGGAAGAGACCTATGATTTGGTTCACAAGCTTTTATTCCGCTTGGAACCGTTGGACGGACCAACCCTCAAGAAGTTCTTTCAAGAGGAAGGGGTCAGAGCCCGCGTGTTCTAATAATCTCTGGGAGGTTCCATGCTAGATATCACAGCACGTTTTGCTGCCCTTTTGCTGACGACCGCGGCTTTCGCAACATCTGCCCAAGCTGCCACACTGAGTGCCGATTCCAGCACTATCAGCACCAAAGCAACATCAATCGAGAAGTCCTACAGCCAGGATATGCGTGAGGAACGCAATTCGACTTCCATGAGTTATGCCTCCACTTTAAAGATGCGAGCGGATCTGCGCATGGGCGCCGGTATCGCAGTGGGTGGCCCACTTGGGGTTGTCGGCATGAATGCGGAGTTCAACTTTGAAGATGAGAACAGCGTGATCGCCGGATTTGGCACGGGCCCTGGTTATAATTCAATACAGCTCGCATGGAAGCATGCTTATGAGGGCGATTATATTGCTCCTTATTTCACGGCAGGCTATTCGCGCTGGTATAATTCCAGCAACAGCGGCGATATTAATCGCTCCAGCATTCTAGACCGTGTTTTGACAGATGACGAAAAAAAGACCGGAAAATTCGGCACAGATTTTCTCAATGCGTCTTTCGGACTTCAATATAATCAGCTTTCGGGCACCTTCTTCGGCTTTTCTTGTTTCGCGGAAATAGTCGGAATGTATGAAGTTAAAAGGGCTCAATTGATTCCATCTGGAACTTTTGGAACCATTTATTACTTCTAAATTTGCAGCATCATTTTAGAGAATTTTTTGGGGGCTTTAAGGCCCCCTTTTTTTATTCAAAAAAACAAGATAGCTGATGTTCAAAAATGGATTTCGGAATGAGATCCGCCGTCTGTTTTTTATTCGCAAAATAGCTTTGTCTTAAGAAGAAAAAGTGAGTGGAGAAATAAGAGAGTGGCGACGTAGAATCCGCTCTGGGTGCGGCTTTCAGGACTGTCTATCGAAACATTTTAGACATAAAAAAACCCCAGAGTTGCCTCTGGGGTTCCGTGTACTAAAAGTACAGCTGCTAACTACTTAGCGGCTTTTTTAGTTGCTTTTTTAGCAACTTTTTTTGTAGCTTTTTTAGCTACTTTTTTAGTAGTTTTCTTTGCAACTTTTTTAGTAGCTTTTTTTGCTGCTTTCTTTGCCATGTGCTCCTCCTAGGATGCATTCATTGTTGTTGTTACTTACTTTGTAAAAAACCTTACTTAACCTAAGTCTTCCTAATTCGACCATCGACGTCAACAAAAAAATTGCTTGCATATTTTTTGCGAGCATCGCGGTCCATGGAGGCGGCTGATGTTCATCCTTTTTTCGATATCGATGCTCGGACAAATGCTCGTTCATCGAACTCTTTTGATGATCGTGCAAGAATTTGCGATCTCTCAACACACATTAAGGTCTCTGGCAGTCCTCAATGTGCTGTTGATGTCGATTCTTGCGCTGAGCTTTCACTCATCACCAGCAACACTCTGGCTTTTCATCGGCATTATTTTAATATCTTTAAAGTTTTTCGCCCCTATTTTGCGTTTTTTTCTGATGCGCCGACTTTCCAGCACGCTGATCCCACTTCTTGATAGTGTGATATTGGGTCTTCAATCAGGAAAATCTTTCCGCATCAGCCTTCATGCGGCGATCGAAAATCAAAGTGGTTGGCGGAGGAATCAGCTGCGGGAAATTTACAACTCTTTGGTCACGGCGGAAAATGTCATCGCCGTGAAATCTGCTCTCCTCAAGGATTTGCAGTCGGAGCTTGGTGAAATTGATCGATCACAAAATCGCACGGTCGATCAAGTGAAGGCCCTTCGGCGGCACTTAAAAATTCAGGAAAATTTTCGACGTAGGTCTGGACAAGTCACCCAGCAAATAAAAATGCAGGCGATAATTGTCACCGCCCTTTTTCTTGCGCTGTTGTCGTTTGTAATTGCGCAATTTGGTTTCTTTGAGCACCGATTTTTAATTTTGGCATCAGTTTTGATTTTCATGACGGGTCTTTTTTGGATCTTCAATGTCGGAAGGAGCATGAAATGGAAGGTGTAGCACCTCCATTGGAACTTTTATTGGCGGTGAAACGCACTTTGGAGAAAGGTCAGCCAACTAAATCGGGCATTCATCTTTATTTAAAGCGCAATGAGGGCGGTTTTGCGGTGGTGGTCGCACAATGGTTGGCACTATTACACCAAGGAAAAGAGACGCAGTCGCTGATCTCGGGCCTTTCTTCGCAACATCGGCAGGTGCTTTTGCAGCTCTTGGAGCGCGGATTGCGCGGCGAAGCGATCTATAATGTCCTTTTGACCCTGGAAGAAGAAATTCTGGAAGCCTGTCATGAGGAACTCACAAATAAATTGGCGCGCCTTCCCTTTATTCTGTTAGTTCCGCTGCTTTTATTTCAGTTCCCAGCCTTTCTAATGCTTCTTTTTGGACCTCTGCTGCAAAATTTTTTTCACTCTTTGGGGGGCGGGTGATAGAGTGGCCAAGTTGGAGGATAAGCCATGGCAAAGCCCGAAAGTGAAAAGAAAGTCGCGCTTGAGAAGTTGGTCGATGAGCTGATGAAAGATCAGCCGAGTCGCCAGACGATCAAGAAGCTCACTTCTGAACTGGGGATGGCTTATTCTATTGATCCATTGACTCAAATGAATACAGTTTTGCAGTCCATGAATTCAGTCCTTCTTCCTTCCAACAGACGAAGAGACTTAGAAAGATAGTTTTTCATGTCACATGTTCTAGATTCTATTTTGGAAACCGTTGGCGAGACCCCGATGGTGGCGCTTCACAACGTCGTTAAGGGTTCAAAACATAAATTTTTCGCCAAAATCGAATATTTTAATCCAGGCGGGAGCATTAAAGACCGCGTTGCCGTAAAAATCATCGAAGAAGCTGAAAAGCGCGGTGAGTTGAAACCCGGTGGAACTATTGTTGAGGCGACTTCTGGTAATACAGGTGTTGGATTGGCATTGGCGGCAGCAGTTAAAGGCTACAAATGCATTATCGTCATGCCTCAAAAAATGAGCGAAGAGAAGCGTGCCCTTTTGCGTGCCTACGGGGCCCAGGTTGTGATCACTCCGATGGTTGATCCAGATCATCCAATGAGTCACTACAATGTCTCTAAACGAATCGTCGCAGAAATCCCAGGCGGATTTTTAGCTAATCAGTTCTTCAATCCCGACAACGTAGCCCAACATTATCAAACGACAGGTCCAGAAGTTTGGAAGCAAATGGATGGAAAGATCGACATGCTCGTGGCGGGTGCGGGTACTGGCGGAACACTTTCTGGTTGCGCCCAATATCTTAAAGAACACAAACCTAGCGTTAAAGTGGTCTGCGCGGACCCGGTCGGCAGCATTCTTTACGATTTGTACTACCATAAAAAGATCGTTGATCCTCCAGGTTCATATAAAGTCGAAGGCATTGGCGAGGACATGCTTCCTGGCAATGTTCACTTGGAGAAATATGACGGATTTGTCCGCGTGAATGACCAAGAGGCATTCGATATGACTCGTCGATTGGTGGCTGAAGAGGGTCTTTTGGTCGGTCCATCCAGTGCAACTGCCTTGGTGGGAGCGATCAAGTTCTCTGAGAAGTTTGAAACGCCACTAAATATCGTAGTGGTATTCGCAGATAGCGGCCGTCAGTATTTGAGCAAGGCATTTAACGATCAATGGATGGTTGAAAATGGTCTTCTGAAGGAAGAGCAGATCAAGGATTCATTCAATCGCGTGATCTCTGCTGAAGAAGCTTTGAAACAATATTCTAAGTAAAACAGGCGCTCCCAAGGAGCGGAAGTAACAGGTGTATTATGAAAAAAACAACTCAAGATCTCGGTTTCGCAACAAGAGCCATCCATGCAGGTCAGTCTCCTGATCCAACAACGGGAGCGATTATGACTCCTGTTTATATGACCTCGACCTATGTACAAGAATCTCCAGGTGTTCATAAAGGGTGGGAGTATTCTCGTACCCATAACCCTACACGTCGCGCCTATGAAAATTGCATGGCAAGTTTGGAAAACGGCAAATTTGGTTTTGCTTTTGCCTCAGGCTGTGCGGCCACAACGACGATCCTTCATATGTTGAAGGGTGGCGAGCATGTGATCGCGATGGATGATATGTACGGCGGCACATTCCGTTTGTTTGATAAAATCCTCAGACACGATGGCATGGAGTTTTCTTTCGTTGATTTGACGAAGTTTGAGAATTTTGAAAAGGCTATCAAACCAAATACGAAACTGGTTTGGTTGGAAACTCCGACAAATCCGACTTTGAAATTGGTCGATATCAAAAAAATCGCAGCTTTGGCGAAATCAAAAGGGATTTTGGTGGCCGTAGATAATACGTTCATGAGCCCTTACTTCCAAAAACCATTGGATTTGGGTGCGGATATCGTGGTTCATTCTGCGACAAAATATATTGGCGGCCATAGTGATGTGGTTGGCGGCATCGCGGTGACTTCTCGTGAAGATATCGCTGAAAAATTGCAGTTCTTGACCAACTCCATGGGGGGCATTCAAGCTCCGTTCGATGCTTTCTTGTGCTTGAGAAGTTTGAAAACTTTGCCTCTTCGTATGAAGGCTCATCAGGAAAATGCGATGGCCGTGGCGAAATTCTTGGAGTCGCACCCGAAAGTGGAAAAAGTGATCTATCCAGGCTTGGCGAGTCACCCCCAGCATGCTTTGGCTAAAGAGCAAATGTCTGGTTTTGGCGGCATGATCACGTTCTATATCAAGGGGGGCATGGATTCTGCCCGTAAATTCCTTGAAAACGTGAGTGTTTTTGCCCTGGCTGAGAGCTTAGGTGGTGTTGAGAGCTTGATTGAGCACCCGGCAATTATGACGCACGCCTCCGTTCCTCCTGAAAACCGCAAGGCTCTAGGGATCGATGATTCTTTGATCCGCCTCTCTGTAGGGGTGGAAGATCTTCAAGATCTTCTAAATGATCTAAAATCTGCCTTTGATAAAGCCACTGTTTGATTGCAAGGCTATTCTGCCTTTGCTGTTGACATCATAGGGGCCAAAAGATAAACATTTGGTCTCTTTGCACAACAAAGAATGCCCTGGTAGCTCAGTCGGTAGAGCAGAGGATTGAAAATCCTTGTGTCGGCGGTTCAATTCCGTCTCAGGGCACCATTTTTCTAATAAAAAACCCGCCACAAGCGGGATTTTTTTTGCCTAAAATCCAAAAAATAAAACCCACATCCCATGAAGATGTGGGTTTTTTATTTGCGGGAAGGGCTGCTATCACAAATTTGGTCTAATTCGGCATGGGCTCTTCATCGTGACAATTTGGAACAGTGTACGGCTTCTTGAACCAAAGATACTCACGCTGTTCTTTGAGAGTTGTCTTGTACACATTAACCAGGACCGTGAGGGGATATTCACCAGCGACCACATGAGGTGTGCAAACCGTTCTTTCATGAGTTTGATCGCATTGATCTTGTTGGAGTGAATATCTGATTGGGGTCGAAAGGAGCTCGTGACCTACGACAACAAATTTTGTTGGACCATGGTTGCCGACCCGAGTTTCAACGATATCGACAGGTTTCTTTGTTCTGAGCATGTCACCGCTTTTACAAACAAAAGTATAGTCAATTGAGCGGCCCATATAAACCGTTGGAGCAGCAATTCGGTAAGGCCCTCTTGCAGCAAAGATTTCCTCCCAAGAAGAGTTGGGATTGATGGAGGCGAACACAGACGACGCCATTAAAAGCATAGTGATTGAAAGCAAAAGTGATTTCATTTTACAAATTCTCCTAAAGTTTATTTAAAATATTTATGGAAGCAGTTCATAGTATTCTCTGAGCTCAAAGAGATGACTTAAGCTGCATTGGGTGCTGGGGCTTGTACAAGTTACCAGTCGGTAAAAAGTGTACTGACTGTTCCAAGAGTTTTCAGAATGATTTCTAGTGACTACTTTTTAGAGACATAGACGTTGTCGGCAATATAGAAACGCAAGGGCCAAGCAGCGGCTTCGCCTGCATAATCGACGCCGATGCGGGGACGAGCAATGATGTTCTTTGCAGAGACTTTGAAATTATCATCACTCACAAAGAGGGGCGATTTTTTCTTCCACAGGCAAACGCCATCGAGAGCTTTGGTGATGTGATAGTGCTTACAAAGTTTCCCCGGACCATTGGTTTTAATGTTCTTCTTTTTGATGTCAGGATCTGAGGGAAGGGGCTCGAGGCCACGAATGAGAACGGCCTCGGGATGTTCACTGGTGCGTGTGACGAAGTTCAGACAAAAATACATTCCATAAATCATATAGACATAAGAATGACCGCCATCCATATACATGGACTTGGTACGGGGAGTTTTTTTATTCCCAAAAGTATGACAGGCGGGATCGATCACTCCAAGATAAGCTTCAGTTTCGACGATGCGTGCGCGAAACTCCTGACCAGTTGTTTGGATATGCAGAACTTTCCCCAGCAGTGATTTGGCCACTGAGGTGGTGTCGTTAAAATAAAATTCTTGGGGAAGGATCATGGGTTTTGACAGATGAAACTGATCTGTCGACCCGCTTTTTCTTTGTCTCGTCGGTGGGAATGAAAGTCCTGATTACTAAAGGTATCGATATGTAAATCAAAGACGCGCTCGGCCTCAATTCCTTTGGATTGTAATTGTGCTTTCACAACCTGATTCAAATCCAGCAGGCATTTTTGATCTGATATTTTTTCAACGAAAAGTGATCGCTGTGCTTCAGTTAAGGTGCCGAGACTGGTCAAAATTTGATCGCGAACATCGTTACCAACTTCAAAACTTTTCTTTTGAATATGGGGGCCGATCACCACGTCGAGCTCTTGAGCCTTGGCTCCCTGTGAAATCAGCGAATCAATGGTCTTCATGAGGATCTTGTTGGCAACACCTCGCCAACCCGCATGAACACCGGCAATCAAGCCCGTCGGTTGGTGATACAAGAAAGCGGGGACGCAATCTGCGGTGATCACACAAAGAGCTAAGTTTTTTGAGCGAGTGTAGTGGGAGTCCGCAATAACCTGATAATCAAGTGAGGTGTCTTTTGATTCCACAACAGCGTCGCTGTGAATTTGTTTTACCCGAGTGAAATCAAAATGCGGATACGCGGCTTTCAAATTCGGAAGTTGTGATTCAACTCCACCAAAAAGCATTGTCAGGTGGGGGGTGCGAATCTCATAACCAAAGGGAGTCTGCTGGAGATTCACAATAAACCCCATTTTTTAATAAGACTTAAAATATCCTCGGGCCAATCCTGTTGAAAGAACATCTGCTCGCCGGTTTTAGGATGAGTAAAACCCAGTTCCGCCGCGTGAAGCAGAAAGCGTGGCAGTTTTCTAAGATCTTCCTGAATGCCTTTTTGTTCAATGGTTCTGATTTTTTTATCAGCGCCATACAGAACATCTCCTGCGATCGGCAGTGCATTCTCTGACAGATGCACGCGAATTTGGTGAGTGCGACCTGTTTCAAGTTTCAATTTCAGGTAAGTCAGTCCACTTTTTCGCGCAAGAACGTCGTAGTGAGTAACCGCCCACTTTCCAATCAAAGGTGGCTCCTCTTGATCGATTAATGGCTGGCGATCTTCGCCGATCACAGAGGCATAACGTTTTCGATCCACCGGATGCCGGGCCAAATAGCTTTTGATCGTACCGCTTAAAGTTCGAGCTGTTCCAATGGCGACCGCATAGTAAATGCGATGAGTGCTGCGTTCTTTGAACTGGCTGGTTAAAGATTCATGAGCCTTATCGTTCTTGGCGACGACAATGATTCCGCTGGTTTCTTTATCCAAACGGTGAACGATACCAGGTCGTTCTTCACCAAATTTCATGGAGAGATCATCAGTATGGGAAATCAGCGCATTCACCAGGGTGTCGTGCGCGTGCCCAGCGGCGGGGTGGACAACCAAGCCCGCAGGTTTATTGATCACGATGACATCTTCATCTTCAAAAAGAACATCCAACTTTAGATCATAGGGCTGGAGCTCCGTCGGCGTCGGTTCTGGAAGATTGATTTGGATTTGATCGCCAAGCTTTACTTTTGCGGAGGCCTTTTCGACTTTGCCGTTCAAGAGAACCCGCGCATTATCAATAAGATGGGCAGCGCGAGATCTGTTTTCGATTTCTGGAATGAAAGCCAAAGCCTTATCAAGGCGAAGCCCAGCCATCTCTTCAGTAGCAGCTATATTTAAACTTTTCACGGGGGATTTATTTTCCAAGTGAGGCTTTGAAAATCTTCATGTAAGAGTCAGCGACTTTCTTGTCGTCCAGACCCAAAGCACGAGCGATTTGCACAACGTATCCACGTACGAAGACAACCGCCGGAAGATTTCCTGGTTCTACTTTCTCAATTGCAGTGACATACCAAGAATTGATCTTGGTGATTTCACTCATGCGTTCCACAGAGATTTGCTTGTACTCGCGAACTTTCTTTAGATAGTCGCCAGTCCAATTATCTTGAGCCTGAATTTCTTTTTCGAAAGCAGGATCCTTCTTGTAAGCAGCTTCCTTTTTCTCCGTTTTTGAATCCGGATAAACTTGTTTGCTGGCTTCTACGATAGAATGATAAGTCAGGTCGTTTAAAGAGGCACGACCGCTCAACAATCTTTGATCATAGATGTTGCGAAGGATTTTGTTGCCAAGGACTTGATAGGCTTCCTCGATCATAACCAGAAGCTCACGAGCCTCTTGTTCAGAGAAGATTGTATAGATCGCAGGGTTGTCGCCAGAGTATGTATTGCGGGCGCGCTCATAGGCCGCACTCACCTCGTGTTGAGGTGCTGCTGACGTGAGTTCTAGAAGTTCGTAATAGTTATATCGCGCTGTCGCTTGCATTGCCTATTATACTACGGCGCGAAGTTCCTCAGGATCAATAAGTTGTTTGCAGGTAGCTAAAAATTGTCCCGCCAAAGGAGTGAAGGGTTGCGCTACAAGTACATGCTCACGGCCCTTTACGGACTGCCACACTGCATTGTCGTAATCAATTCCGGCAACGTAATCCAGACCTAAGTCGTAGTATTTATTGCAGACACTCTTCATTGAGTGACCTAATTCCGCATTCGCTTGGCTGCGAGACGAGTTCACAATCAAACGCACTGGCGAAGATGTGAGAGCTTCAAAGAAGTCATAGTGAAGACCTGTTTGGTCTTTGAGGTATGAACGGAAAGAGAAAGGTTTCGCCAATGTTCTTTGGCGGTGACTGCGCAGAGTGGAGATCATATCCCCATAAGCATCCGGAGTCGCATTTTGCTTTAAAGAATCGCAAACATAGGCTTCGATAAATCTGTAAGTCTTTTCGATGCTGGTTGGTTCTGGAGTCGTGACCAGGAATTTTTCGTCGGCCGCTCTGAAAAGATTCAGATGTGGTTCCAAAGCCCCCGCACCCAAATCAACGATCACATAGTCGGCGCGCAAAGACTTCATTTGTGGAATCAGGTTTGAAATTTGATCCATTGTGAAATCGATGGGTGTCCAAGAATCCCAGAATCCCTGAATGTAGGACAGATTTGAAAACTGAGTTGGAATAACGATGTCTTGAAGAGTTTTAACACCTTCAAAGAAATGGCGAATGTTCATGTGTGAAGGATTCACGCCGAGTGCCGTGTGAATATTGGCTCCGCTCAGATCAAGATCTACGATAACAACAGAGTGACCCAGTTTTGACAGAGTGATGCCAAGGCTTGATGAAACGAAGGTCTTCCCCACGCCACCTTTGCCGGAAGCGACAACCCAAATTTTGGCATTGTGATCACCGTCAGACGAAGTTTTGAACGGTCGTACATTTTCGATGCAAAGCTCATTTTCAGCGTCAAAGTCTTCCATGGCCGATCCTCATTAAATCTACTTGAGTGGAGAAATCAAAATACCTTTTTTTGTCTCTTCGGCTTCAGAGGCGCGAATATAAAGGGGAACAAACGATTTCCAGTCTAAAGTGTGTCCCTTTGATGCACGTCTTTCAGCCAGCAATCCCAAAGTTTTTGCATGAGGGTGGTCGGGGTAACTTGGGTCGCGTTGCATTTTTGCAGCTAGTTCAGTTGGAAAATATTCGTGATAGGTCTCCCAGCCATCGCCGACAACCAGGACGTCGCGGTCAATGTGCTTCGAGAGTTCACGCACCGGAATGGCTTCTGGACCTTTGATGTAAGTGGGTTCATCGCCACTCATATCGAACAGTCCAAGATAGACCATGTTTTTGTAAGCATTGATAATTGATAGAACCGGATACTTTGATCCACGGGCTTGTTCAGCAAGCAGCACCAAAGAGTCGATAGTGACCAGTGGTTTGTTGAAGCTGTATGAGAAGGTCTTGCCTGCGTTTGCCGCCACACGAATGCCTGTGAAGCTGCCCGGCCCCTGGCCGACAGCAAAGGCATCAATGTCTTCCAATTTGAGGTTGGATCTTTTCAGGCACTCGTCCACGAAGGGACTGATGATTTCGCTATGGGATTTTTGTCGCAGAGAAATTTCCTCTGCGACCACTTTTCCGTCAATCACAACCGCCACACCGCCAATTTGGGTGCTGGTTTCCATAGCTAATATTTTCATATACCGAATAAGCGCGTGAAGTCGTTGAACAAGGCAAAGATCATCAAGCTCATAAGAAGAGCCATTCCGACTTGCTGTGCGACTTCCATTTTTCTAAGACTGAGCGGCGCCCCTTTCACAACCTCGATGATATAGAACACAAGATGTCCGCCATCAAGGACTGGAACGGGAAGTAGATTTAAAATAAACAGGTTCACTGAAATGATCGCCATCATTTGCAGGAACTGTGTGATACCCATTTTATAAGTTTCACTGGCAGCCTGACCGATCGACAAAACACCGCCGATATTTTTCGGAGAGATCTTGGCCTCAAACAGACGAACGAAGCTCATCACCGTCATTACGGAAACGTCCCAAGTTCTTTGCGTTCCGCGAACCAGAGCGTCGATTGGGTTTGTGGTTTTTACCACCATCAATTCCGGCATTGCGATGTTCACAACCGGTGCGATGCCGATCGTATAACGCTTTTCTTCAGTTCCATTGGCGGTCATTTGCGTAGTCATTTTAGGCGTGATTTTCATCTCAACCTTTTGACCCTCGCGAACAACCGTCAGAGCGACAGGATTTTTTCCATCGAATGATTTGATGTTATTAAGAACATCTTCCCATTTTGTCAAAGTCACGCCATTGATCGAAGTTAAGCGATCCATCGTGCGCAGACCCGCAGCCGCGGCAGGAGAAGCCTCCACAACTTTACCCAGGTAAAGTTCAGAGCTTTCAAGTCCCAGGCTTTGCAAAGAATATGTTTTAATTGATTCAAGGGGAGCCATTGTGATGGTGAGAGGTTTTTCTGCCTTATCACCTTCGCGCGTTCCCATCACTTCAAGAGTCAAAGTTTCTTTCGGACTGAGCTTTGCCAGAACGGGTTCAAGCTCTCTCCAGTAAGTTACTTTTTGTCCGTTGATTGCAGTCAGAGTGTCGCCAGTGCGAAGTCCCATGGCATATAATGGAGAATTTCCTGGAACTCCCACAGTGGTTCCCGCCGACATTGGAGTCAGACCGTCAATCACCGCGACATAGTTATAGCTGCTAAGAACATTTGGATTTGGCTCGGACTTCGCTTCGACAGCAATTTTTGAATCTTCTTTAGAGCCCTGATGTTGAACCACAACATCCAAGTGAAGAGCGCGATCTTCCTTGAGACTCATGATCTTTTGCAGATCTTCCCAAGTATTGATGGCTTTATTATTCACGGACACCAAGCGGTCACCAGAGCGGAAGCCAGCTTCATAAGCCGCCGTTTTCGGTGCGATGTCACCAAGGATGGGTGTCTTCGCATCTTCACCAATGATCGCTACTGTGAAAAAGATGGCGATTGCGAAGAAGAAGTTCATCAAGGGTCCCGCAAGGACTACGGCGATTCTTTGCCACACAGTCTTGTGAGTGAAAGAAAACTTCTTATCTTCTTCAGTAATTGAATCACCCGGCTGCTCGCCGAACATCTTAACGTAACCGCCAAGAGGTATGATCGAAAGAGCGTAAGTAGTGTCGCCCTTTTTATACTTCAGGATTTTTTTACCAAAGCCCAAACTGAAAACTTCAACTCTGACTCCGCACCAACGTGCGACCAGGAAGTGTCCTAGCTCATGAATAAAGATGAGAACCCCAAGTAAAATAACAAAGGGAACAATTGCAGAAAGACCTTGGTTTACGAAATTTAGAATCATATCCATCCGAATATTCTAGGGGACACGGATGGGATGGAGCTAGGAAATTACAAATTTATTGTGCAGGCGCTCGACTTTTCTCTTGTGAGCGCACATCTGTTAATTCACGACAAAAGGTGAGATAGGATCACAACACCAAAGAAGATCACTGGACTTGCGAATAGGACGCCATCAATTCGATCTAGCACTCCGCCATGACCAGGCATGATCTTTCCTGAATCTTTGACGTCGGCAATGCGCTTTAGCAAAGATTCAAAGAAGTCTCCAAATTGACCGACAAATCCTGAGACAGCAGCGAGTCCTAAAATGAAACCCACTGGGTAGTTGTTCAAAAGATAGTTCCAGCAAATGAATCCCGCAATGACAGAACCAATGATTCCACCGATGGAACCTTGCCAGGTTTTCTTCGGAGAAACAGAAGGCATGACCTTGTGCTTGCCAATCAACACACCAAACACATAAGCCATCGTATCACCGGCGAAAACTACAGCGAGCAAAAAGATAAACCAAGAAAGACCCTGCATCACTTCCAGCAGGCGAAAAACAAAAGCGGGAAAAAGACCCAGGTAAACCAAACCCAAAACGGACTTCGCTTGAAAATCCGCAATGCGGGGAAGGTCGCCTTTTTTGTGAAGTGTGAGAAGGCTCAAGATGCAAAGAAGAACAACGGCCAATGCGAATACAAAAATACCAAGATTCAAAGCCACACTGGTCAAACCAAAGGTGACCAAAGTCAAAACCATGAATGAAATTTTTAAAAACCAAGAAGATTCTTTTTTAAAGAGGATGCCCACAAGTTCCCAAGAACCGACGGCCACGGCCAAAGAAATAAGAATTTTGATGCCGTTAACACCCATGTAGAAATAAAGGCCAATGATAATAGCAAGAGCAACAAGTGCCGAGATTGCTCTAGTTAGAAAGCTTTTCCAAGTTGTCATTTGTAGAGACCTTGCCATAGCGGCGTTGTCTCACGGAAAAAGCACTTAGGGCTTCCTCAAGATGAGATTCTGTGAAGTTAGGCCACAGAACTTCCGTGAAGTAGAATTCAGAATAAGCAGCCTGCCAAAGAAGGAAGTTTGAAAGTCTTTGTTCGCCACTTGTTCTAACAATCAAATCAGGATCTGGAGTCGGATAAGTGCTCAATGAAGTGCTTATCATTGCCTCATCAATATCGTCAGGGGACAGTTCGCCAGCGGCAACGCGCTCTGCGATCTCACGCACAGCCAGCGTGATTTCTTGACGAGAACCATAGCTCAAGGCAAAGACCAAATTAAGGCCTGTGCACTGAGCTGTAGCTTCGCCAGCTTGAAGAATGGCTTTGTAAACATCTGCAGGGACGCGTGACAGATCACCAATCACTGAAAAGCGAATATTCTCTTTCACAAGATTTTCAGTTTCACGATCAAGATAGCGGCGAAGAATCTTCATTAAGAAAGAAACTTCAGCTTGAGGACGGAACCAGTTTTCAGAGGAGAAGGCATAAAGAGTGAGGTTTTTAATGCCTCGGCGAGAGCAAGCCGTGATGATTTTCTTCGCGACTCGCGTGCCCTTAATGTGTCCGAACGTGCGCGGTTTGCGCTTGAGCTGAGCCCATCGACCGTTACCATCCATAATGATTGCAATATGCTTCGGCAGAGTCATGGGCTCCTAGAACCTAGATAGTCAAAATTGACTTTTCTTTTTCTTCAGCGATTTGGTCAACTTTTTTGATAAAGTCGTCAGTTGCTTTTTGGATGTCTGTTTCAGCTTTTTTCGCCTCGTCTTCGCTCAAAGGCGCCTTTTTATCTGCCTTCATCTTTTTGATTTCGTCATTGGCATCACGACGAGCCATACGAACAGCAACGCGTGCTTCTTCAGCGATTTTTTTAACTTGTTTCGCCAAATCTTTACGACGTTCTTCAGTAAGGTCAGGAACTTTCAAACGAATCACTTTACCGTCATTCATTGGCGCCATGCCAAGCTCAGACTTAACGATCGCTTGCTCGATGTCTTTAAGAATAGAAACTTCCCAAGGTGCGATAAGGAATGATTTCGCATCTGGTGTAGAGATGGAAGCAACCTGTGAAAGTGGAGATGGAGTTCCGTAGTAGTTAACACGGATATTATCCAACATTGAAACTTGCGCACGACCCGTGCGGATCTTTTTAAGCTCTTCACCCAAAGCATTGACTGCTTTTTCCATTTGAGTCTGAGCGTTCTTTTTTACATCAGCGATAGCCATAGATGAATCTCCTAGTGGACCAGAGTCCCGATGTTTTCACCCTGCACGGCCTTCAAAATGTTGCCCGGCACAGTGAGATCAAAAGTAATAATTGGAAGTTTGTTGTCCATACACATGCTGATCGCTGTAGAGTCCATAACTTGCAAGCCACGGTTCAATACATCGATGTAGCTGATTTTTTGGAATTTCACTGCATCAGCATGTTTGGTTGGATCTTTATCGTAGATACCGTCAACTTTGGTCGCTTTCATGATGACTTCGGCATTGATTTCCATTGCGCGAAGAGAAGCGGCTGTATCTGTAGTGAAGAAAGGGTTGCCTGTGCCGGCTCCGAAAATAACCAAGCGGTTCTTTTCAAGGTGGCGGATGGCTCTGCGACGGATATAAGGTTCAGCAATTTCAGCCATTTCAATGGCTGTTTGTACACGGGTTGGAACACCTGCTTTTTCAAGAGCATCTTGAAGAGCAAGGGCATTGATACAAGTTGCAAGCATACCCATGTAGTCTGCGCTTGCGCGATCCATGCCTTCAGCGGATGCGGCAACACCACGATAGATGTTACCGCCGCCGATAACGAGACCGATTTGAACGCCTGCCTTGTATGCCTCTGCCACGTCTTGCGCGATCTGTGTGATCGTCGCAGTACTGATACCAGTCCCCTGCTTTCCAGCAAGAGCTTCACCACTTAACTTGAGCAAAATGCGTTTATAGACAGGCTCTTTCAAACTAGTGTCCTTTCATTTGAGCTGCAACTTCAGCTGCGAAATCGTTAGATTTCTTTTCGATACCAGCGCCCAATTCGAAACGTACGAAACGTTTAACTGTAACGTCAGCGCCGATAGTTTTTCCAACTTGTTTCGCCAAATCAGAAACCTTAAGGTCCGGATTTTTAACGAAAGGTTGGTCAAGAAGGCAGTTTTCAGCCAAGAATTTACGGATTTGACCATCAACGATTTTTTCGATCATTTCAGGTTTTTTGCCAGACTCAAGATTTTTAGCAGTCAAAATCTCTTTCTCTTTAGTAACAACATCCGCAGGGATTTGTTCAGAAGAGATAGCCATTGGGTTCATCGCAGCGATGTGAAGGGCAACGTCTTGAGCGAAAGTTTTCAACTCAGGATTGCTAGTTGCTTCTGGTTTAGAAGCAGCAACTTCGATCATCACGCCGATTTTACCTTCGCCGTGGATATATGTGTGTACGATTGTGTTTGCAGAAGCAGTGTACTTCTCAAAACGACGGATAACGATGTTCTCACCGATAGTCGCGATAGCTTCTTTCAACATAGTTCCAACTTTTACAGTTGGGTTTTTGTGGAAAGCTTGCTCAAGAATATCGCCCACTGCGTTTACAGCGTTCAATACGTGGTGAGCAACGTCAGAAACTAGGTTTCTGAAACCATCATTACGCGCAACGAAGTCAGTTTCAGAGTTGATCTCAAGGATCACACCTGTGTTACCAACAACTTGTGCGAAGACAGTGCCTTCAGCAGCAATGCGGTCAGATTTTTTTGCAGCAGAAGAAAGACCTTTTACACGCAACCATTCAACTGCAGCTTCGAAATCGCCAGCAGTCGCTTCAAGCGCCTTTTTGCAATCCATCATACCTGCAGAAGTTTTTTCTCTGAGTTCTTTAACAAGAGTAGCGGAAATAGACATTAGGAAGACTCCTTAGCTTGTTTGCTCTCTGGATCTGCCAGAGTAGACAATTAAATTAAGATTTTTTTGAAGGGACATGTCCAGCTTGCGCGGGACAAAAAGAAGGGTGGTCAAGCCACCCTTTCTTCACTCATCTGCTGACTATTCAGCAGATTCGTCTTTGTTCTCAAGCTCAGCTTGGATTTCAACTTCTTCTGCTGTACCAGCAGCAACAAGTTTACGACCTTTGCTTGCTTTAACAACCGCAGGGCCTGCAGCTTTTTTAGGAGCTTCTTTCGCAGCGCCAGCTTTAGCAGCAGTTTTACGCTTAGGAGCTTCTTCTTTGCCTTCAGCTTTTGCTTCTTTAGCTACGTCAGACTGTTTGTCTGTCATAGTGCGGATTTTTTGCTCATAAAGTTTCGCGCCTTCCAAGTATGCTTCAGCAACTAGGTTTGCGAACAATTTGATAGAGCGAATAGCATCGTCATTTCCTGGAATTGGGAAATCGATAGATTCTGGGTCAGAGTTAGTATCAGCGATACCGATAACAGCCATACCCAAACGTTTAGCTTCAGCAACCGCGATGTGTTCTTTTGGAAGATCCACTACGAACATTGCAGAAGGCATTTCTTTCATATCGCGAATACCGTTAAGGAATTCAGAAAGACGAAGATATTCTTTTTCGATTTTTGCGCGCTCTTTTTTAGTAAGGTAGTTGAACTCGCCTTTTTCTTTCATGGTGTCTACTTTGCGAAGACGATCGATAGAAGATTTGATCGTTTCGAAGTTAGTCATCATGCCGCCCAACCAACGTTTAGTAACGTAGTGTTGACCACATTTAGCAGCAGCTTCTTGAACTGGTTCGATAGCTTGCTTTTTAGTTCCAACGAAGATCATGCGACCACCGTTAGCAGCGATTTCTTTTACGTATTCAGCAGCTTTGTTAGCGCGAACAACAGTCTTTTGAAGGTCGATAATATGAATACCGCCTCTAGCTGTGTATACGTAAGGTTTCATTTTTGGGTTCCAACGCTGTGTTTGGTGTCCGAAGTGGACTCCAGCGTCTAGCATTTCTTTCATGGTAACTTGTGCCATGTTAGTACTTCCTTTCTGGTTATTCCTCCTCAAGTGCAGAGCCAGCTTCTTTTTCTCGCCGGAAGACCCCCTTTTTCAGTACTTGGGGGACCAGTTGATGCTCTTGAGTGTGTTATTGTTGGTCTCACGGGATATCACAGCGTCCCACTCTGAGCAAGCAGTCTTTGTCAAACCCCGCACCGAGAGGGCTTAGGGGCGAACCTGTCTCGTCTTGAGGAGGTTGTATTACATCTTCTGGACTAATGTAAAAACTTGTTTAGACGTAAGGCGTTAGCCGCGATACTATTTGAGGTGCAATACAATCCCTAAGTTTGAACGTGATCGGAAGGGTATGAGGCAACGGCTTGGACTCGCAAAAAATAATCCCGAGATCAGGAAGATCTTTGATGAGCAATCATTTGAAATCTGCGCAAGAGTGGATCGGTCTTTTGCATTTTTGATGGGATTTCAATGGCTTGCAGCCATTTTGGTGGCATGGCTGGTCTCTCCCAACACTTGGTTGAGTGGTGTTGATCGAGTGCAGGAAAGCCTGGTTCTAGCATTTGTATTCGGCGGAATGTTCTCTCTCCCGGCCATATTCGCGTCCTACTTGGTTCCAGGGGAAAAAGCCACGCGCTACATAGTCGCAATCGGACAAATGCTTTTCTCTATCCTATTTATCCATTTAACGGGCGGCAGAATTGAAACCCATTTCCACGTCTTCGTCTCGTTGGCCTTTGTGGCCTTTTATAAAGATGTGGGTGTTCTGTGGGCGGCGGGGGCCATCATCCTGGCAGATCATATGATCCGTGGGGCCATCATGCCTCTCTCGGTCTATGGAGACATGAATAGCACCTATTGGCGTTGGATTGAACACGGTCTGTGGATCGCTTTCGAGAACATCGTGTTGTGGTTGGGTATACTTAAGGTTCGCGAAGAGCTGTGGGATATGGCGCGCTCAAAGTATGAGTTGATTCAAGCTAAGGACGAAGCGCAAAGGGCATCGGTTTTAAAATCCTCATTTATCAGTAATATGAGCCATGAAATTCGCACTCCACTTAACAGCATTATTGGTTTTGCAGATGTTTTGAATGATTCAGAACTCAATCAGGAACACAAAGAATACGCGAGCACCATCCATCGCTGTTCTGAATCTCTGTTGGTCTTAATTAATGATATTCTGGATATTTCCAAAATTGAAAATGGTCTTCTGGAAATAGATCGTCATCGTTTCAATGTTCATAAACTGCATGATGATGTTCAGAAAATGTTTTTAGTTCGGTGCCGCGAAAAGGGGCTTCACCTTGAAGTTAAATTGGATGAATCCATTCCCAAAATCGCAATCGGTGATTCGCATCGCATTCGTCAAGTCTTGGTGAATTTAATTGGAAATGCAGTGAAGTTTACCGATCGAGGTGGCGTGTTCGTGCAGGTGGAAAAAGACCAAGATCTTGAGCACACCTACAAGTGGAAAGTTCAGGATACAGGGGTCGGTATTGCGCCGGAAAGCCAGCACCAACTATTCAGAGCCTTTGTTCAAGGAAACGCCTCGGTGTCGCGCAATTATGGTGGCTCAGGCTTGGGCTTATTGATTTCAAAGAATCTAATCGAGCTGATGGGTGGGCGAATTTCTTTCGATAGTCAGCCTGGCGAAGGCTCGACTTTTTCATTTACTCTGAAGCTGGAATAAAAAAAGGGCGCAGTGGGCGCCCTTTGAAATTGAAAATCCAGTGGGGTTTTTCCGATTTACATCGAAGCTTCTTCGAGTTCGCTACCATGATCGGCTGAAACGTCCTCAGCGACTTGATTTGTGTGTAAGTCATCAACCTTGAAACCCAATGAAGCAACAATCATTTCAGCTTGCAGCAAAGAACCAACAAGATTTTTTTGTTCGTTCACTGTCGCGGAGGCAATCCAAAGATTTTCCAAGCTTGGAACAGTCATGTTCGCACTGAGTTTTATATCGCCATTGCCGGCAACGATAGGAGCAACAAAGATTCTTTCCAGCTTGATATCATTTAAGGCTTCAGGGTAAGCGCGTTTGATTTGGCGTTTAATTTTCTTCAAAGTCAGACCAACCACTTCGCTGTCTTCAGTCAATTCAGACTCAATGAAAGTCATCCATTGCGATGCTTGAAGGGTTTGACCTTCAACTTCAACCGCCGGAAGAAATCTTCCCGTGCAAGGACCAATTTCGTCTTGAGTTGTACCATTTAGAACATGCATTGTTGTTGCGTCTGTCACGGCTTTGCTGTGGCAGATATCAAGGCAAAGTGCAGTCCAGTAAGTATTTTTAGACAGCTTAGAGCGAGCACGGATTGAAATCGCATCTTCCGGAAGAAGAAGGGCCAAATCTTTTACAGTGCCAGCAAAAATAAAATTATGCGCATACAAAGTTTTAGAACCGTTGATAGTCAGGTGCGTGACCTTTTCGCCTTCTTGATGAAACTTTGTCACATAAGAGCGCGGCAAGAAATCACCTTTGAATTTTTGCAACAACAGGGGAGTCCACTGATGCGGTTCGACAGCGAGGTCGATTTTTTTGCTTGAAGTGAAGTAATTCAACTCTTCGTAGAAAGCGGGAGGATTTTCTCCGAAGCCCAGGAAAGTTTTAAATCCACCGGCTTCATAAGTGATCGGTGCTTCTTCTGAAACATCAGAAGCAATTTTGGTGTCTAAAAGAGTCTCTAGAAAGCGCAAAGCTTTTTCTGATAATACAGAATCAGGGACAAAACGAAGACCATTGTTGATAGGGCCTGTAGGGAAATTGATTTGTCTATTTGCGCCACCAGCAACGTCAGCTCCATCCAACAACGCGATATTGCTGGTTTCACGGCTAAGTGCTGCCGCGATGCTGAGTCCTGTTAATCCGCTTCCGATAATTGCATAGTCATAGATATGTTGAGCCATGCAAATACCTTCCTCAAAAGGGCTGGGGTTTGCAAGCCTCAAAGATGGAAAACTTAGCTAACGCATTTAATCAAAAGACGGAGAACGGCGCGCACTGCGGGTTTGAGCCAAGAGTGCTTATCCAGTAAGCAAGCAATGCGAGGAGAGATCTTGTAGTAAGCAAGAATGAAGCGGCGACCGACTAAAGAATTTTTCAGAGTAAAATCTCGGAAAACGCGCAGTTCTTGAACTTCAAGTGCCTGAGGGCCAAACGCAGAGGTTGCAATGAAGCAACGAGGGCGTTCTTTGTCCGACATTTTTAAGAACTGTTTTACGATATTTGGGTTTTTAGCCGTTCGCGTGAATGATTCAGCCTTTTTTATAATATCAGGATAAATAGGGGTGAACTGAATGAACATCGCCAGTTGTTTTGCCGCGTTCATCATCCGATCCTGGTACTTATCGTGAGTATCATAGATGCGCATGAGATCCCAGTAGACTGACGCGACCACAGTCAGCTCCGTCGTCCGCGCACTTTCTTTGAAAGCTTCGGGGCGAAGACGATCACCTTTTTTTACTTCAAAAACGATGTCCAAAATTTTTAGATATTTTTCATAGGAAATCGCTGCTTCAGAGTAAAGCTTTGAGCCCATGCACATGCGGGCTTTTTTAATCAACTGAACACGGCTTTTCCATAGTTGTAAACGATGCTGCTCACGAGCGCGTTCCTGCGCCATCAATACGCCACCGCTGCTTGTTGCAGCAGTTCGTTGAAGATCGGAAATACAACCAGCACACACTTGTGGTGGTAAATTGCTTTCGCCCGCCGCCTGAAGTTTGGAAACCAAATCAGGTGCCAGAGGGTGAAGCTCAGTAACTTGTATTCCGCAGCGCGGGCATTGAACCATTAACTAAAATCCTTACCGCAATGTAGCCCTACTCCAGCGACGCTTGAAAGTAGACCAGCCTAGATTCTAAAAAAGCTTCTGACTTAAAGCAAATTCATTGGATCAATGTCGACCAAGATCTTCACCCCGGAAGGTACCCACTCTTGGTCACCCAGAAGCTGTCTCGAAAATGGATTGGCGACGTTATTCTGACTTGTCTTCAAAAGAAGATGATAGCGAAATTGTCCGCGCAATTTTGAAAGTGGAGCCTCGGCAGGCCCCAAAACTTCCATAGACGAATACTGAGGGAATTGAGTCTTCAAACTCTGGGCTCTTCTGGCTAAAAGTCTTGCTGCCTCTTCAACTTTTCCAAGATGGGGACCTTGAATTCTGAACCCAACAAGGCGGCCGACTGGCGGATAATTGAGGGCTCCTCGGATACTGAGTTCGTTATTTGCGAAGCCTTCATAATCGTGATTGCGTGCGAAAGTGATACTTTCGTGTTCCGTATTGAAGGTCTGAATGATCACATAGCCCGGACTTTCGCCCTCTTTAACGTGACGTCCACTCCGACCACTCATTTGTGTGATCAACTGAAAGCTTCGTTCAGTGGCGCGGAAATCAGGAAGATTGAAGCCAACGTCTGCCAGTACAAGGCCGACAAGCTTCAGCTTGGGAAAATCCAAGCCCTTGGCAATCATCTGTGTGCCGACCAAAATATCAATCGCGCCGGTCTCCATGTCAGAAATGAGATCTTCCAAATCCGCTCTGCTTTGAATTTCATCACGATCGGCGCGAGCAATTCTTTTTCCAGGGAAAAGGCGTGAAAGATCTTTTTCCAAAAGTTCGGTACCAAGGCCGATGGCTTCCATCTCGCCCTCTTTGCAGTCAGGACAACGCGCCTTCATGTTTTCGTGATAGTCGCAATAGTGGCAGATCAAGTGAGAGCCGGCATGCAAGGTCAGCGAGATATCACAGTTCGGACATTCCCGAGTGTGTCCGCAAGCAGGGCACACCACCATCTGCGCCACGCCCCGGCGATTGAGGAACAAAGCCGCTTGATCACCTTGATCGAGCACTTCGTTCATTTTTTCAAACAGGGCAGGGCTTAGCCAAAAAGGCAGGTGAGAGTATTTTTCGATGATCAATTTTTGCTGGTCATCGTCCGCTTTCTGCTGGCGCAGATCAATCACTTCGATAGTGGGAAGGGCGCGACCCGCGACGCGATTTTTCAGAGTATGAAGATGATATTTTCCCTCTTGGGCGTTTTTCCAGGTTTCCAAACTGGGCGTTGCCGAGCCAAGAACGACGGGGCAATTCATCATCTTACCCATCATAACAGCGGCATCCCGGCCATTGTATTTTAATTTTTCATCTTGCTTGAAGCTCGGCTCGTGTTCCTCATCGACAATGATCAGCCCTAAATCTTCGATGGGACAAAACAGTGCAGAGCGGGCGCCGATAAGAATAGATTTTTTCCCATCGACCATGTCCCACCACTGATTGGTTTTCTCGCGCTCAGTAAGCTGAGAATGCATGGCTGCAATTTTATCGCCGAACCTGCGGGCGAAACGCTGCACGAGCTGTGGGGTGAGGGATATCTCTGGGACCAGAACTAAACCGCGCTTACCCTCTTTTAGAACCTTATCCAGCAGACGCAGATAAACTTCGGTTTTACCCGATCCGGTAACACCGAACAGAAGATGAGTTGAAAAGCCCGAATATTTCGAGATGCTTTCGAAGCAGGTACGTTGCTCGTCGGTGAGGTTTAACTCGGTGTCGGCGTCCAGTTGTGGAATCACCGGAGCGCGTTTGCTGGCGCGTTGCTTTTCAGTTTTTCGCAGTGGCGGAAAGGCCGATTGAACAACCTGACCTACGGGATGAAGATAGTAATTCCCCAACCATTCCAGCCAATTTACAAATGGAGCGGGAAGCGGGCGATACTCTTCATCGATGGAATCAATGCTTTTGATTTTAAATTCAGAGGCAGTTGCCGTGGGTGCAGCGGGGCCTAATACAAGACCCTTCACTTTTCTTTTTCCAAGTGGAACGTTGACAAGCTGACCGCGCTGCAAAGGTTCTGCATAACTATACGTTAGAGCCTCCGGAAGGGGGGCATCTACGGCGACTTTCCAAAGAGACTGGCTACCCTCCGACTTCGTCGGAGTAGGGTCGGTCATCGATACCTCGTATAGAACTCAATGATAGCGTCTTTAGCGGGCATTTTCTCAAGACCATCGAGTTTCAGGTTTGTATCCAATGAAGTCGGCTGGAAAAAGCTCACAGCCGTATTAGGGCGAGAAGCCACGCTGATTAAGCGAATATTGACGGTGTTATTGCCCCAGCGGATTGTGCGCGCGCGAGGATAATAGAGACCTTTGGCAAATTGATTGTAATTATCTGCCGTCATCTCAACTTGGCTTGGTAGGCGAAGTTTGCGAATGACGAATTGATCCTGTTCGATCCAAATTCCCGGATTGCCACTTTCTTGATCGACAGGCGTTGCTGTGCCCAACGCATAATTTGGCACGCCACCGGTGCGTGAGTAGCGAACCCATGATTCCGGTTCATATTTGAAATCTGTTCCTGATTTCGCAATGGCTTTTTTGTTGTAGGCCCCGTTTGGAATAATTTTGTAGTGGGCTAAGGTGTTCGCAAGATTTTCTGAGCTTCTAAAGTTTAAGAATTTCTCCAGGAATTCTTCAGGAAGTTTATCTGCCTTGCGATTGTTGTTAACTTGGCTCCAGCGCTGGCCACCGGTGTAGATGAACTGCAATTTGAAAGTGTTCTGCAATTCTTTAGTGCCCGTGACTGTCAGACGCATGGTGCGATCGCTGTCGATAAGCCAGGTTTCTTTCAAATGAAGGGTGTCTTCACCATTTGCAAACTGCACTTCTTGCTCGACGGCGTAGATTCCAGATCCTGCGTTTTCTGCGGTCTTTTGCAAGATCGTACGTGTTGGAATGATGTAAGCAGAAGCAAGAAGAGGTGCTAAGACCAAAGCAGCTGTTGTCATCCAGATTTTTTTCATAAGAACCTCTTTTATCTACGCTCCAATTTCGTTGGAGCCATTAATTAGAAACGTTTAACGAGTTCCTGAATATAAGCTTTTAAATCTTTATTAAGCTCGGGATTTTTCAATGCAAGTTCAATATTCGCTTGAAGGTATCCCAACTTATCGCCGGCATCATAGCGGTCTGCCGTGAAAGTCATCGCATTCAAACCCTTAACCTGGCAAAGAAGCTTCATGCTGTCGGTCAGCTGAATTTCTCCGTTCAATGTTGGCTTGGCATTTTGCAGGATATCCATAATCGCATTATCAAATACATAACGACCAGGCAGAGCCCAACGACTGGAAGTTTGCTCAGGCTTTGGTTTTTCAATCAAAGAAGTGACTTTGAAAAATCCGGATCTTTGCTCTTCAACTTCGGCGATACCGTACTTTGAAACATCTTTTTCACCAACCTTCATAACTGAGATCGTAGAAACATTTGTTTGCTCAAATGATTTTACAAGTTGTGACGTTACGCTGTCTTCGCCGTTTGCTTCCATAGTGATTTCGTCGCCCAAAAGCACGGCGAAAGGTTCTTTGCCGATAATAGGAAGTCCACAAAGGACGGCATGGCCTAAGCCCATCGCTTGTTTTTGGCGAATACTGATGATGTTTGCTTTGTCGCGAATCTTGGTGACTCGCTCAAGAAGTTTTTCTTTGCCGTCTTTGGCCAACTTGTCTTCAAGCTCGTACGAAGTATCAAAGAAGTCTTCAATGGCATGCTTTCCACGCCCTGCGATCAGGACGATGTCTTCGATCCCGGCCTTCACGGCTTCTTCGACCACATAGAGAATGATGGGAGCGTCCACGATTGTGAGCATCTCCTTAGGAACTGTTTTTGTGGCCGGAAGGAATCGAGTCCCTAGACCTGCTGCTGGAATAATGGCTTTTTTTACTTTTGACATCCCTATATAAATCTCAAACGTTTCATTCTAAGACAAGTCATATTGAGTCTTGTCTTAACATGAGAACAGGGTTGTGTTTTATCAACAAGAATCCGATGAGCATGTTAGTCTAGAGTTCGGGGGAACAGTCCATGAAAGTACGTTTTAATAAAACGACCTTGCGTGCGTTTGGAGCATTCGTCGCTTCTGGCATTCTTGTCGTGTCGTTTCAAAACTGCGGAAAAGCGGGTTTTGACTCGTCACTGGACGGCGAATTGAGCTCGGGAGCCGTCGATGCGGCGCTCTCAGCGAAATATGGATCTAATGTTGGCAGCAAAGTAGCTACCATTCCCTTTGCTTTTGACGGTGGATTTGACCAAATCACATATAATTCTTGTGCAGAATCGACTCTTGCCGGCAATACGGCCTTCTTTTCACTAAAAGCAGGTGCTTACGAAACGATGGGCATAAAGCTCACTGATGATTTCTTCAATTATGTGAGTGAGGCCAACGGTTTTAAGCCAAATTATCCTGCAACAACGATCAGCACCGCCCAATATGCTGAGTATCTGGCAGATTCCCCGATCAATAAGGATGCAATTCCAAATGCAGCGATCCGCTCCAGATCGAATCTGTTTAACGTCTACTCAGCAAATACGACGGTGACTCTGGGATCAGACGTTATCGGAATGGTCAGTAATCTGACGGACTCTTTGGTGATGGACTCGGTCACGACAAAATCGAACTCATACACTCGTTATTTCCCGTTTTCTCCTGATAACAGAAATGTTGAAGCAACCTTGTATTTTAATAAAGACCAGGGCGTTGCTGAAGGTTTCCGTAAGGTCCTCATTGGTGACGGTGTTCTTTCATTCACTTACTTGAGTAGTGCAGCGGATCCGAATTTAATCCGCGGGCCAAGCAGTGCCTCGCCAGCGAAAACAGCATACGGCAAGGGATACAATCTTTCGTTTAGCAGAACAAACACATATGGGAACTCGCCAGCTAACGTACTGACTGCGATCACTGAAACGAATCTTCAGAACGGTCAAGGTGTGGCTGCGTGGAATTGCAGCCGCAGATATAAAGTATTTAGAAGAGCCGATGTGGCGTCATGTCCTCCGTTGACTGACGCAAATATGGCCGATGCAGCTGTACGTCGTGAGTTGGATATTGCTCGCCGTCAATTGCGCGGAGATCAATGGGATATCAATCCGATTCTTCGCTGTGCAATCCCTAAGGATAACGTCTCTTGCTACAATGAAGAGCTCGTCAACGGTGCGCCTGCAGGCGTAGAGTATACTGACGGAGCCGCTTGCTTTAATCCATTGGTGCAAGCGGGTAATTATGGCGGAACGATTCCAGTTAAAAGATGCGCCAACTATATCACGGTTTGCACGCGTTTCTAGTTTCTGGCAACGCGCGCTGCAAGTTGTTCCTGCATATGATACGGATAAGATTTGATGTAATTTAAAGGGTCGACCATTCGGCCCTTATTTTTTACCGCAAAATGTAAATGGGCTCTGGTGCAATAACCCGTGCATCCCACTTCGGCAATTTTATCTCCCGCCGCAACCTTCAAGCCTTGGCGAATTTTTCTATCAATTTTGTAGAGATGATCGTAAGCCGTTTCCATTCCGTTGGAATGAAGCAGGACAATATAGTTTCCAGCGGCATGGTTGTTACCGTATCTGACGACCACACCTTTTCTGGCAGCCAAGACGGCTTCACCCACGGGCAGCTCGAAATCCACACCCAAATGAGGCTGGCGTCTGCCCGTGATCGGGTGCAGACGATTCGGTTGGAAGGTGCTCGCAATTTTTAGGTAATTGACAGGAGCATAGAGTGGGCGTTTTTCCAGAAGATCATCGCTGTTGAAGAAGACCCCGCCATCACTATTGCGCACGAAGCGCTTATGCACATCCCGGCCATCAATCTCCAGGGAGGTCTGCATGATTTCACCGTAAGTAATGAAGTGTCCGCCCTCATATTTCTTTTGTACCGTGAACCAATAACGAGCGCCGCGCTTTAGATGCTTGGCCGTGCGGATATCAAAAACATAAGCATCGGTGAAACGGCTCGCTACAAAATTGCTGTCCACTTTGGCAAGAACACTTCCCAGAATAGATCCATGAATACGCCCTTCAATGCGCTCCAAGGTGACCTTGTAATTAGGGGAGTAGGGCGTCGCAGTGACTTTGCCATTGGCTTTCAAAATCTTGAAGGCCGCCCGGGTTTGGGAGTCATACATGCGAAGCTCCGTTTCGCCTTTTTCTTTGCGCACCAGATATTTAGTATCCAAAGTGAGGAACAGGCTGCGAAGTTTGGCGCTGCTACCCAAAACAATCTCGCGCTCGCGAGCGGAAAAGCCGTTTTTCATCAGGATTGAAATCAGCGTGTCACCGGAACGGATGGGTTTTGCAGTAAAGTTGTTGGCGGCGGCCTGGACCGATGGGTAGTATGTGCATGCAACAACAATGGCACACACAATTCGTGCGAGGTGAATCATCATGCTCCGTCCTTTGAGCTTATTAAAACTTCCTGTTTTATTTCTTGTTTATCTTAGCGTGAACACAGCCTCTGCCCAAGTTTATAAGTCCTCAGCGTCGACTGCGACCGGTGGAACTGGACGTGCGGCCATAGAGCCGGGCGATGTTCTTTTGTTAAATCCCGCGACGTTGCCACATCTCAAGGGACGTTTTCTTGTGGGTTCATTTGCGAAGGACGACCTTGTTGCCAGCTTGAGTGACAATACTGAAGAAAGCGCTTTGCCCGCGGGCTTTTCATTCGTGCAAAAAAAATCGGACACATCCTTTGGTGAATTAAAGCAGCAAGATCTGGCTGTGACTTTGGCAGAATTCATCGTCAACAAATGGTCGGTCGGATTGACGATTCACTATTTGGAACAAAAAATTCCTAACGCTTCTTACACGCAAACGAACGCTGACTTGGGATTTATGTACACGCCAAAGGCGAATATTGGCTTGGGTTTGGTCGTTTATAATGCGTTCGGAGAGAAAGACACCGTTCCCAAAGAGTTTCGTGAAAAAACCTCAGTCGTCGGTGGGGTGAACTATATTTACCGAGATTCGATGCGATTCCGCTTCGATGCGAGCTCCGAGTCGTTTTTTGGGGTCGGTTTGGAGACTTATTTGAATAAATTCCTTATTACCCGCTTTGGTTACTCGGATGATACGGACGATAAAAGACAGCTTTTGAGCGCCGGATTCGGTTTTAATGGACCTAGGTTCCAAATCAACTACGCCTACCAGGGAAATACGCAAAAGTCGGGGGATTACAGGCATTCGGTTGACTTGGTGATTCCGTTTTGATAACTAACTCTCTCTGTCAAAATCTTCGGGGGTTAACATGGCTTCTAAAACTAAAAAAACTGAGTACATTCGCGAGAAGAAAAAATCTACTAGCGGCAAAAAGCGTAAAGCTGCTGTTCGCACAAACGGAACTACGAAGTCTGCAAAGACTCTTTTCAAAGACTAGTCTAAAAGACTAATTTCGTAGAGATTTTAAGTATTTAGAAATAAAAAAGCCTTTGGTCATTTGGCCAAAGGCTTTTTCCTTTTGTATTTTCACTCGAAACTTCAATGAGATTTTCGAGTGATTTTCTGTCGGATTTCTATCGCTGGCTCACGGCCGTTCTTAAACGACCGCCATCTTCCTGCATTCCACCTTTAAGGTCCCAACGGAATGGAAGTTCAACCCAACCTTCTTGGCCTGGGTAAAAACGCCATTTCTTCAGGGCGTTCAAAGTTTTCATGTCTAAATTCTGGAAGCCTGTTGATTTTCTCAACTGGAATCTTGTCACGTAGCCTTCTTTAGTCACATACGCCACATAAGTCAGTTGACCAGCATCACCGCGACGACGTTCTTCGCGATCATATTGTGGACGTGGATTGCCAGGCATTTGGCGAAGTTGATCAAGACTGCGGACTCCAGTTGGTGATCCTGCCACTTGAGTTCCCGCTGCATTTGAACCGTTATTGCCAGCTCCAGCACCTTGTTCTTGCCCGCGACCATTGCCGCCGCCGCCAAGTCCCGCTTTTCTAGCATTAGCTGCTGCGGCTGCACGAGCTGCATTTTCACGAGCTGCCGCCTCGTGAGCGGCCAGGGCTGCAGCGTTTGCGCGCTCAGAAGCAATCGCTGAAGCAATTGCTTTGGCGTTGTTCTTACGCATCGATTGTTGAAGAGCGGCGAAGCGTGCCGCATCTTCCTTATTTTGATCATCAATAGATTTCAATTCATCATCTTGCTCGGCCGCTAAAGCAGAGGCCATCGCATCCATCTTCGATTTCTCACTGGCAAGAGCTTGTTTGTGAGATCTATCAATATTTGCGAAGTCCTCATTGAAATCTTCATTTAAGTCAGAGCGAACGTTTGCTTTTGCAAAGTCACCCTGATCAAGTTCTGGAGCTTCGATATCATCAATCGTCATGGGAACTGCTTTGAAGTTGGTCTTAGGTGCGATACTGCGAGCGGCTTTTGCTCCCGCGATTTGAGCTTTCGGTGAAGCAGCTTTGTTCGCTTTAGTCGCCTTCGCCATTTTTGTCGCCTTAGCATGCTTCGAGGCGACGATTACATCACCCGGGCCACCAACATCTTTCGCTGCAGCCGCCGGTGCTGGAGCGGGAGTGGAAGGAGTGGGTTTTGACTCAGCAATAACAGGAGTGCCTCCTTGCGTGGGAGTCACTTTGGCGCCGCGAGCTTGGAGGCGAGGAGCAGGTGTATCTTCAAGTTCAATAGTGATTGTTTCGGTTTTAACTTCTTCCACCAATGGCACGCTCATCATAGCAATCGCTAAAATCGCAGCCGCATGGATGGCCATCGACATCGTCATATAGCGAGAAGTCTTGCTTTGTTCGGGTTCGGTGTGGGCCATTCTCCAAGTATGATAATCCATTGCCGAGGAACCTTGGTTGATGGGATGGTCCGCGGAAGCCTTTGGGGTGTTGATAGCCTGCTGGTTGGCTTGCTTTTCTTCGCTGAAATTCATCGAAGGCATTTCAAACAGACTTAGCTGATTTTCGTGGTTTTCTTCACCACTCTTTAGATCAAAACCCATAAATACTCCTCTGGCATAAGAGGAAGCATTATCAATTCCTAGGCCATGTGCAGAGGGCCTAGGTTTCAGCTGATAGGGATGGGACAGGTAATTAATTCAGGGATGTTCGGGCGTTTGTCAGTCAGACGTCTGTTTCAAAATGGTTTCAAAAATCGATCAAATTTGTTCCGTGATATTCCGGCATATCAGTAAAGATTTGAGATCAAATGTATTTGATTTGGTCGAGGATTGTAAAAACTTAATAAAACAACAAAGTCAAAGACGTAAAGGGCATATGAAGAGTGTTCGATAAGGTGGTGTGAGTTTTTTAACAAGTATCAACTTTTAGAGAGCGAGGCCTGTACATGCTTAAGTTAAACTTGCGTCTGAAATTGCTTATTTTGAACATAAGTATTGCGATGGTCGCTGTCCTGGTGGCCGCCATGGCCTACTGGGGTGGTCACCAAACTCAAGAGAAGTACGAATCTGTGGCCCGAGGTGTTCTGGATGATGTTATTGCGGTCGATCAGACATTTTTGGATTTTAGAGAAACGCGCATAGGCCTTAGATCACTGGGAATTGAAGGCGTTACGGCTCAGCAGGGAGCTGCCGCCAAAAAACAAGCGGTGGATGCTGTCGCCAGCGTGGATGCTCAGTTGGCAAAACTAAATCGTTCGGATCTATCACCAAATCAAAAAAAACTTGTTGATGAGGTTAGTACATCTTGGGCTTCTTTCAAGAAGACAGGGGTTGAGATCTTTGCGCTTTATGACAGTGGGACACCTCAAGACAGAACCCGTCTTATAGGAATCTTTTTTAAAGAATGTCCGGAAGCTGCTACGGAGTTTTTAGGACGTATTGAAAAGCTCAGAAATTTTTTAGCTGAAGAGCAGAAAGTATGGGTCGCAGAGGCCCGCGCTACAGCTGACTTCAACAATCGGCTGCTTGCAATTATATCGATTATTGGAGTTATCTTAGGATTGTCATGTGCGGTGTTGTACGCTGCTAAGTTATCTAAAGAACTTCATCGTGTGACAGAAGATTTAGCCGGAGGATCAAAACAGGTCGCGGAAGCTGCAGGTCAGATTGCCACCACATCGACGACTCTATCTCAATCTTCAGTGAATCAAGCTGGCTCATTGCAAGAGTCTGTATCAACCATTGAAGAGCTGACGGCGACAGTAAAGTTGAATTCAGAGAACGCAAAGCAAGCTTCTGTTTTGGCGAGCTCGACACGCGATATGGCTTTGAAAGGCGAGCGAGATATCAAGGCACTTATTGAATCCATCAATAGTGTTTCTATGGATTCCAAGAAAATTGCTGAGATCACCACGGTGATTGACGATATCGCCTTTCAGACAAATTTGTTGGCATTGAATGCGGCTGTTGAAGCTGCTCGGGCCGGAGAGCAAGGGAAAGGCTTTGCGGTAGTTGCTGAAGCGGTAAGAAATTTAGCCCAGAGAAGTGCAGAGTCAGCAAAGAATATTGCTTCTTTGATTGATGCCAGCGTAGAGCGCATTGGAAAGAGCGCCCAGCAGGCAAATCAAAGCGGTGAAGTGCTTACAGAGATTGTTAATTCAGTGAAGAAAGTTTCCGACCTCAATGGAGAGATTGCAACGGCAAGTGAAGAGCAATCAAATGGCATTGTTCAAATCAGCAAGGCCATGAATCAATTAGACGGCGTCACACAACAAAATGCAGCTGCATCTGAAGAAGCGGCCGCAACAGCAGAAGAACTTTCAGCGCAATCAGCGGTGTTGTTGAAAAACGTGCGTTCGCTGGATGAATTGGTTACAGGGGAAAGTCATATTGAGATTGATTCATCACCGCAGGCAATGAATCACGCATCTTCCCAGGGTGCGAAGGTCGTTAGTTTTAGAAAGAGCTCTTCTCAGGTAGCTAAATCTCAGTTCGTAATTCCTTTTGACGATGCTGAGGCTTCTCGCAAAGTGGGTACGACAAAGTGGTTTTAAAACAGATCTCCAAGAGCGCCTGACTCGCCGAGTGAAGCAAAAGGTGCCAGGCACCTTTTGCGGGTGGGCGTCTTTACTCCGGTAGAAGTCCTTCTGGCATCACACCGTTGGCAATGGCGGTCGCCACCTTCAAATTATCGGGGCTGCCAATAATTTTGATCGCTTCCTCAAGAGGAAGGGGATCAGGATGTGAGATTTTGATTTTTTTGAAATCAAGAATCTTTCGGTGAGTCGCTTCGAGTTCTGCTTTATCTAATGAGCCCTGTGCAACGGCTCCCAAAATCGCTTCAACAGCTTGAGGTGGAACTTCCGGTTCATTGCAGTACAAAAGTAGCTCTGCACCGGCTTTGAGCGCACGCACCGGGATTTCCTCGACGCCAAAGTGAGCTGACATTGCCTTCATTCCTAAATCATCTGTGATGACAAGGCCGCGATAGCGGCATTCTTCTCTGATAATCTTTTTGATGAAGATCTCTGATAAAGTTACCGGCCAATCAGGGTCAATCTTCGGGAATTTAATATGCGAAGTCATGACCATGTCGACGCGGGATTTGAAAGTTTTTTTGAAAGGGATTAGTTCAAGGCTTTCAAGACGCTCCAGATCCAAATTCTCAACTGGTAAATCATAATGACTGTCTACGATCGTGTTGCCATGACCAGGGAAGTGCTTTGCACAAGTGATGATGTCAGCTTTGATATAGCCACGCACCAAGGCTGAAGCATGGCGTGCCACTTTTTCCGGATCATCGCTGATCGAGCGATCGCCGATGACTGTGTTTGCTGAATTCGTAAAAATATCTACGCACGGTGCGAAGTCCAAGTTGATACCAACCGCTTTTAGCTCTTGTCCCATGCGATTTGCAAAGTGGAAAGAAGCTGTGGGTGCATCAAGCTCGCCCAGACGTCTTAGTGGTGGCCAGATGGTGAATGGAGCTTTAAGACGATGAACACGGCCGCCCTCCATATCAATGCCAATGAAAAGCGGTGCTTTATCTGCTTGTTGAAAACGGAGGGATTGAATTTCTGCGCAGAGATCGCGAACTTGTTTTGGATCTGCGACATTGCGGCCGAAAAGACAGATGCCGCCAATATTATTCTCTACGATGAATTGTTTTTCATCTTTGGTAAGGGCATGACCGGAGATGCCGATAAACATGTGCTGACCAATGATTGAATTAATGCTCATGGAGTATTCCTTTACTAACTGAATTTACTGGCTGTCTTTTTCAGGTTGAGCTTTCAGGTTGATTCCTTCGCCTTGAGGAACACCCATTTGCTTTCCGGGTTGAACTGCAGGTTTTGATTTTTGGGATTGCGCGATCACGTTTTGCTGGCCGGTGGGTACTGATGCAAAAAGTGTTTTTAAGATCGTGCTGCTGTAAGGCTGTCCGGTGGTGGCATCATTGGGAGTCGCAACAAGCTCCGTTGTCACTCCTTGCCCCATGGCGTTGGTGCCAAGAACTTCACCGCGTTCGTTGACGTAACTCAAGAACTTGCTGTCTTTGAAGGTGTTCAAGATCTTGAAAGCTTTAAAGCCGTTGTAGGTTTCTTCTTTGCCCACCAAGGCTTGGCCTTTGTAAATGCCACCATCTTCTTCGGCTATGGCTTGATACTCATACTTTGTTTCCGAGCGCAGGCCATCTTTGCTTTTGAGCATCAGGTAAACCAAGAAAGTGGAAAGGAAAGTTCCTTTGGGAATCTTCTTTTCAAAACGCTGAATCTTACCGTTGGTTTTAACTACAGCACTGAGGTTTCCTGCCTTGAAACGAGCGTCGATGGTTTTGACTTCTTTGCCCGCAAGACTTGTGTATTCGTAAGAGATAGGAGCCAGTTCAGAATCGGCAACGGCCTTCAAACTTTCGGTAACTTCCGAAGAGCCTTTTCCTGTTTTCAGAATGTACGTGGATAGGAACTGTTTTTTCTTAGCGTCGAATTCATAACGGCTGACGATATAGCCGATGTGTTGGTCCCCGGCTAGAATCTTGGAATATCCTTCGAAAAGCACATCAGCATGGGAGCTGAGTGGCAAAAGCAGGATAGATAAAATGAATGCAAAATACGTACGGACCATAGTCGAGTTCCCTTCGTAGAACTATGCAAGAAAGTCTGTCATCTCACTATAGAACAGTCAAAGTTTTCGAGGTCGAGGTGATTTTCACTTTTGCTTCGCCAAGAGCAAGGGTCTTGCCTCTGGGGACTCTATGCGCGACAATGTTTACACACAAATGCACTTTGATTGAGGCTCATGCTTAAGAACAACCACAGTACTTTCATTTTGAGTTTGAAAAGTCGCAAGGGCCAAGTTGCTCTATTCGTGGCGTTGATTTTTCAAATTCTGTTTTTGTTCTTCGCAATGGTCATCAATGTCGGTCTTTTGGTTCATCATAAAATCAACCTGCAGAATTCCGTGGATCTTGCGGCATACTATGGGGCCGCGAAACAGGCAGAGAATCTGAACGCGATCGGACATATGAATTATCAGATTCGTCAAAGCTGGAAGTTGTTGGCTTGGCGGTATCGGATGTTGGGGAGTGGCGGTGAGTTCGAGTACCACCCGTTTAAAAAGCCAAATCCGCCTCACTTGGATGAGTCCCAAGCGTATGAAGGTATTGCGAATGAAAACACAGATCCAATTCGCAATGGATTTCAAGAGGCTCCAGCATTTTGTATTACTTATATTCCCTTTAAACCTATGCCAAAGGATGAAAACACCTGCAAGTACATGGCCTCAAGAAGCGGTGTGAAACTTTTCCGACCACCAAAGCATTTTGGTTTTTTGCAAGTTACGGCGACAGTAACATCGATTTCCAATCGACTTCTGGATCGAGCTCAAGAGCGATGTCGCGCATTCGGTTCATATAACTATCTTATGCTGGGGAAGTTTGTCGTTGCATATAACGCCGATCAACGCGATCGCATGATTGTGATTAACGAACTTTCCAGAACAATGAGCTCTAGTGTCGAAGATTTTTATGACCTGGATGGAGAAAGTGTTAGCACCGGAGTAAAGAATACTTTTCAAAATAATCTGACAGCACCGAATCGAAGCGCGGTTACTTCTTTCAAAATGCATAATTCGTTGGGCGACCCCAAGTGTGGCGTTACTGGCAACAGTGACCGCCCGGTTAAGTGGTTGAGTCCTATAAAAATTTATCCCGGATTTTCCTATATCGATACAAAGTGTGATCGTCAGCGAATCGATACTGTTGGCAAAGAGTTCAATGCATCCAGAGATGAAGACGATAAGGGTGTACCTATTCACTACAAAGATGGAACTGTTGATCCAAGTCTTGCGAGCGGTATCAATGAACTCCTTCCTTACATTGGGTATCGCTCAAACTTAGTTGATACTTATAATTTTTCTTTGGGTGTTGAAAAGAACCCTTGGTGCATGGCCTATGTAGGAGTTTCTGCGGAGACTCAGCCAGTGATTCCATTTTCTCCATTTGGTAAAGTTACTTTGAAAGCGCGTTCCTTCGTTAAGCCATTTGGTGGGCGGATTGGTCCTTGGTATTCAGATCGGTGGAGTCGCCGCGACATGGACGCTCAGAATTCAGATGGTAATAATAGAACAGATGACTTGATCCCACCTCGTGTTTCGGATCTTGCCAGTTTGACGACGGGAATGGCTGATCCAAAAGTTTTAAAATGGCGTGCAGCAAATTATAGTCGGTATGTTGGCGATCCTTACGGATTGAAGTCAGCAATGATGATTGGTAATTATGGAAAAAGTATTTATGAATTGGATCCGGCCTGGGCTCCACTTCCTCAGGGCAACAGTCCCAATGCAGACATGGGATCAAACGTAGATATTTACAATGGATCCAATCCTCCGAACTTTGCTGATTGGGACGCATTGCCTTTTAACTACGCGCAAACCACTGGCGACATTCTTGCTTGGGCAAAGGATCAACCATCAAAGATGCGACTTCTTGAAATGTCAGCCGTGGCTCCCAATGCATTTGACATCGCATATTATTCGATTGAGCCAGACTTCTATCACAACTATTTCACCAGAATGCGGGATGGATTCATTAGGAAGGTCGGCTCTTCAGTCGCAAAAAGTTTCAGACCCGATATTGGCTATCATAAAGGTTTTAGAGTTGGTGCTTATAACTTCGATGAGTTTTCTGTAAAAGATCAAATTGCGGAAGTCGGGGGGATTGTTGAATCAATGCTACCGATTAAAAGTAAATTTACTTACTCGGTGTTAAATTGGAAGAATTTATTGACGGGTTGGGGAAGTAAAAACCTCAAAGACTACTCTCTCAATCCGGGAACCTTCGGCAATTGCACATCGGAGCCTGTTGGCGGAGTCCCGAATCCAGGTAATTGCGTGGTTGGCGGGTCTACAGGGTATTCGGTGAAGATGGTGTCTTCTGACTACTTAAGTTCAGAGTTGCAGCTTGGCGGCGAGAATACGGGTAAAGGAAAGATCTTAAACTTACCACCGAGCGACTTTTAATCTAACCGTCTCATTCTGATACAAATCTAAATAATTTTAAGATTGTCTGACTTTTGTCCGAAAAGCAGGACATAGGGGAATCTTATGAAAAAGTTAGGTGTGTGTTTACTCACTGCTTTTATTTTTGGTGTGTTTGCGACATCACCGTATGCTTTTGGTGACGAATCCGCCACAAAGGCACCCGTAACAGATAAGTCTGATATTCAGAGCGCACGTGAAGCCGCTGATGGCGGCTATGACAAAGAGGCAGGTGACGTTAAAGCAATGCTTGCTGAAATCAACCAATTGGCGGTGAGCATTACTGAAGCGCAGGCGCAGATTCCAAGAGCTGCAATTAAAAAGGCTCTAGGTCATGCAGGATATTACAGTATGTATCACGGTACGTGTACTTCTACCCAATCCACAGCGGGCGATATTTGCCGTGAGAGAACCAGTCCCCAGCTTCAAAATACGTTGAACTCCATTAATACTGTGGCGAGTATGATTACCGGTGTAGCGGTTAAGGATTCATGCAGTACTTTTGCGAAAATTGCTAAACTTGGTCAGATGGGATTAACTGCTTACACTGCTGCATGTTCAGCTGCTCGAGCTGCATGTGAGGCCTCTTGTTCTACAGTTAAATCAAATTTAGACTCGTTAATTAATTCAAAGATAGAAACATTTTCTACATGTATTCCTCAAGGGCTTAACGCCGATTTAATAGCAAACAAGGTTTTGTGCGAAAAATATTCTGCTCAAGTAAATTCTTTGATTTCAAAAATTAACCCAATTCTAACATCGGACGCAAAAAAAGAAGATGTGAAATCTGTTGCTATGAAGAATATTGCTTGCACATATGACTATGCAAATATGATCGTCTCTGCGGGAACTGGTATCGCATCGATGATCGCCGGACTTAAGCAAGGTCAAAGTTGCGATGAGGAATCCAATGGTACAGCGGGAACGACTGCGGCTGCGGATTTGCGAGCGACTTGTGAAAAAGCTGAGAATGCACAGATGCCAGAGTGTCTGTGCTTAGCGAATCCACGTCTTCCTGGCTGCGCGAATGCTTTGCAAAAAGCAGGTGACTCGTCCACTTCAAACTTCTCTGCGTTATCTTCACCAAATGCTGGCGCGGGATCAGATAGATCCGGAGCAGGTTTAGATCTTTCTGGCGGCGATTCAGGTCGGGATCCGGCAAGTGATTTTAATAAGTCTGCAGATTCCGCCGGTGGCGTTGGTGCACCAACAGGAGGTGGCGCTGGTTTCGGCGGCAGTGGTGGTGGCTTCGGTGGCGGTGGAGCTGCAGGAGCTGGTGGATCTGACAAGAAAGGTTTGAATGCCAATATTCTTGGCGGATCTAGTGGCGGCGGTGGTGGAGGTGGAAGTTGGGGATCCGGCGGTTCTTCTTCTGACTCCAAACTTCGCCCTTATCTTCCAGGTGGAGAAAAAGACCCAAATAAAATGGCGGGTCAGCAGAATTGGACCAAAGAAGTTACAGGTCAAGGTGGCAAGTCGAACTGGGAAAAAGTTCGTGACCGTTATCGCGATAACAACTCGACACTGTTAAATAACTAAAGGGCGCATTATGAAAAAGCAAATCACTTCCGGTGTTATTACTTTAAGTTTAATATTTTCGCCCTTGTTAGCTTATTCGGCAACGGGTGTTGAGGATGGGAAAACTGTTTCAGGTACCAGAGATAATCAACCAAGCGTAAAAGATGGTGCAGATAAATCCAAGAGTGGAAATGGTTTTGCTCAGGCCGTAAATATGGTAACTGGGGGCGCTCAAGTAGTTATGGGCGGTGTGATGATTCAGCAAGGCTTTGCATCTACTCCAGCCACTAATTGGTCGTTAGTTGCCATGGGTACGATGGTACTCAGTATGGGGCTTACAAATTTAGCTCAAGGTAAAGATCACGGTGGCGCTGCTGGTTCGGCTGGAGTTACAGGATTTCAAACGGACGGCTTTGGGGGGCTTACGGAGACCGGCAACACAAATGATCCTTATGTGAATGCCGCGACTAAAGATCCAAACTATAAAGCCATCGGATCCACATTAAAAACTCTTGAAGCTCAAGGTGTCTATAATCCAAAAACCGGTGCTTTTAAAATTGGGGATAAAACCTACAAGTCTTCTGACTTTAGCTCAGCTGGAGCTATGGCCGCAGCAGGCTTTCCGAAAGGGATGATCGACGGCGCGATGGCGGCAAATGCAGAAGCGGAAAGGAAAGCCCTCGCGAAACTTGAGAAAGTTAAAATTGGTGCTTCAACTGCAGCCAATGGCTACGAAGAAGGTGGCGGCGGAGGCGGTGGCGCTCCGGTTGGTGATGGCAGTGGGGGAATGGATGATGGTTCTGGTGCCTATGCAGGTGCGGGCGGTGCTGGTCATGGAAAAACAGGCCTTGAGCGCGATCCTTCAAGTCTTGCCGGCATGTCGAAGAACTATAATGGCGAACCTATCGGGGTTGCTGCTGACAGTATTTTCTTGATGATGAGTCGTCGTTATAAAGTCAAAGAAAGCCAAGAATCATTCTTTGGTCCTGCTGACTTGGCTTTGCAAAAGTAATTTTCTTGAGTTGGTGGCACAGCTCCGGTGAAGCCGGAGTGTAGCTGCCAAATCTCCCTCCAATCCAAAATAGAAAAAGATACCCAAGATTCAATTTCTCGTTAGACTAATGAGGAAAAGGAATCTGTTGTTATGAAGTTGGGTGTTGAAGTTCTATTGAGTGATGTGAAGCGTTTAAAATCTCTTAAGGGCAAACGTGTGGGTTTGATTTGTCATCCGGCCAGCGTTGATGCGGAACTTAAGCACAGCCTCGATCTTCTTTCCAAAAAAATTAAATTGTCTTGTGCCTTCGGTCCTCAGCACGGTGTGCGTGGTGATAAACAAGATAACATGATCGAGAGCCCAAACTTCATTGATCCCGTCCATCAGATTCCTATCTTCAGTCTTTACGGCGAAGTTCGTCGTCCCACTGCAGAGATGATGTCACACTTTGATGTTCTGCTTTTTGATCTTCAAGATTTGGGTTGCCGAATCTATACGTTTATCACGACGTTATTGTATGTGATGGAAGAGTGCGCGAAGACTCAAAAGAAAATCATCATTCTTGATCGTCCTAATCCAGCGGGTCGCGTGATCGAAGGATTCCGTATGCGCCCAGGTTGGGAATCTTTTGTCGGAGCAGCTCCGATTCCAATGCGACATGGTCTGACAGTCGGTGAGTTGGCGTTGTACTTCAAAGATTTCTATCAGCTCGATCTTGAACTTGATGTTGTTAAGATGAAAGGCTATGCGCCTAATAAGGCTCCGGGTTTTGGCTGGGATGTGAAAAGACCTTGGGTGAATCCATCTCCGAATGCGGCTTCCTTGAACATGGCTCGTGCTTATCCAGGAACGGTACTGATCGAAGGAACCACACTTTCAGAGGGGCGCGGAACGACCCGAGCATTGGAAGTAATCGGGGCCTCTGATTTGGATTACACAAAGATTTTGGCAGAGATGAAAAAGAAAGCACCGCAGTGGCATAAAGGCGTGATTTTGCGCGAATGCTATTTCGAGCCGACTTTCCATAAGCATCAAGGCAAACTTTGTCATGGCTTCCAGTTCCATACAGACTGCGAGTCCTACAACCACGCGCAGTTTAAGCCCTTCCGATTAGTGGCTTTGATGTTGAAAGTGATCCGTGAACTTTATCCTGATTATCCAATTTATCGTGATTTCGCTTACGAGTATGTTCACAACAAACTTGCTTTTGATGTCATTAATGGCGGACCTGAATTGAAAAACTGGATTGAGAAGAAGAATGCCAAGCCAGCGGACCTAGATAAAGAACTTCTAAAAGACGAGAAGTCTTGGGCTAAAGAGAGCAAAAAATATTTGCTCTACAAATAACCCTTACTCCGGCGAAACCGGAGTGCTGACCTATATCAGCAGAACATTTTCAGCTTGAGTGCCGGGGGGGATTTGAACTCCCTCGCCAATCACAACGTTCTTTAAGTTGCAATTTTCAGGAAGGCGACTTCCTTCCGCGCAGCAGACGAACCCTTGAAATTTAGATTCAGTATTGATGCTGGCCTCGTTTGAGAAGTGCAGGTGAGCGCCTTCCAAACTTTGAGAAATCATTTTTGAATTCGCATATCTGTCGAAGACACGTTCAAGAGCCGTTTTTTCAGGAGAGGCCAGGGGATTCAGAAGGAAGCTGATGCATTTTTCTGAAGCCTCCAGGAAATCTGTGGGATTGCCTGTTTCAAACCAAGTTGCTTCAAAAGGGAAGCATTGAACGGACTCACCATTGGCAATCGCGGCGGCCATCACATCATAAAGAATGTTTGAAGCTCCTGTTGTCGGAATGTACTGGAAGATTCTTTCGGAAAGAATCTGTACTCCGATGAAATGCCAGGCTTTCTTTGTGCCATCAATTGCTGTCTTGCCGAAGCCTTTGACTTGATTGGCTCCATCAACCCACACACCACCAAATTGAGTTCCCACTCCGTGATGTTCCATAACCATCAATGTTGCGATCGCGCCAGAGGCCTTATGTTGAGCGACAGCTTTTTTGACGACATCTGAATCTGTCGGAAGAATGACTTCATCTGAATTCATCATGATAAAATCACCACCGCCGCTGAAATGCGCTCGTGCTTTACCAAGACCGCCACCATTGCCAAGGATTTCACCGACCTCATTAGAAAAATGCAACTCTTTAGCGTTGTGGGGAATTCTGTGGAAAAGACTGTGGATTTTTTCAGGAAGATGGAAAGTATTAACGACCAGTTTGTTGATTGGCAGATCGTTCAAAAAACCCAGTGAGTGTGAAGCCAAAGGTAAGTTTAAAAACGGAATGGCGGGCTTTGGCAAAGTCAAAGTGTAGGGGCGAAGGCGTGTGCCCTCACCCGCAGCAAGCAACATCACATTCATAGAGATTCGTACTTTCTTTCAAGAGCGCCAGAATCGATCAGCACATCACCGAAAACTTTGTATTCCGGGAATTCATTGATGGCCTTCATGACTCGGCGAAGAGTTCCTGAAAGATACTTAAGGTAACGTTTGTCTTCACGCTGGTGATAGAAGCTTGCGAAACTGCCGCAGGCCTTGAAGCAACGTTGAATAGACTGAAGTTCATAAATGCGATCAAAATGTTCACGCGAGAAGTCTTTGGGCAAATAAGGTTTAGACTGCTCAAGATAGTAATTGATCAAACTTTTTGCCATGGAGTCGTTCATGTCGACGTACGAATCACGCATCAAGCTGACTAGGTCATACTGAATAGGACCAAGGCGCGCATCTTGGAAATCGATCACGACCATTTGGTCCAATTTCAACATCAAGTTGCGTGAATGATAGTCGCGGTGTGCAATGCGTTTCGGTTCTGCGTGAAGCTTTGAGCAGATATCCAGAAAGATGTCTGAGATCTCTTTGTTACGTTGCTCGCTGAATGGGAACTTCAAAACTCCAGAAAGCAGATTGTCTTTTCCGTAGTTCATTTCCCACAAAAACTTTTCAGTATCGAATTGAATCTTAAAGGCTGTGCAGTCGGATTTATCCAGGGTTGCCGGGTGATGGATCTTAACGATCTCATCAATCGCCATTTTGTAGAAGTCCATGGAGGACTCTTGATTTTGGCTTTCCCAGAATTTTCTTTCCAAAGTGTAGTCGCCAAGGTCTTCAAGAAGAACAAGTCCTTCTTGCGGACTCATGGAGACAACTTGAGGAACGTGTACGCCATTTTTTGCAAAATGATTCAGGACACTCAGGAATGGATAGTTATTTGGATCAAAAGGCTCCCAGCGCATGAGCACCCAGGATTGATTGTCCAAAACGACGCGGTAATAGCGACGATTCGAAGCATCTCCTGCAAGGGAAAAAACTTTGTAGGCATTTGAGCCTAGGGAGCGATCTAAGAAAGGAACTAAAAATTCATCATGAGTGACCATAAGAAAAATTCTCACAGACACTCATGGGATTTTCAAGTTTTATGCGTCTATCGGGCCATCTTTCATAAAGAACAGCTCGAGAACTTCTTTGAGTCCTTGAGTCGTCAATGGAGCGCGATCGACCTCAAAGCAGTTTACAGAAAGTTCGTCGATCAAACCTGCAGACAATGTTTCGACAGTTTCAAGCTCTCCGGCGTTCATTTTCGAGCTGGTGATGATCAAAGGTTCATCGGCAGAACGCTCTTCTGCAAGGTATTCCATCAATAGTTCTTGTTCGGCAGCATTCAAAGTTTCAACGTTTTCGATAAAGATCGTCATTCCACCCAATTTTGCAATGTCATAGGATGAGTGAAGTTGTCCTTTGATGTCATTGAAAGGAACAAAAGCCCAACGGCCGGTCATTTCATGTAGAAGTAGAGCCACTTTTTTGTTGGTGGTTTCCGTGCGTCCCTCTAAATGAATAAGGTTTGAAATCAAATCGAAACTTAGACCTTTGGCGAGGTCCGTATCTTCTTTGATGAGATCATCTATTGAGGGCATTTCTTCCGCGAACAAATGCACGTTATCCAGATTTAGGTTCGCTTTGCTGATTTCAGCAAGATTGGCTTCGCGTTGATCGAGATACCACTTGTACATCGCTGGTTCCAAAACCATGCGAATTAACTGAGTCACCCCTTGGCGTTTTTCCTGATTCAAGTCGTCTGCAGAAGGAACAACGGCGGTCCCCAAAAGCGCGCCGTTGACCTTGATAGGAACATGCAAATCACGCCCCCGCGTGTAAGCATCTTCTTCTGATTGAAGCTCTGAAAGATCCATCAACTGACGAATCTGTAAACCCTTCCCATAGCGGTTTGATAAAATCTGCTTCAAGCGATTCACGAATGAACTATCTAACGTTGAGTTCTGCATAGACCACGTATCCCCTTACTCTCGAAAGCCTATTATACAAAGGCAATGCCAAGACTTCGCAGTATTAAGATTCCTTAGAGGTTTCATGTAGATAGTGGGGCTTGGTGTCTAATAAAGTAGCGATTCGGAGGGGCTCAAAATCCCACCAATTTTAGTTCAACAAGGTAATTAATTTAGGGTAGGCGCCCCGAAAGGTCACCGCATCCAGGGCAGCCTTCGACACGGTGAGTGAAGCAAAAGGTGCCTGGCACCTTTTGCGGATTCGAGGGTGAAAAAAGAAAAAACCCACAATTCTGCTGAACTGTGGGTTTTTAAATTTAGTTTTTTGGGCTGATTAACGAGCTAGTTTGCGTTTATCAAGGCCGTATTTCTCAACCTTCATAATCAAACCAGCGCGACTGATGCCAAGTTCTTTCGCAAGTTTGGATTTATTCCAACCTGTGCGGCGTAGACCCTCGCGGATCATCTCGCGTTCAAGATCTTCCAAGGCGTCTTTCAACTTACCTTGCAAACGAGAACCTTGAACCTTGTTCTTTTCGCCAGCTTCCAAAACTTTTGGAGAAAGAAGTTCCGCCATCAATTTTGTTTCTTCGCCAGAAAGAACACAAAGTCTTTCGATTTCATTTTGCAATTCACGCACGTTACCTGGCCATGGATAGTCATACAACTTTTCCAAAGCACGTTTCGTCAACTGGCGTTTTGGTCCGCCTTGTTGTTCGTGAATTTTATTAAGGAAGAAATCCGTCAAGAAAGGAATGTCTTCTTTTCTTTCTCTAAGTGGTGGCACGCGAATGTTGATAACATTCAAGCGATAGTACAAGTCCTCACGGAACGTACCTTGCTCAACCATCTCCTTCAAATTTCTATTCGTCGCCGCCACGATACGTACGTCAACTTTTCTGGATTCAGTTGCGCCCACTGGCATGAAAGTGCCTTCTTGCAATACACGAAGAAGCTTAACTTGCATTTGTGGTGATGTATCACCGATCTCATCCAGGAAGAATGTTCCTTTGTCGGCCATTTCGAAAAGACCTTTTTTGTCTTTCAAAGCGCCGGTGAAAGAACCCTTCATGTGACCGAATAGTTCTGATTCTAAAAGATTATCATTGAAGGCAGAACAGTTCTGAATGATGAATGGCTTGTCTTTGCGGTTGGAGTTGTAGTGGATCGATTTCGCGATCAACTCTTTACCTGTACCGTTTTCCCCTTGTACAAGCACTGTAGAATCAGCGCCTTTGATTTTGTCCATCAAAGCGTACAAAGATTGCATTGGTTTAGATTTACCGATCATGTTGTCGTATTTAAATCTGTTACCCAACTCTTTATTAAGCTCTTTAATGCGATCTTCACGTGAAGAGATTTCCAAGTGAAGAGTCACGATCTCCTGAGCCACCAGTTCACAAATCTCAGTGAAGTGAGTGCGGTCTTGATCATCAAGGAACTTCAATTTGCCCAAGCATTTTTCGATCACTTCGCCAGACATGCCAAAAGCAGCCAGACGGTCGCGGATCTCTTGCAAGCGGGAAGTGAAGTTTGAATCGCGGAAGAAGCCCATCGCAACAACAGTACCCACGCAATCATTTTCAATCATGATTGGGAACACGCCGACGTCAAAACCAACCATATCCCATTTACGGATGCTGAAACGGTTTTGTGAAGTGCGAAGATCATCCAAAGATTTAGATACAAGTTCAGCAATGCTTGATTGACCAGCTTCTTTGTTTACAAGAGCTGCGATAGCTGGATTATTGAAACCCGCTTTATCAGAGTCATAGCCCTTAAGCATTCCACGCTCATCAGTGAATACCACATCGATATTCCACCAAGCGCTGAGGATATGTTTGAGCTTCTTGATCACGTGTATGTGTTCAAACTCATCCCAATTAATCATAGTTCCGTCCCTTCAAGTTTTGACTGTAAAAAAGTGTCGAATCTTTTATCGTCAACTAACTAGACGAACTTTAGCTTTGCTGTCTAAAAATCATGCAAACCCCGACTTTTAAATTAATGCTTAAACCAGAGTGTTTCAGCCTGAAACACTTGGGGAGGTACGGCGTACCTTTTTGAGGCTCGTAGCGTTAGATAAGTCTGGTGAGTGTCTAGTTTTAGATGGGAGACTGTCTAGAGAATGTTCTGAGGTCTCTGACTGTCAGGACGACAGTCAGAGGATTGTATAGCCGTCGGACGGTATTAACTGTGTTGCAGGCTGTGGAAACGGTGGTATTCGCCTTCGTTTTTCAGAAGTTCGTGGTGTGTGCCGATTTCTACGATTTGGCCGCCTTTAAGGACGACGATCTTGTCAGCTTTTTGGATTGTTGAAAGACGATGAGCAATAACAAGTGCTGTGCGGCCTTCCATCAAATGATCCAAACCCTTTTGAACTTCGATTTCGCTGGCAGTATCAAGAGCACTGGTTGCTTCATCAAGGATCAACAAGGGAGCATCTTTAAACATCGCACGAGCGATGCTCACGCGTTGTTTTTCGCCACCAGAAAGAAGATTCCCACGATCGCCGACGCGGCTTTGATAGCCATTTGGCATCTTCATGATGAAGTCATTTGCGTTAGCCAATGTCGCCATTTTTACGACGTCTTTTTTATCGCGTGAAAGATTTCCTGCTCCGATATTGTTCTCAATGGTGTCGCTGAATAGGAAGACGTCTTGAGTTACCAGCGCGATATTACGGCGTAGTTCTGTGAGCTCAATGTCGCGAATGTTGACGTCATCAAAAAGAATTTCACCTGAAGTGGAATCAAAGAAGCGTTCAAGAAGATTAACGATCGTTGACTTGCCGCTACCGCTTGCGCCAACCAAAGCGACGATCTCGCCGCGCTTAATTTCCAGATCAACATTTTTCAAGATCATTTCGCGACCATAAGAGAATGAAACATTCTTGTAAGTGATCTTGTTCCACTGCTGCGGGAATGGTTTGTTTTCGATACTTTCAGGGACTTCGTTTGGATCATCGAGAACGTGGAAAATACGTTTAGCCACGGCAACGACAGATTGAATGCGCACATAAGACTCTTGGAACTTCTTAATAGGAGCATTCAACATCAGCAAAGAGGCGATGAAGCCGACAAAAGTACCAGGAGTCGCACGACCCGCTTTTACTTCCCAAGTTTCATAAAGAAGCACGCCCATGACGATCGCTGAAGCCAGAATCTCTGTCACAGGGCCCATGATTTCAGTGCGCGCATGAACGATCTTACGAGTCTCAAGATATTCTTTAGACTCATTGATAAGGCGGTTGCCCATGACTTTTTCAAGATTGAAAGACTGGATGATGCGAACACCGTCGATGCTTTCTTTGATTGTCGAAGTCATCTTTTGCAGCAGTGTTTGGCCAATTGGCGTGTACTTACGCAAGCTGCGTGAAGTTGATTTCAAGAAAGCTCCAATGATTGGAACCAAAATCATCGTCGCCAAAGTCAGCTTCCAGTCGATGATCAACAAGTTGCCCAAAAGGAAGATGAAAAGAAGCGGATGAAGGAAGATATCCGCAACCATGCGAAGTCCATCTTGAATTGCGCCGATGTCATTCAAGATCAAGCTGATCAATCCACCAGAGCCCGTTGCATAGGTATTGTGGAATGAAAGATTTAGCTTCATGAATTTTTGCTGCAATTTTTGACGAAGCGCTTGAGTGATACACTCTGCTACATAGTTCATAAGATAAATATGGAAGTAGCGTGCAACGCCCGCGATCACTGCTAGCAACATGGCCCAAGGAACCAATTGAAGAACCAGATCGAACTCAGCTTTTGCCAGGTTGTCGAAAAGAGGTTTGATCAAAAGAGCCATTCGCGCAGACGCAGCAGCGTGAATAACTCCGGCGACAGCAACGATTACGATAGTTTTTTTGTAAGGTTTTGCTTCGCTAAGGAGTCTTTTAATTTCAGTTACCATTGACCTATCTTACCTATGACTTTCCACGTAACGCTTCAGATACTGACCGGTGAGGCTTTTTTTAGCCTTGATGATGTCATCCGGAGAGCCTTGAGCGACTATTGTTCCGCCTTTTTTACCTGCTTCAGGACCGAGGTCAATCACATAATCGGACCCACGGATCACATCCAGATTGTGCTCAACCACGACGACGCTGCCGCCAGTCTCAATAAGCTTGTTCAGAACCCTCATAAGCAGCTCTACCTCGCGGAAATGCAAGCCGGTAGTGGGTTCATCCAGGATATACAAGGTCGACTTCTGGTGGACCTGAGAAAGCTCTTTGGCGATCTTCAGACGCTGAGACTCACCACCGCTCAAAGAGTTGGCTGGCTGCCCCAAAGCGAGGTAATCCAGGCCGACTTCTTTAAGGACACTGAGAGGTTTTCGAATATTTGGATGCGCCACGAAGAAATTCATGGCCTCGCTGACGGTCATCGCAAGTATTTCGGAAACATTCTTTCCTTTGTACTGAATTTCAAGAATTTCGGGACGGTATTTTTTACTGTCACAGACATCGCAGGGAATGACGACGTTATCCATGAACATCATGTCGATCTCTTCGTAACCAGTCCCTTTACAAGCTGGGCAACGACCGCCATCGACATTCAAACTGAAGGTCCCCGGAGTGTAGCCGCGGGCTTTCGCTTCGGGCACAGTTGCCATGATGGTGCGAATTGCATCGAAAGCCTTCAAATAAGTGATCGGCGAGCTTCTCGCTGATTTCCCGATGGGCGACTGATCGATGAGCAAAACGTTTTTGATATGCTCAACCCCTTCAAGGGCCGCATATTCTTGTGATGGAATGTATTCAATATCAAGGGCGCGCGCCAGGGCTGGATACAAAGTCTTAGAAATCAAAGTTGATTTTCCGGAGCCGCTCACGCCCGTGACTGTGACCAGACGATTGAGCGGAATAATCACATCCAGATTTTTTAGATTGTGACCTTTCGCCCCTTTAAGCTCGAGCTTGACCTTGTAAGACTCAACATCCACCGGGCGAATGATTCTTAGGGGCGTTGAGCTCTTATTTAAAAGGTAAGGAACAGTGACTGATTTATCGAACTTGTAAAAATCATTGGTTGTTCCAGAGTAAACAACCTGTCCGCCGAGATAACCAGAGCCAGGTCCCATCTCAATGATGTTTTCGCTGGCCTTGATCACATCATGATCATGTTCAACGATAACCAGGGTGTTTCCCAGCTCTTTGAGGTCTTTTAGAATTGAAATCAGGCGGTCATTGTCACGAGGATGTAAGCCAACGGTCGGTTCATCCAGAACATACAAGGCTTGGGAAAGACCCATGCCCAGCTGGTTTGCCAAAATCAAACGTTGATACTCTCCACCGGAAAGTGTGCGAGTTTCGCGACCCAATGAAAGATAATGAACTCCAACACGCATGAGGAATTCGAGTCGCGCGCGAATCTGTTTCAGAACTTCATTGGCCACTTCAAGTTGATGTGGAGCCAGCTGCAGCTTTTGGAAAAATTGGTGAAGATCTTCAATCGTCATGTTTGAAAGCTGATTGATATTGGAGTTATCAATCAAAACATGATTGGCTTCGACACGCAGGCGGGCACCTTTGCATGTGGGACAAATAAATGGACTGCGGAAGCGCGAGATAAAGACGCGCACATGCATTTTATATTTAATTTGATCGAGATATTCGAACAAGCCACGCACGCCAAAGAAATCTTTATTGCCATTCCAGATCACATCACGGTGATCTTTAGGCAGTTCTTTCCAGGGAGTGTGCGTGTCGATTTTAGCTTTCTTACAATAAGCCAAAAGTTGTTTCTTTTCATGAGCAGCACTGGGCATCCAGAAGGGACTCAAGGCACCTTGGGCCAAGCTCATGTTAGGATTAGGAATAACCTTTTCCTCGTCGATATCCAGAATATTGCCGAAACCCTTGCAGGTCGGGCAGGCTCCGATCGGTGAGTTGAAGCTAAAAAGCTTCGAACTCAACGCTGGAGGGGTGTATCCACAAACAGGACAAGAAGACTCTTCGCTGATCTGAAGGCGCTGACCTTCAGTCGTCAGCACTGTGGCCTTGCGGGAAATAAAATTAGTATTGTATTTGATGCTGGCTTCGTAAGCCTGAGTCATGGAGTCAGCGATACGACCGCGTTCTTCTTCGTTGAAGCTCATGCGATCGATAACCAAATAAAAGCTTTCTTTAGGAAGACCTTTTTTAATAGCCGCAGCATCGCCGATTTCGACGACAGTGCCCATGTCTTCAGAAGTTACACCACCGACACCGGTGCCAGAGCCCATGCCAACAACAGGAGTTGGCATTTCAACTGCGGCAACTTTCTTTGTCGCTTTTTTTCCTGCCGTCTTTTTCGCCGCTTTGCTGGAGGACTTTACAGGCTCGCTGACTTTTGGAATATAAATTCTTAAGTAGCCGTCCTGCAAAAGAAGCGAGTGAAGTTTCTTTCCTTCAGCCACGCGTCCCTCGGCGCTGATTTCAACCAAAAGATAGCCACGTTTTCCAGAAAAGTTCTTAATCACCTTATCAGTCGCTTCGGTGACACTCTCTTTTTCGGTCAGGCAGTGATGAGTGGGGCAATAGGATCTGCCGATCTTTTCATAAAGCAGACGAAGGTAATCAATGATTTCAGTCGTTGTGCCCACTGTTGAGCGCGAGCTCTTGATTGTGTTCTTTTGTTCAATAGAGATAGCAGGAGGAATGTTGTTAATGCCCTCGATGTCAGGCTTTGGCGCCTTATTCAAGAATTGGCGGGCATAGTTCGACATGCTTTCGATAAAACGACGCTGACCTTCCGCAAAGAGAGTCTCAAAGGCCAAGGAGGATTTCCCTGACCCACTCGGGCCACAAATCACCGTCATAGAACCGACAGGAATTTTGACCTCGATGTTTTTGAGATTATTCTGCTTCACCCCCCAGAGGTGAATATTGTGTTCGCGGTCTTTGACGTCGTCTTTCACATGATCCTTTACTCAGAGAGATCCTGTTTGTAGAAGTCCGTAGCTTCTTCTGATTTACCAGAAGCGGCTGTCGGCTCAGTTCCTTCAACAAACGCTTGGCGAAGAATATTTTTCGTCGAAGCATTTGCCAGTTTTCCTGTTTCACTGTCGATATTCGCAAATACGATACCGTCAGGAACTGGGAAAGTCATCTGAGGAAGTCCCTCGTGAGCAGCTTTCATGTAATCTATCCAGATTGGCAATGCGGAGCGACCACCAACCTCGCCTTTGCCCAGGCTTTTCTCTTTGTCAAAACCCACCCAAACACCCGTGGCAATTTGTGGGCTGTAGCCGATGAACCATGCGTCATAGTAGTTGTTCGTCGTACCAGTTTTACCAGCCACTTCGCGACCCAAAGAACGTGCGCGAGCGCCGGTTCCTTTTTTATCTTCAATAACACCTCTTAAAAGAGATGTCATAACGAAAGCCGTTGTTGGTTTGATCAACTGATCTGCATCTTCAAAGAAGATATTCTGTGCAAGAGCAGCTTTTTTTGGTTCTTTCTTTTTGAACTCTTCAAGCTTTGCCGGATCTTTGGCAATGGCGAGGTACTCTTTTCGGCGATTTTCGAAATCGTCGTCGTAAGTTTTAAGTTCTTTCTCCATGCGCGCATCCAAAGAAATTGTTTCCATCAACGTTTTACCGTTTTTGTCTTCAACTTTGTGGATTAACAAAGGTCGTGTGCGTTTACCTAAACGACCGAGTTCAGAGAAAACTTTCGTCATTTCATATAAAGTGACGCTGCTTGATCCAAGAACCAATGTGAAGTCAGGATTTAACGGAGAATAAATTCCCAAACGATGTGCGTATTCAGTGGCCCAAGGAACGCCCACGTCTTCGATGACCTTCACGGCTGGAATATTTAGGGATTGTGAAAGTGCATTGCGAACAATGATATCACCACCGAAACTTTTTGAGTGATTCGCTGGCTTCCAAACTTTCGGATCTCCTTGACCTTCTTCATCACCACCGGAACTGTTGCCACCTTCTTCATAAACCAAGGGAGCGTCCATGATGGGAGTTGAAGGATTGTAGCCCTTGTCGAGTGCCGCCGTGTAAACGATGGACTTGAACGAAGAACCTGTTTGACGGGGAGCCTGGATAGCTCTGTTGAACTCACTTTTTCCAAAGCTGGTTCCGCCAACCATCGCAAGAACATCTTCTGATTGCTGGTCGATTGAAAGCAAGGCACCTTCAACCAGAGGCTCTTGATCCAACTCAAGATCTACGTACTTTCCAAAATCCGGCAGCTTCGCAGGAGTCACGTTTTTCTTTTTGCTTTGTCCGATGATACGAGTCGGAGAGAATTTATCGCCGACGACGCGAACCAAGATCACATCACCTTTTTTCAACGCATCAGAAGGTTTTTTGATGGTTGATAAATCATAACGTTTGTCAGAGTCCGGTTTGCGGGCCCAAGTCATGGTATCAAAATCAATCAAACCCTGAGAGTCAGGGAACTGAACATAAACCAATCCCAAAGAATCATCGATATCCTGCACGACACCCTGAACGGTGTCGCGAAGCTTGATGTAGGTAGGAAGAAGCGGGTGCTCTTTTGCTGCCTTCTCATCGCGCTTAGGTACGATGTCCGCGAATTTTCCCTCGGGCAAAATAATACGCTCGGGGGTCGAATCGCCGACTAACTTTGCGCGGGTGTCTTTGAGGAATGTTTCGACATCCTTTTGATCAGCGATATTTTTAAGCGGACCGCGATAGCCTTGGCGTTTATCAAGACTCTTGAGGCCTGCCATCACTGAATCTTGGGCTGCCAATTGCTTGGTGAGATCCAAACTTGTGTAGATGCGAAGACCTTTATCCAAAACCATGTCTTCACCAAGTTGAGCCACTAGAAGCTGGCGAACTGTTTCAAGGAAGAAGGGAGCATACTCTTCATAGTTTTCCCGCACATAAACCTTAACAGGCTCTTTGCCGGCTTTGTCAGCTTCTTCTTTGGTGATGAAACCAACATCAGCCATACGATGCAAAACGTACATTTGACGTTCTTTGGCTCTAAGAGGATTTCTGACCGGGCTGTATCCACTTGGAGCTTGTGGAAGACCTGCCAGGATGGCCATCTCAGACAAAGTTAGTTTTGAAACTGGTTTGCGATAGTAAGTTTGTGCAGCTTGTTCCACACCGTAGGCACCTTGACCAAAATAAATTTGATTCAAGTACAGGAACAGGATGTCTTGTTTGCTCAAGTTCTTTTCCATCTCAAGAGCAAGAAGGATGTCGCGCATTTTTCGAGTTAAAGTTTTCTCAGAGGAAAGAAGCAATGTCTTGGCAACCTGTTGAGTGATCGTCGATCCCCCTTGAACCGAACGACCTGCTCTTAAGTTTGCCAAAGCAGCTCTGAAAATTGCTTGAGGATTGATACCTTTATGCTGGAAGAATTGGTCATCTTCCGCCGCCAAGAAGGCATTAACCAGATTTTTAGGAATCTTTTCGTAGGGAACCAAAGTGCGACGTTCACGGAAGAATTCGCCGATCTTTTTTCCATTGCGGTCATAGACCTGACTGACCAAGAGAGGTTCATAGTCTTTGACGGTGATAAGTTGCGGTAAGCTTGACTTAACTGATTGATAAACGAGAAACAATCCGAAGATACCAATGAGGCCAAGAGCAGCAATGAACAGGATGATTTTCTTTAGCACTTGAGGGGGCTCCTTTAACAAGCCCCCATACTATCAGTGCAGATCGAATGGGTCTAGGGACACTGGTCCGAAGGCGAGGCCTATTTTGTAGCACCTGATCTTCTTGAACCACCACCCGATTTAGATGAGGCAGAACTACCGCAGTACTGATCAACGGAAGCCTGCGCTTCCTCGATATTCTCTTGAAGACCGCCAATTTCAGATCCGACTTGTTTCACAGTTTTGGTCGAATCTTCGCTTGGAGCAGGACCAAGCTGTGCCAGCTCGTTATTCAAACGGTTGAGTTTCTCAGACAAGCTCTGATTTTTAGTGGCAATTGTTTGCAAGTTTGACTGCATTTTCTGCTGAGCCGCGAGCATTTTGGTCTGGTTGGTCTGCATGAGTTTCAGAACCTTTTGAGTAGCTGCGTCTTCTTCAGTTTTCGCGTCTTGCTCCATTTCAGCCAATTGGGAACTTGCAGTATTCATGCTGTTGGTAAGTTCTTCTGCTGACTGTTGTGTGTCTGTGATCGCTTTATTGATTTGGTCTTGCTCTTGTTTTTTAGACTTATTCAGAGCAACACGCTGTTGTTGGAAGGAATCCATACAGTCGTTATATGTACTGATCAGGTCTTGCTTTTTTTGCTTGGCTTTAGCGATGTAATTGCCGCTGCCGCTGGATACGATCGCATCATAAGCCTTTTTCGCATCATTAACGGCCTTTTGGCAGGCACGTTTACCTGAAGCATCTGACATGGCGATCAGCTTAAGGGCTTGATCCTGTTGAGAAGAAATCAACTGACCACGCAGACTTAGCAAATCTGTACTCTTTTTACGAAGTTCTTCCTTGGCTTGGTTTTGACTCGCCTGGAAGTCGGCAATCTGTTTGCGTTTTCTTTCCTTCATCTCAAGCTTTTGCTTGTCGAGTTCCTCTTGAGCCTTGTTCAGCTCATCTTGCAGATCTTGAATTTGCTTATTGAAATCATCTTCAATAGTCGCTTTCTCGTCATTGAGCTTCGCGAGATCTTCTTTCGTGCTGTCGATGTCCTTATTAAGACTGTCTTTTCTGTTGAAATATGTTTTACCGGCCATTTGCGGGCAGCCTTTGCCGCCGGCACCCAAAGCGCTCACTAAAGAGCCGTACTGATTACCGATAGCACTCATGTATTGTCCTGCAGTAGCAAAGGCACTCGAGCCCCCCACTTCGGCGCAGGCATCTACCTTTTCAGCGCAATCAGAACCCATGTCAGCTTCGCTGCAAGTTTTTGCGAGGTCCTTTTTGGCATTGGAAAGATCTTTTTTCGCATCAATACAAAGTCTTGCATCTTGATTGCTGCAGTTATTTTTGCAGGCGTTGACTGCCTTGATATTTGTTTCGCCAGCATAATCATAATCACATTGTGATATACAGGCAGATCCAGCACTTGCGGGGAGCGTGATGAATTGAGATGTCACAAGAGACAATGCGAAGAAAATTTTGACAGTCGTCGTATTTGTATAGTTCGAAATGCGATTCATTTGAACTCCTCCCCGATGCAGTTTGATGATGCAATTGCAGTACCATTTATCGGCACTTGTGGAGAGAAAGTTTACGGCTCAATTTGAGACAGAGACGTGGGGGCAGAAAGGGAGTGTGGTCACACTCCCTTTAAAAGAAACATAATTACATACTTCTGCTGGGGGCCGAGGCCTTATCAGAGTACATGGTCGAGGTCTGAAGGCTTCCACAGTGAGAACATTTACGGGCTTTCAAAGGGATGGCGGATAAGCATTCTGGGCACTCTTTGGTATCAGGAGCTTTCGCTTCTTCCTTTTTTTGCAATCTATTAATCGCCTTGATCAGCATGAAGATCGCAAAAGCCACAATCAGGAAATCAATGACCGCATTGATAAAAAGACCATAGTTCAAAGTCGCTACGCCCTCTTTTTTGGCCGCTTCTAAAGTAGCATAAGTGCCGCCATTGAAAGCGACGAACATGTTTGAAAAATCAACTTTCCCCATTGCCAGACTAATCACGGGCATTAGCACATCACCGACGAAAGAGGTTACAATCTTAGTGAAGGCAGCACCAATGATGATACCGACCGCCAAATCCAAAACATTGCCTCTCATGATAAAGGTCTTAAATTCCTTCAACATAGTACAGAGTTCCTTTCTCAATACGTCGAGCCGTCTGATGGCTGACTCGGTTATTGTAATGACTAACACTAAGAGTGTGGTCGAAAAAATGATCTCGAGTCAAATAACAACATCTCCATAATAACACCGCGGACATTCCAGGCGATTCATGACAAAAAAGAGATGAGATCTGGTGAGTTTCTTGATAGATTTCCAAAGGTGGTTAAAGAGGTTTAGAGGATGCAAAAAGGTTTTAATTCAGACATCAATGTACGCGGACAGAAATATCATGTGCAAACAGAGGACTGGGGTGCGCAAAACCCATTCTTGGTGAGCCGTATTTTTTGTAACGGTGCTGTGATGAAAACCATCAAGATTCCTCATGACCAAGTCCTGAAAGTAGGCTCTTCTCATAGAGAAGAAGCGATCAAATTAGCCCTTCATCGCCAGCACTCCACCATCATCGACACTCTGATGGCTGGAGGAATGCCTTAAAATAATAAAAACCTCGACTGAAGGCGAGTATTCAAGAACCCACATCTTCCATAAGATGATGGGATGATTGAATTTTCCCACGTATATAAGACATATCCCGGCCCGGTTCACGCTCTTAAAAATATCGATCTGAATATCGACAAAGGTGAATTCGTATTTCTTACCGGTCCTAGCGGTGCAGGGAAGACAACTCTATTTAAGATGATATCCGCTTATGATATTGCGACTTCCGGCGGCGTGAAAGTTGCGGGCTACGATTTGTCAGAGATTAAAGACGGTCAGGTGCCTTACTTCCGTCGAAAAATCGGGGTGATCTTTCAGGATTTCAAACTTCTTAAGGACCGAACGATCTTTGAAAATGTCGCTTTACCACTAATCATCCGTGGCGACAAACCGATGGCGATTTCTCGTCGAGTCTCTGAAGTTTTAGAACAAGTTGGATTGGCCCATAAGCATGACCAATACCCTGAGTTCATTTCGGGTGGGGAACAACAGCGAACTGCTATTGCCCGCGCCATCATTCATCAACCGGGTGTTTTGATTGCCGATGAGCCGACAGGAAACTTGGACCCTCGCCTGAGTGAAGAGATCATGGATCTTTTGGAGCGAGTTTGCGCTCAAGGAACGACAGTCTTCGTGGCTACACATGATCACGATATGGTGAAGCGACGTAAAAAGCGAACCTTAGAACTTCGAGATGGAATGATCGTGGGGGATACTAAATGAAACCTCCACAAAAAAATATAGCACTCAAGCTTTCAACTTTAGTGGTCGTCACGGCTTGTTTTGTAGTGATGGGTGCCGCGCTCTTGATCTCGCAAAACTTTAAAAATATTCTGACGATGTGGGGGGAAGACGTGCAAATGACAGTCTATCTTTCCCAGGATCTTTCGCAGCAAGGCCGGGAAGGTCTTGAAAGTTTTCTTAAAGAAACGGGCAAGGTTGGTGAGATTCGCTACGTCACGCAAGAAAGTGCCCTCGGTGATTTCCGCACTCAGCTTGCTAGCTATGCGCCAGATATGAGCCAAGATGAAGAACTCTTGAAGCTTATCCCCGCGAGTCTTCAAGTAAGTCTGGCTCCTTCCGTTGCGACTCAAGATCAGATGCAAGTTCTGCAAAATCTTGCTGCGGATTTAAAGAAAAAAGAAGGCGTCGATGAGGTCAGCTACGGGCAGGATTGGGTTGAAAAATACGGAGCCTTGGTAGCGGCAGTTGAAATCACGATGAAACTTCTGGGCCTGGTTATTTTGGCGGCTTCTTTGTTTGTGATGTCCAATGCCATCAGAGCCTCAGTTCAATCGCGCCGAGATGAAATCGTCGTGCTTGAGATGATTGGGGCTACGAACTCGATGATCCGCAAACCTTTCCTTAAGGAAGGGGCCTTGTTGGGAGTGATTTCGTCGGTCCTCGCCGTGAGTCTATGCTTCGGGACATATCTGTTTTTCAAAAACTTGTTGATCACAAAATTGAGCTTCCTGCAGTTAGGTCAGCATCTTACTTTCATTCAACCTATTGCCATTGTGATCTTAATTGCGGGTGGAACAGCCTTAGGTGCATTTGGTTCTTATCTTTGTGTCAGAAGAATTAACGACGGCTGGGCCGCGAGTCAGAGGTCCTAGTTTGAAATGGCAACAGGCCCTCGTGGCCGTCTTCTTTTTTGCTTCGTTAGTTTCATCCGCCAGCGCGCAGGGTTCTGTGCCTTTTGGCGCAAAAGCTTCAGTGCCTGTCGACGCGGACGCGTTGGCTAAAGACTTTGAAGTCAATAAGAAGAAGATCGAAGACGCAGAGATCAAACAGCGTCAGGTCCTGTCGGGTCTTTTTGAAATCAATAAGAAAATTAAAAAAACAGTCACCGAGCGCGGAGCTTTTTCCCAGCAGCGCGCTTTGATTGAAGTCAATATTAAGAACCTCACTCAAAAGGTCGAGGAGCTTGAGGGTAAAGCGAAATCTCAGCGGGCCCTTTTGGCGGAACGCTTGAGGGCCATTTATAAGCTCGGCGGACCTTCAGTCGCTCGTTATGTATTCTCATCAAACAGCTCGTCCTCTTTGGAGCGCAATCTCAAAATCTTAGGCATTGTGGCTGAACGAGACCTGGAGCTTATTAAGAACTACCGATTGGACCTAAAAGACCTTCAATCGAAGAAGAAGATCCTGGCCCAGCGATTGGAAAGTTTAAAATCGATAGAAGAGAAGATCTCCAGCCAGGAAAAGAAGCTAATTGCTGAACAAAACCTTAAGAACAAACTTTTAGACGGTATCCGCAAGAGCAAGCTTTTCGCTCTCAAGCAGATCAATGGGCTTCGCGAAAAGTCGACCCAGCTGAATATCGACGATGCCGGAGTCTTCGATCTTTTGTTCAAGCCATCTTTCCTGGATCAAAAAGGGGAGTTGCCTCATCCCATTCTTGGGGTCGTGACTCGCAAATTTGGACTTATGAAAGGCCAGGATCAGCCGTACACTTTATCAAATAAAGGTATTTTCATTTCTGCCGCAAAGGGCAGTCCGATCAAATCAGTCTTCGAAGGAAAAGTTTCTTTCGTTGGTGAGATCCCTGGATTTGGAACGACATTAATTGTCGACCACGGAGATCATTACTACACGGTTTACGGTCATGCAGAAGAAGTGAAGGTAAATGTTGGGGATGAGATCACTCAGTCCCAAGTTATTGCCGCCGCAGGAGTTCCCTCTGGTGATGATCCTGCTGGAATTTATTTTGAGATTAGACATTTTTCAGAACCCTACGACCCGCAGCTGTGGATGAAAGGACTTTAACTACATGCAATCACTGAAACGCTATTGGAAAACCTATATCTTGGGATTTATTTTAATCCTGACGATCTTCATCATGGCAGAAACAGGTTTTCAAGTCCCTGCATTCGCTCAAGAAAGATACGCAGATCTTCAAAATTTCAGTAAGGTTCTAAACCTCATCCAACAATACTACGTTGAAGAAGTAGACACGAAAAAACTTGTCTATGGAGCCATCAAGGGGATGTTGCGCGAGCTGGATCCACATACCAATTTCATGCCTCCGGAAATCTTTAAAGACTTCGAAACTGAAACGAGCGGAGAATTTGGTGGTTTGGGGATTGAGATCTCCATTCAAAACGGCATTCTGACTATTATTTCTCCAATTGAAGACGCTCCAGCCTGGGAAGCGGGAATCAAGGCGGGCGATAAGGTTGTCGGCGTTGACGGAACGAGCACTAAAGGCATGAGCCTGGTTGAAGCCTCTCAATTGATGCGCGGTAAAAAAGGCAGCAAAGTTGTTCTGCGAGTCGTGCGTGAAGGCGAGGATAAGCCTCGGGATATCACCGTCACTCGTGGCAGCGTGAAAATCAAATCAGTTAAATACACAGACATGGGCGACGGTTTTGCTTATGTCAGAATCACAAGCTTCATTGAGAACACATCGAAAGATCTTGAGAAGATCTTGGAAACTCATGCGAAGAATAACAAAGGGAAAATCTCTGGTTTGTTGATTGATATGAGAAGAAACCCAGGCGGTTTGTTGGATCAGGCAATCAAAGTCAGTGATATGTTCCTTAAAGAAGGTGTGATCGTCAGCACGATCGGTCGTAACAAGGCTGAAAAAGAAGTGGCTTCTGCGACTAAAAAAGGAAAATACACAGATGTTCCTTTGGTGATCTTGGTAAATGAATACACCGCGAGTGCTTCGGAAATTGTTTCCGGTGCTCTTCAAGATAACAAACGCGCTTTGATCACCGGTCAACGCACGTTCGGTAAAGGCTCTGTTCAGTCAGTTATTAAATTGGGTGATGGCAGTGGTTTAAAACTGACCGTTGCTCGCTACTACACACCAAGTGGCGTTTCGATTCAGGCGGAAGGTATCCATCCTGATATCGAGATCGATGATGTGGATGTCGAAGCATTTGCGAAGTCCGTCGTGAAAGGACAGACCACTCGTGAGGGCGATATCGCGGGTCACTTGAAGGGTGATAAAGAAAGAGCCGCTGAAAAATTGGATCTTAAAAAAGCCACAGAAGAAGGCGCAATGGCTTGGTGGAAGGATTTGGGCTCAAAAAAAGAAGAAAAGCTGTCGCCTCGCGACAAACTTCTGAAGTCAGATTATCAAGCATATCAAGCATTTAGCTATTTGAAGGCGTGGAACACCATGAAGGGTTTGACGCGCTAGTTATTGCCTCTCCTAAATAGGTCTCCTACTCTACGCGCCTACTTGAGGGGCAGATGAGGGGGCCTTTTATGTTAAAAGTTGTCTCTACAATCTTGCTACTTTGCTCTGTTGCGAAATCCGCTGAACTTGCGGGTTTTGCTTCGGGACGCGAATTTGCAGCGACTCCTCTTGAGGGGACTGTTGTTATGACCTGCGAAGGTTTCAACGGAACCGGGCAGGCTGTCTATACCTGTCGTGATGTCGTTTTAGATCCTCAATCCTACGATACATTTATTGGCCCTGTGGATGCTCGTGCAAGCCAGGTTGAACTTCGCGCTGAGCACGAAGACGGATCAACTCGCGTCAAGATGGCGGGCTATAACGGAAAAGTCGGGAAGAGTGTTTCGACGTTCAATCTTTGGGTTTCAACGTTGTTCCAAAAGCCGTTGTTGATGGCGGGTACAAATAAGCTTTCCTACACGATCTACAACGGAAGCGGAGAGAGCTACCAGGAATATGCTCGTGGCAACTTCATCGTCACAGTCAAACGCAACAGCCTGCGCCGCTGTCCAACAACTCAGTACAACTCTACAGATGTTACAGATTGCAATTCTCAATACTCCATCTGTCAGCGCTACTTCGAACAATACAATAACTGCCAATAAGGTACGGACACACTTTTGGTGTCGCGCACGCGTCAAGGAGTCCATCTCTCAAAAAGAGCATTGCCGCCGATTGCTTCTATTCAGAGGTTCGAAGACTGTCTTTTTCAAGTTTTGTTGAATAATAAGACGTGTTTCTTGTTGGAAGCTTTGATTAAGCCAATCTCTTAAATCATTTGAGGCTACAGGAATATCAGCGAACCATTCGTCTCGTTCGGTGGTGGGTATTAGTGAAGTGTTTAGGGTTGAGTAACTGTAAAGCTCGACCGAACTCGTGATGCCAGCTTCCACTGGATTTCTGGCGACATATTTAAACACGGCAGAAAAATGTTCTGGGTGTCTGATGAGGCAAGCTTTGTAAGGGCCTCCGAAAATATGATTCGTTCTTTGGGCTTGCTTGTTAATTTCTCGGCTTACAGATTTTTGAAGCCAAGCCATGACTTCGCCGAGGTTGTGCTTTGATGAGCAACTTCCGATTAAGTGGTAGTGGTTGTCCATTAAAACAAAGAGATAAACTTTAAAACCAAATTTTTTTTGAGCGAAAAATAAATGCCTAGAAAAAATTTTCCAGCATTCGATAATGGGGAGATAAAACCACTCCTTGTTATTGGAGCGGGCCATGATGTGATAGGGATGTTCATCGGTATATAGCAATGGTTTTCTAGGCATTCTGAACGTACTTGCTAATGTAATGCCGACGATGAAGAGGAAATAACGCGGATGCGACACCAAAAGTGTGTCCGTACCTCGCGCGTGATTTCATGAAAAGTGAATAGAGTTTGTTCACTTAAACAAAGAGATATGCACTGATCTCGCTATTTTCTGAGCTGAATTTGCAGAATAAATACTAGAATTTTGACAGTTTTTCGAACAGTCAAGGCCGTTAAAAATCAGCCGATCTGTTATTCATGCAAAAAACTACTTTCAAAATAATTTTGGTAATCGCGGCTCTTGTCACTTTCAAAGCAAACAACGCGTGGTCGTTCGGCCAAAGACTGCCGGCTTTGGATACGTCGACCTCAACGCCCACTCCAGCACCATCACCAGTCCCTCCATCGTCGGGAACAGGTGGCACGACATTGGAGGTAGCGCCGTTGTGGGAGGCAAAGATTTCCGGAAGCAAAACTTGGACAGATCATGTGAACAATGAGCTCGATAGACTTGGAAAAAATCTTTTGGATGTGATTCCGGCAGATAAAAACACCTTCTGTCCCAAGTACGACAAGTTGTCTTATGCCCAACGTAAACAGTATTGGGCCTTCTTGATTTCTTCGATGGTGAAGTTTGAAAGCAACTTTAATACGAACACTTCATACACAGAGAGTTTTGCTGACAGTAATGGCAATCGTGTTGTGAGCCGTGGCTTGCTGCAAATCTCAATTGAAAGCGGAAATGCCTATGGGTGCGGATTTAAAACAACCAAAGATCTGCACGATCCTCTACAAAACTTAAGTTGCGGTATCAGAATTTTGGATCGTTGGATTGGCCGGGACGGCCGGATCGCAGGAAATGTCGGAGGCTGGAAAGGCGGATCCAGATACTGGTCGGTTCTTCGCACCAGCAACTCAACCCCATACAACTCGATTGTGAACGGCAGTAAAAACTTAGCAATGTGCAAATAAAAAAAGGCTCCCTTGGGGGAGCCTTTTTAGTTTCTAAAAGTTTAGAAAGCTAATTAGTTAGCTTCGTCTTTCAAAGAGCCAGCTGGCACTTCTTTTACTTTCACAGTTTTGTTGAGGAAGTTGATCACTTTCTCTTCTGTGATTTGATAAGTCAGACGGCTAGCTTGGTCTGGGCGACCGTAGAATTCTTTGATACGAGAAACTTCAATACCAGTTTGTTGAGCGTACTCAGCAAATTTAGCATCAAGGTCTTCTTTCTTCGCAAAAAGATCATGTTTTTTCGCAATAGCATCAACCAAGAATGAAGATTGGATCATCTCAGTCGCAGTTTTAGCGAAATCGCCATCCCATTTTTCAACGTAAGAAGCGAAATCAGCTTCGCCCATGCCTTGTTCAGACATACGTTTTTTGAAGTCTTCTACCAATGAAGCTTTTTGTTCTTTCAACAAAGAAGGTGGAACTTCGACTGGGTTTTCTTTTACAAGAGTTTTCAAAAGACGGTTTTTGAAAGCGTCTTCGATTTTTTTCTTGTCGCCTTGTTCAAGGTCTTCTTGGATTGTTTTTTTCAAATCAGCCAAGTTGTCTGGTCCACCAAGTGATTTCAAGAAATCATCAGTCAACTCAGGCAAAACTTTTACTTGGATGTTGTTAACAGTCACTTTGAACTCAACTGGTTTACCAGCAAGGTCCGCAGAGTGGTATGGATCTGGGAATTTCAAAGACAAAGTTTTAGTTTCGCCTTTTTTCATTCCTACGATGCCATCTTCGAAACCGTCGATGAATTGTTTTGCGCCAAGATCAAGGTGGTGGTTAGTGCCCGCACCGTTTTCAAGTTCTTTACCGCCAACATAACCAACGAAATCGATAACTGCGATATCGCCAGCTTTAGCAGCGCGCTCTTCTTTAAGATCTTCAAAAGTCGCGCGTGATGCACGGATGTTCTCAAGAACTTGATCAACTTTTTTAGGGTCGAAAGAGTAAGCTTCTTTTTCTACTTCAAGACCTTCGTATTTTTTCAAATTGATTTCAGGGCGAACATCGAAAGCTGCCGTGAAAGAGAAGTCTTTGTCTTCAGTTGGATCTGCAAATTCAAACTCAGGGTAGCTGATTGGCTCAAGTTTGTGTTCTTGCAAAGCTTCTGCGTAGTGCTTTTGAACCAAGTCTTGAACGACGTCTTGTTTTACGCGATCGCCGTACATGCTTTTGATTGTGTTCAAAGGAGCTTTACCTTTACGGAAGCCTTTGATTGTTACGTCTTTTTGGATGCCGTTAAACACCTTATTGAAAGATGATTGAACTACAGCAGCTGGAATTTCGATGCTGATTTTTCTGGAAAGGTTAGAAACCTTTTCTACATTTGATTTCATGTTTTTACTCCTAAGTGCAGACAGATAAGCGCGAATACGCCAAAACCGCTGGATCTTAGAAGATGCCCACTGTATTGGCATCAAATAATGCCATGCGCAATGCCTATATTTCAGAGGTCAGCCACACTTAGGGATCTATGAAGCAACAGATTCACTTTGTGACGGGAAAAGGTGGGGTTGGAAAGTCGGTTCTGGCCGCTGCCCTGGCTTTAAAATTGAGCCAATCGGGAAATCGGGTCCTTCTGGTGGAGCTCGGTGACCAGAGCTTTTATCGCGATTTCTTCGATTTGCCACAAGTTGAGTTCCATCCGACCCAAGTTAAGCAAAATCTTTCAGTGGCTTTGTGGTCCGGAGACACCTGTCTTCGCGAATATGCCCAATATTTAATAAAGGTGGAGAGTCTGGCAAAGCTCTTCTTCGATAATGCCGTCATGCGTGCGTTTATCAATGTGGCGCCGGCCCTGCCGGAGCTCGCAATTCTAGGTAAAATCACCAGTGGCCCCCGCAAGCATGGTCCGGCACTCCCGTTTGATTGCATTGTGGTGGACGCCTTCGCAACAGGACATTTCAAGGCGCTGCTGGAGGCCCCGAAAGGGATGGCACAAGCCGTTCAATTTGGCCCGATGGGAGAACAAAGTCGCAATATCGACAAGGTGATTCGCGACAAAGAGATTTGCCATTACCACATCGTGACTTTGCCAGAAGAACTTCCGCTTAAAGAGGCGACGGAATTGTCGCAAGATCTCAAGTCAGAGTTCGACATTGAAGCAGAGATCATCCTTAACAAGATGTTGGCGGTGCCGGTTTCAGTAAGCGCTATTGACGAGGCTGCGAAAGAACCAGAAGAGGGTCTTCGTGATTTTGCTTTGTATCTTCAGCAGCATCTTCATCGACAAAGTGAAATGGTGAAGAATGCTCAAGGACTCACGAAAGATTTGAAATCTGTGCCACTCTTTTTTGAAACTCAGCCGTGGAAGCTTGTTGAGTTGATCGGAGAGAAACTCTGATGGCTTCAGAACTTTTTAAAGACACGAAGGTTTTGGTTTGTGTAGGCAGCGGAGGAGTGGGAAAAACCACAGTCGCTGCTTCATTGGCGGTAATCGCAGCGAAAGAAGGCAAACGCGTTCTGGTGTTGACGATTGATCCGGCTAAACGTTTGGCGCAAACTTTGGGAATTGAAGGTTCCACTGATATCACCAAGGTTCCGGGGCAGAACTTTAGTGGTGAGCTCTATGCTTCGGTTATTGATCACAAAAAAACTTTTGATGAATTTGTAACTCGGGCCGCGCAGAAATCGGAAGCGGTTAAAAAGATCTTTGCAAACAGTTTGTATCAGCAGCTTTCAACCAATCTCAGCGGCTCTCAGGAATTCACTTCTTTAGAAAAACTTTATTCATGTTATGAGTCGGGCAATTTTGATCTGATCATTCTCGACACTCCTCCAACGAAACATGCGATTGATTTCCTCCATGCTCCGCAAAAGCTTTCGGCATTGTTCAACGAAGGAGTTGCAAAGTGGTTCCGCGATCCTGAAGGCAAAAAATCAGGATTCTTTGGACAGCTTCTGCAAACCAGCACGCGACAGGTGCTAAAAATTCTGGAAAACCTGACGGGATCTCAATTCATTCATGAGTTGGGCGATTTCTTTATGAACATCGAGCAATGGCAGGGAAAACTTTTGCAACGAACGGTCGACGTTCATCGTATGCTCGTTTCTCCGACCACCAAGTTTGTACTGGTTACGAGTTTTGATCAGGCAAAGCTGAAAGAGGCTGAGTACTTCTCTCGCGAAATAAAAAAGGGTGGCTACCACCTTGACACCGTCATTTTGAACCGCATCTTTCCTTATTGGCTGGACCTGGGAACAGGATCTGAGAAGAGCGGACCGGATCAGCCACTCATCGACTTGTACACGCAGATGAAGTCCTTCTACAATCAGAGGGATGCTTTGTATCAGCAGTTTGAATCGAGAATGGAAAAGGAAGCTCGCGTCTTGCGAATTCCTGACCTGGTTAAAGACATTTCAGATCTGTCTGGGTTGGAAGAACTCAGCGAGTTGATTGAAGAAAGGGAAAAGAAAAAGTGAAGTCTAAAATTCTGGGGCTGAGTTTACTTTCTTTTCTTATGGGCTCCATAGTAGCTTGCAGCTCTTTCCAGATTGATCGAAGTGATGAGTCCGCCGTTGCCGCAAAGAATCTTGCAGAAGAAAATGAAATCAATAATGCCGAAAGACTCTTAGCCCTGGCGCGATTTGAAGAAGCTCGCGCACAGTTCAAGAGTTTTCAAGGGACTTATCCACAGTCATTTTATTTTCAATCTTCACGCTTGGGTGAGGCGGAGTCCTTAGAGGGCCTGGGGAAATGGTCGGAAGCTGTCACCATTGATCGTGATGTGTACGAGAAAACTTTGAAGCACCAACCAGCGATCGCGGCGCGTGCACTTTATCGGATGTCATTTGCCTATGAGGCTTTGGGCGATGATTTAAAAACTTTGGCAACTCTTTTGGATGCCTACAGGATGGGTTCACAACTTCCCAGCGAAGTGGCGAATGCCGAAATTCCTGCGCGCTTGGCATCGGTCTATGGCAAAGCGGGACGTGATAAAGAGGCGATGGAGTATTTGAATCTTGCTGAAAAAGGAATTGCGAAAGTTCGCGAGGAAAAGCGCGATCTGGATCAAACTTGGCTGGCAAAAACTTATGTCCAGATGGGAACGGTCTCGACCAATCAAGTCTCCAGTGAAAATTTCGAGGCCGCAGTCGAAGGTCAAAAGATGGTGCAAGTTTATTTGATCAAGGCGATGCAAATGAATGACCCAATTTGGTCTCAGCGTGGTGTGGATCAGGCTAAGAACACCTATCTCGTTTTCCTCACCTTGCTGCAGGCACAACACGGCAATCGTCAGCTTGAAGCCAATATGGGCGGAAGTTTGAGTGATTTGATCGAACAAGCAGAATTGTTTAAGCCGCTGCAGGGACAAAAAGTGAACAGCTTTGAGAAAGATTTTTTCTCATATCTGCAGGAAGTTAGAAAAAAAATAGAAGATATTTTATATCAAACCAAAGAGACAATGTCTTTGACCGAAGAATCGCAACGTATGAACAGCGTGAAACGGCCAGGCCGGGCCAAGGTAGATGCCTTGCTTCCCGAAGAAGAGAAGCGTCCTATTCAAACGCCTCCGAAAATTGTACCTACTGAAGATCCGAATCTGTAAGGAGATAAGATGGCGAAGCTCACACTTCACAAACAAACACTCGCCAACATGAACGAGATTTGCGAATGGTTCGCGGCAAAGACGGCAACTTTGTCCTATCCTATTTATTCAAGCTATGACATCCGTGATGCCGGCTACAAGATTTCAAACGTCGATGCGAATATTTTTCCGGCGGGGTTTAATAACATTTGTCCCACTGACAAAGAGACCTCTGCTGGGTTGATGACGAAATATATAAGCAAACATTATGGTGACGTGAAAAACGTTATGCTGGTGACGGAAGAGCATACAAACAACGCCTTCTATTGGGAGAACGTCTACACGATTAAGTCGTTGATCGAATCATCCGGTATCGTTGTGAAAGTTGCTATTCCCAAGGATCTTCCGGAGCCGTTAAAGGTGACGAGTTCAACGGGACGCGAGATTGAGGTTCACTCTGCGTTGGTGGGTGGTCCTCTTTTGAAGACATTCAAGCCGGATCTCATTATCAGCAATAATGACTTTTCTGAGCAGTATGAAGAATGGTCCAAAACAGTGTTGGACTATCCAATGAATCCTCCCCATGAATTGGGTTGGTACCAAAGAAAGAAAAGCACTTACTTCAAATACTACAATCAACTGGCAGAGGAGTTTGCCGCGATCGCGAAGATCGATCCGTTCCTGTTGACGGTTGAAACAGAGTTGTTTGAGCATTTCGATATTGGTGATGAAAAGAGCCGCGAAGCTCTTGCCGCTCGCGTGGATGCCATGATTGAAAAACTTCGCGCAGATTACAAAAAACGCGGAATTGACCAAGAGCCCTTTGTTTTTGTGAAAAACAATGCAGGTACCTACGGGTTGGCAGTGATTCGTGTTGGTTCTGGCGCGGAAGTAAAAGAGTGGAGCTATAAATCTCGTAAAAAGATGAAAGCTGCCAAAGGTGGCCGTGACGTTGAAGAGGTGATCATCCAGGAAGGCATTCCTTCGGTGGTTCAATCGGATGGCGCAAGCGCAGAACCTTGTATCTATATGATCGGCTGTGAATTGGCGGGGGGCTTCCTGCGCACTCACTCTGAGAAAAGTTCAACAGACAGCTTGAACAGTCCCGGTGCCGTTTACAAACGTCTGTGCGTTTCCGATCTTGCGATCAATACGCCAGGTTGCCCTCAGGAAAATGTTTATGGATGGACGGCGAAGTTGGGGTTGCTGGCTATCGCGCACGAAGCTCGGGAGCTTGGCGCGCGCTATAAAGGGTATGTTCAGACAAGTTGTAGAGAATCTTAAAAGCGATTCCTAGTAGCATGAGCGAATATTGCCGACAGGTTCGCCGGTTTCGCTCAAGCTGACTGAGACATTGGATTTTATCAAGTCGGGTGTGAATCTGATTTTAGAATCATAAGGCGTTCTGCAAGGGACGCCACCCAGTCCGATCTCAATCAAATTCATTTTTCTATCAAAGCCGAAAATAGAATCTTGAGAAGAATAGGTTGCAAGAGAGCTTGGGCTTACAAAGACAGTTCCTTTGTAAGAAAACTCAGCTTGTGTTGTTAAAGGAGCTCCTTGAATTTGAACGACCTGTTCATTCTCATCAAATCTCCATTTGGTGCCAGAAATAAAGAGTGAAGAGTCAATTGAGTTGTACTGAAAGTATGGCAGCGGACAAGCCATTGATGACGCGAATTGGGGATCGACTTCAACATTTAAAAGCTTTCCCTCTTTAGAAAGAAAAACAGCTCCCATGCGCGGACTCGCCTCAAGGTTAAAGCAAAGATAGTTGAAGTACGGCTTGTTGATGCTTTGGTGTGAGGAGAGAGCGGCATATCTAATTCTGCCACCCTCGTCGATATTGACTGGCGAACTTATCCATTCACCGGTGCTGTTCGCGGCACCCAGGAAAATCATAAGATCGTTGTACTGATAGCGACTGATGTGAACATCTTGAAGTTTTGCGATATAATCTTTTAAGCTAAAGATTCCCGGAAGATCAGAATGAATGAAAGCGTTGAAGTAGCGAACTCTTTCAGAACTGAACTCTTGTGAGGGCGTCGAAATGAATTCACGGTAAATCAACTCATGAACGATCAGCGCCGCCTGATTGTCGGGATCCAGCTGATTCCAAAGCTTGGAATTGATAAGATAGCGATAGTTGTTAACCACCGAAGGCTGCTGTTGAACGATGACCTGCTCCAGTTGGCAGTTGTCTGGAATTAAAACCGCCCCCAGGTCTGGCGTTTTCGCAAAACTTCCACCGACAAAACTTGCAGTCCCCAAGAAACCGTCGAGCCAATCTTTGAAGAGCTTGGCGCGGTGTGAATCTATTCCTGAAAGGCGTGAAATCAACTCTGAAGCTTTAGCTAAAGTCTCAGTGGACTTTGTGGGCACTGGTGGAAGGTTAAAGCGTGTAGATGCTTCATAAAGATCGAGAACCTGTGGCTGTTGCCCCTGGCACAGAAGAACAAATCCGCCATTGCCGCGATCATACCAGTTATTCGCATACGAATTGATAGAGAACAAAAGAACAAGCGCGATAATGGTTTTCATTATTTTGTTACCTTCGTGACGGGGAAAAGTTGGATATTGAGATTGTATACGTCAGTCTTTGGACCTTGTGACATGAGGTCCGCCATTTTTCTTCGGAATTTACGAATGATGCCTTTTGCTTCGGCGATTTTTTTTCGATTGATGGCAAAGGTGATGGAAGTCACATCTCTGAGATGCACCGGGACCGTATCCAATTGATCGACGACCTGTTGTAGTGACTGCCTATGCGAGCGACGAAGAGAGTCCGAAGGAATGTTATGTGTCGTCTCAAGTTGGCGCCTGGTTGCAACGAATTTTTTATCCTTGAGTTCTATTAGGCCTAAGCGAAGCAAGCGATCCAAGGCCGCCTGTGCAACTTCTGCAGGAATATTCAGGCGTTCACCAATCCATGCTGGATCTGATTGGAAAGACTTTAAGGTCATTAAAGCCATGATTGCAAAATGATACCAATCGCAAATCACTGAAAACTCATCTTCGCGAAGTTGTGTTTCTGAGCGCAAAGTTTTTTTGCTTTTCTTGTCTAACTCAATCAAAGTTTTGAGATGTTCCAGATCAGCGGGGTTCAATGAGAGGTTCTTGGTAATCTGTTTGGCGACCGCGACAGTCATTACTCGGCGGCCATTCAAATAGTCACTGAGGCGACTGGCCGGAATTCCTAAGTTTTTAGCGAATTGAGAATTCGTTAATGCCGGAGACAAAGTTTTCTGTCTTTGGAATTCATTGAGAAGAAATTCTGAAGATTTATGCATAGGCTTCTTTTACTATAACGACAGAGTAGGGAGTCAAAGGCTTAGTGAGTTAGTATCGTATTCCTTCGAGGGTAGTGGTAAAATTACCAAATAAAATCAGGTAATTTACCATTTTGTAAGGGCCGAGGAATGCTGGAGGGGAGCGGGTTTGAGGGCTCTCATACAATTTTTACAATTGTCTCTCGAATGGCACTCTTCTGATTCATTTGAAAGGTCAAAAAAATTTCCGCGTTCATGACTTTTTGAGGGGCGGAATCTTTATTTTGTGATCTAAGTTCTTCCAGAAATTTGCGGTAATTTGCACCGATTCGTCTGGGTTTCCATTGCAAGGCTATCACACTTCTTTAGGGCGACATATTCTAGTCCGAAGAGGAGATATGAGATTTAGTCTGTTCTTATTCATAGTTCTTTCGACATCACTTTTTTGCGTAGGTTGCTCCATCGATGCGAGCATTCAGTCGCTGGTGCAAGACAAATTCTCTATCGAGCGAAGTGGAAGTGCTTTGGCCATAGCGCCCTCCGTGCAAAGACAGGCCAAAGATCAATATGGTCAATACAAAGTTCAAAGCGCAGTAGGCGAAGTTCTGAAATCGGAAGGCAGCAAAACTAATGACGGTGTTTATCGAGCTGAAATCAGTGTGACATATCAATCGATGTGAATGAGGAACGTATGAAGAGCATGAAGCTGATTGTTGCGATACTTATCTTTGCGCAGACGGCCCTGGGAAATGGGCCGAAGGGCATCAATATATCAGGAAAGATTGTTGAAGATGCCTCTAACGTCGCGTTGTCGTCGGCAGCCGTGGATTTTACTATTAAGGTTTTAAGTCCAGACAATTGTTTATTGTATTCCGAGCAACATCTAAATACAGATCTAAGCGCAACAGGCGGAACGTTTTCATTTACTATCGGTGAAGGAACATCTCCTATAAATGTTTATTCTGTGGGATCACCACAATCTCGCGCGAGCCTACTTAAGGTATTTTCAAACTCAACAGCATTAGTGAGCGGTTTAACTTCAGAGGATCAGGGGCTCGAAACAACAGTGTGTCCTGGCTCCTACACTCCAGCAGCTGGAGATCAACGCAAGGTTAAAATCATTTTTAATACGGGGTCTGGTGGCGATCGAGCGATCCTGCCTTATCACAATATTGGCTCAGTCCCTTATGCGATGGTTGCGGAAGAAGCTACAAGCGCGGCAAAGGCCACTGATGCTGATCAGTTAGGTGGGCAGCCTGCTTCAGCCTATGCACTCGCTTCAGATTTGAGTGTTTCAGTTCCTGCAAATGAAACCGATCCTTCGGTAAAATCATTTGCGAAGTCCAATCTTCCTTCATGTAACGCTGGTGAAGTATTAAAAGCTTCAGGCGGAGTGCTGACTTGTGTGAGTGCGGGCGGTTCTGTTGCTGTCGCAACAACAACATCCACTGGTATAGTGCAGGTAGGCAGTGGCCTTTCGGTCAACGGTGCGGGGGTGCTTTCAACTGATACGGCGGCAATTAAAACTGCATTGGCTCTGGGACTTACCGATGTCACGGGATTACAAACAGCTTTGAACGATCGTGTTTTGTATTCTCAGATGCCTTCGTGTGGTGCGGATGAAGTTTGGACTTTCGTTTCCCCTGCAGGTGGTTTCGTTTGTACTCCAATTTCGATCACGTCAGCCAAGGTGAGTGACTTCAATACCGCGGTGGATGCACGAATTGCTGCTGATACGACAAAACTACCTTTGAGCGGCGGCACTATGACAGGTGCGATCAACATGAATGATCAGAATTTGACTTTAACCGGTTACATTACGATGAACCCATCAAAGTCATTGCACCTTTCGAACAATGCGACGGATCCAGCGGGCTTGACGGTTGCAGATAAAGGTAAAGTTTGGTTTAACTCGACAACTAACGAAATGAAATACTGGGACGGCACGCAGGCTAAAGTAATAGGTACTGCGGGGGCTGGTGTTCAATCAATGAATGGTTTGAGCGACAATGCTCAGGCTTTTGCTTTGGGCACGAGCGGTACTGACTTTAATATTAATTCCGCTTCTGGCGTTCACACATTTAATATTCCAAGTGCTTCTGCCTCAAATCGCGGTCTTTTGACGGCGGCTGATTATACGACATTCTCTAATAAACTCTCTGCGGTTAGTGGCAGTGCTTTGCCTTCAGCTCAAATTTGGGTGGGTAATGCTGGTGGTAATGCTGCGGCTGTATCGCTGAGTGGTGATGCGACGATTAGCAACGCTGGTGTTTTTGCGCTGAAAAACACTGGCGCTGCTGGAACTTACTACAAAGTGACAACGGATGCGCAAGGTCGCGTTTCAAGCGGTGTCTCGACACTGGCTGTTTCAGATGTAACAAATCTTCAAACTGATTTGGATGCCAAGGTTCCATACGCTCAATTGGCAACTTGTACTGATAATCAAACTTTGAAGTTTATTTCCCCAGTGGGTGGTTTTTCGTGTGTGAACATTGCGATCACCGCTTCACAGGTAACTGATTTCAGTACGGCAGTGGATGCGCGAATTGCCGCAGATACGACGAAGCTGCCAGTTGCTGGCGGCACCATGACAGGTACCCTCAATATGGGTGGCCAAGATGTTACGAATGCGGGAAATGTTTCTTTAGCTTCAAATAAAAATCTTCAACTGGGTTCTTATGCAGCGGATCCATCAACGGCGGCTTGGGGAGCAGCGGAAAAAGGTCGGACTTGGTTTAATACCACCAGTAACCAGATTAAATATTGGGATGGAGCTGCAGTGCAGGCTCTGGGAATTTCTGGAGCGGGTTTAACTTCATTCAATGGTCAAGTTGGTTCTACTCAAACTTTAGCGGTGCCGGGCACTTCGGGCGCAGCTCCAAACTGGTCGTCATCTGGTAATACTCATACCTTGAATATTCCACTGGCGTCTTCTGCCGGCGCAACAGCGGGTCTTTTAAGTAAAACAGATTACGATTCTTTTGTTGCGAAACAGCCGGCAGGAAACTATGTCACAGCCTTGACGGGGGATGTGACTGCTACAGGCCCGGGTTCTGCGGCGGCGACAATTGCCGCGAATGCAGTGACAACAAGTAAAATTTTAGACGGAACCATCTTGGCTGCTGATTTGAATTTCACGGGCGTGAATACAGCAACTTCTGGAATTGCCATCGTAGATTCAGCTGGTAAGTTTAATAACTTCGCGTGCGGAACTACGGGTCATGTTGCGACTTGGACCGTGACAGGCTGGGCTTGTCAGGCTCCTGCCGCAACAGGGGTGACGAGTGTTGCGACGGGCACGGGACTTACTGGTGGTCCCATCACAGGAACTGGCACTATTTCTTTGGCAAATACTGCGGTCGCGGCTGCCTCCTATGGTTCCGCGACACAAATTGGAACCTTCACAGTGGATGCGCAAGGTCGTTTGACTGCAGCGGGCAATGTGACGGTAACTCCTGCGTGGTCTTCAATCACAGCAACGCCAACAACTCTTGCGGGCTATGGAATCACAGACGCTCAGTCATCTACATTGACTGATGGAAAAATCTTAGTAGGTAATGCTTCGAATATTGCGACAGCCCAAACAATGAGTGGTGATGCCACACTATCGAATGCTGGGGCTTTGACATTGGCTTCAAGCGGTGTGTCTGCGGGAACTTATTCTAAGGTGACCGTGGATGCAAAAGGTCGCGTGACTGTTGGAGCGAATATCGTTTCAGGTGATGTGACGACAGCCTTGGGCTACACTCCGCTGAATAAAGCGGGCGATGTGATGGCAGGGCTTTTAGGTCTTAATGGTGTTGCTGCGGACCCAGGTGGCCTTGTTGCTGGTGACAAAGGTAAGATGTGGTATCGCACGGATACTAACGAGATCAAATACTGGAATGGCTCCGCAGCAATTGCACTTGGTGTTTCGGGTGCAGGGTTGACTTCTTTGGGTGGTCAAACAGGATCAACACAAACTTTTGCCACGGGAACAACAGGTGCGGCTCCAGCTTGGTCATCAGCTTCCAATACTCATACACTCAATATCCCAATGGCTTCTTCTGCGGGGACTACCGCAGGTCTATTAAGCAAGACTGATTACGATTCTTTCGTAGCGAAGCAACCCGCAGGTAACTATGTCACAGCCTTAACTGGTGATGTAACTGCCGCTGGTCCTGGCTCTGCGGCGGCGACAATTGTCGCGAATGCAGTGACAACAGGTAAAATTTTAGACGGCACGATCCTAGGTGTTGATTTGAATTTCACGGGCGTGAACACCGCGACTTCAGGAATTGCTATCGTAGATTCAACGGGCAAGTTTAATAACTTCGCCTGCGGAACTGCGGGCCACGTTGCAACTTGGACGGTGACGGGTTGGGCCTGTCAGGCTCCTGCAGCAACAGGGGTTACGAGTGTCGCAACGGGCACTGGATTAACGGGTGGTCCAATCACGGGAACTGGTACGATTTCTTTGGCTAACACGGCTGTCACTGCTGCTGCGTATGGTTCTGCAACTCAAGTGGGGACATTCACCGTAGATGCTCAAGGCCGTTTGACTGCTGCAGGCAACGTGACAGTGACTCCTGCTTGGTCGTCGATTACGGGAACTCCGACGACGCTAGCGGGTTATGGCATCACCGATGCTCAATCTTCCACTCTGGCAGATGGAAAGATATTTGTCGGTAACGGCTCCAACGTTGCAACCGCTCAAACAATGTCCGGCGATGCATCTTTATCGAATGCGGGCACACTTACTTTGGCGAGCTCTGGTGTGACAGCGGGAACTTATTCTAAAGTGACTGTGGATGCGAAAGGTCGTGTGACTGTTGGAGCGAATATCGCATCCGGCGATGTGACGACGGCCTTGGGCTACACGCCGCTGAACAAAGCGGGTGATGTCATGACTGGAAACTTTGGTCTTAACGGTGTGACCTCAGATCCAGGCGGTCTTGTCGCTGGCGATAGAGGTAAGATGTGGTATCGCACGGATACCAACGAAGTTAAATATTGGAACGGTACAAGCGCAGTTGCTCTCGGTGTTTCTGGTGCGGGTCTTACTTCGTTGAATGGTCAAAATGGTTCCACTCAAACATTTGCAATTGGAACGACGGGCGCAGCGCCAGCATGGTCATCAGGTTCTAATACTCATACACTGAATATCCCATTGGCGTCTTCTGCGGGTACAACCGCAGGTCTGTTAAGTAAAACTGATTACGATTCTTTTGTAGCAAAACAACCCGCGGGTAACTATGTCACAGCATTGACTGGGGATGTGACTGCCGCAGGCCCAGGCTCTGCAGCGGCGACTATTGCCTCGAATGCAGTGACGACTGGTAAAATTTTGGATGGCACTATTTTGGGTGCAGATTTGAACTATACTGGTGTTAACACTGCCACTTCAGCAATTGCAATTAAAGACAGCACCGGTAAGTTCTTCGATTTTGCCTGCGGAACAACTGGCCACGTTGCTACGTGGACAGCAACTGGTTGGGCCTGTCAGGCTCCGGCAGCAAATGGAACTGTAACTAACGTTGCGACTGGAGCTGGTTTGACTGGTGGCCCGATCACTGGCTCTGGAACTATTTCTTTGGCCAACACCGCAGTAACTGCTGCTTCGTATGGTTCTGCAACTCAAGTCGGAACCTTTACTGTCGATTCTCAAGGTCGTTTAACTGCGGCTTCGAATGTGACAGTGACACCAGCTTGGACCTCGATCACAGGAAAACCGACAACGCTTGCGGGCTATGGCATCACTGATGCTCAGTCTTCAACTTTGGTGGATGGAAAAATATTAGTTGGTAATGCTTCGAATGTTGCTACAGCTCAAACAATGTCTGGAGATGCAACTTTATCTAATGTGGGAGCCTTGACACTCGCGTCAAGCGGTGTGACTGCGGGAACTTACTCTAAAGTCACTGTCGATGCAAAAGGTCGCGTGGCTGTCGGAGCGAATATCGCATCCGGCGATGTGACAACAGCATTAGGCTTTGCTCCACTAAATAAAGCCGGTGATGTGATGTCGGGTCTCCTCGGCCTTAATGGTGTTGCAGCAGATCCAGGCGGACTTGTTGCTGGTGACAAAGGTAAGATGTGGTATCGCACGGATACCAACGAAGTTAAATACTGGAACGGCTCTACGGCTGTTGCTCTTGGTGTTTCAGGCGCTGGTTTAACATCGCTGAATGGTCTTAGTGGATCGACACAAACATTCGCGACAGGAACGAGTGGAACTGACTTCAATATTTCTTCTGCATCGACAACTCATACATTTAATTTCCCGAGTGCTTCTGGCACCAATCGGGGTCTGCTAACGTCAGCAGACTGGTCTTCGTTCAATTCAAAATTGGGAACAGCTTCTGCGTTTTCTGGAGATGTAAGTGGAACTTCATCGACGATGTCCGTGGATAAATTAAAAGGTAAGAGCCTTGCTCCAGTTGCTTACTCTGCCGGGCAACATCTTCGGTATGATGGCACGAACTGGGTCAATAGCTTATTGGCGCTTTCAACCGATGTGACTGGAACCTTGCCTGTGGCCAACGGGGGGACGGGCTCGACGACTATAGGTTCAGGTAACTTGATGGTTGGTGCAGGCACTGGTGCTGTGACTTCGCTGGCGGCAGGAGTTGCAGGAAATGTAGTTTATGCGACAGGTGTTTCTACATGGGCAAGTGGTTCTCCTGATGCAGCGGGGGTTGTGGATAAAGCTAGCACCCAAGTAATCTCAGGCGCAAAGGCGTTCCTCAACTATATTCAATTGAGTTCACGAAATGAGGTTCGTTTCGCCGATCTGGATTCAAGTAACTACGTTGCATTCAATGCACCTGCGAATGTTGCTGCAAACGTGACGTGGACTTTGCCAGCTGCCGATGGTGCAAGTGGTAGTGTCTTAAGTACGAACGGAGCTGGAATACTGTCTTGGGCTCCCGTTTATAATGGTTCAGATAAGGTTACGAAGACCGGTGATAGCATGACCGGGGCGTTGCAAATGAATTCTCGAAATGAAATTCGGTTTGCTGATTTAGATTCGAGTAACTATGTGGGGTTCAACTCACCAGCTAATGTGACTGCAAACGTTGTATGGACATTACCCGCTGCTGATGGCACAAATGGGCAAACTCTAACTACCAATGGATCTGGGGCTTTGTCCTGGACAACTCCAAGTGCTGGAGGAATCACTTCATTAAACGGTCTTAGTGGAGCGGCACAAACTTTTGCAACAGGAACGACGGGAACAGATTTTAATATCTCTTCTGCATCAACGATCCATACTTTCAATTTTCCAAATTCTTCGGGTACCAATCGTGGTCTTCTAACATCTACCGACTGGACAACTTTCAATTCTAAATTGGGAACAGCTTCGACTTTTTCCGGTGATGTTTCTGGTACTTCTAGCACGATGTCAGTTGATAAAATAAAAGGTAAGAGTGTTGTTCCCGTGGCTTATTCTGCCGGCCAGGCTCTTCGTTATGACGGCACGAATTGGGTCAATACCTTAATCAATATATCAACGGATGTAACTGGGACTTTGCCAGTGGCCAACGGTGGCACAGGTGCGACTTCGATTGGCTCTGGTAACATAGTTGTCGGAGCAGGCACGGGTGCGGTGACATCATTGGCAGCAGGTGTGGCCGGAAATTTAGTTTATGCTACGGGTGTTACAACTTGGGCAAGCGGCACACCTGATACGGCGGGCCTTGTTGATAAGACTTCAACCCAGACAATCTCTGGAGCAAAAGCATTTACAAACTATCTTCAAATGAGTGCGCAAAATCAGTTGCGTCTTGCCGATAGCGATTCTTCTAATTACATCGCTCTGCGATCTCCAGCAACTGTAGCAGCAAATGTGACTTTAACTATGCCAGCAACAGCAGGCACAAATGGTCAGGCATTAACGACTGACGGTAGTGGAACATTATCTTGGGTGACTCCAGGATTACCAAGTAATTCAATTCCCATCTATCAAGTTCGAGTCGCAACGACGGCGAATATTACCTTATCAGGGACCCAAACAATTGATGGAGTCAGCGTTATCGCTGGGGATCGTGTGTTGGTAAAAAACCAAACGACAGATTCACAAAATGGCGTATATGTGGTGGCTGCAGGAGCTTGGACTAGAGCAACTGATATGGACGCGTGGACGGAGACAATTGGTTATCATGTGCAAGTGAGCGAGGGAAGTGCTGGAGCGGGGATGAGCTTTTCTTCCAGCACGGTGCCGTCGGGAACAATTGGGACTACATCTCTTAACTGGACATCAAATGGAAGTGCGACAACGGTTGAAAATACAGCAAATGGTTTAAGTGCTCTATTTAAAAACACCACAGGGACCAACAATACCGCAAACGGTGCATGGGCGCTTCTGAACAATACTTCGGGAATTGAGAACACCGCAAATGGCTGGGGCACGCTTTTCACAAATACCACTGGTGGTGAAAATACTGCAGACGGCTCCGCAGCACTCTATGCGAATACGACCGGATCACAAAATACCGCAAACGGATGGAGTGCGCTTCGTTACAACACAACTGGTTGGTATAACGTAGCATTGGGAGATCAAGCTCTCTACAGCAGTGCTACAGCGGATAACAACGTTGCCGTAGGCTCAAGTGCCATTTACTCCAACTCCACGGGGAGCAAAAATTCGGCGATTGGTGCAAATAGTCTGTTCGGTAATACGGTAGGTACTGGCAATACTGCCTCCGGGTATCAGGCCCTCTATAGCAACAACGCAAAATTTGAATCAACTGCTATTGGATACTTGTCAATGAAGTATGCGGATAGTACAGCCACGGCGTCCACTTCGTACAACACGGCCCTTGGCGCATATTCACTTTATGGAAGTACAACGGCTTCTGCGAATACAGGAACTAAGAACACGGCACTTGGCCATTCAGCTTTAAAAATTATGACATCTGGAAGCTCAAATATTGGAATCGGTTATAACTCGGGATCGGCGATCACAACGGGAAGTAACAACGTTGTAATTGGGTCTAATACCGGTTCGACGATTGCAACAAGTTCAAATACTATTCTAGTATCCGATGGCGCGGGCACAGAGAGATTGCGCATTGATAGTTCCGGCAACGTTGGTATCGGAACGACTACGCCCGCGCGATTACTTCATGTCTCTGGGCCGATGCGAATTACTCCCGCCGCTTTGCCAGGTTCACCAGCAGCTGGTGATATTGCCATAGACAATGCTGCTTCCAACGCTCTCAAGTATTACAATGGTTCATCTTGGGTGTCAGTGGGTTCCTCTTTCCCTCTTTTGGGTTCTGGTGGTTCATGGTCAGGTCCGACATATAGTTTTGCTTCGAGCACTACGACTGGTATGTATAGTTCGACTCTTGATACTCTTGAGTTTGCAGCAGGAGGCAATCGAGTTTTCTATATTGATTCTCAAGGATTCAATGTGGGTGGCTATGGTCGCATCAAAGATGCTGGAATGGCATCAGCTCCCACCTATACTTTTCAGGCTGATACATCCAGTGGCATGTTTCAGCCTGCTGCAAACACTTTGGCGCTTTCCTCAGCAGGATCGGAGCGTGTTCGCATCACTGCAGCTGGAAACTTCGGTATTGGAACAGCGACTCCATCTACGGCACTACAAGTAAGCGGAGTGATTTCTCCGGCGGCGGATAATACCAACACTTTAGGAACAGCGGGTTTGCGATTTACGACTATCTACGCGACGAATGGAACAATCAATACCTCGGATCGTCGTCAGAAACAGGACATTGAAAATTCTGATCTGGGCTTGGACTTTATCAATAGGCTTCGTCCCGTTTCATACCGTTGGAAAACTGGAACAGATAAAGATCAGCATTATGGTTTAATTGCACAAGAAACTGAAAAAGTTCTCAACGAGGTTTCAAAGTCCAACAGAAAACCAGCCGGCCAAGGCGTTGTTACTTATGACCGCGAGAGTGACCGTTATGGTATTCGCTACACCGAGCTGATTTCACCCATAATCAAGGCGATTCAGGATCTATACGAGTCGTTAGTGGGAACTCAGAAAGAGGTCGTCGCACTGAAAGCTGAAAATACGATGATCAAAGCTTACCTTTGCAAAAAAGAGCCTACCGCACCCTTCTGCGGAGAGAGTTCAACCTTACTAGCCCGTTAGGAAAGGAACCTAATTGGGCCGACCGTCTAACAATTTGTCGCTGGCGTCTTTGTCTTTAGCCTTATAAACCCATCTATTGCCTTCTGGGATGAGCTATCTGAAGAGCTTCCCCGGTATGGAGTTTGCTCTTCCAATCCTTGTTAAAATCAATTTATTTCAGGGAGATTATCATGTTGAAGAAAAAGGCTATTTTGGCGTTTATGTCGGGTCTTCTCATTCAAAGCGTTGCTTCGGCAGGTGTGAAAGAAGCCGCCTTTCAGTGTGTGTACTTCACATGCCCTGCGATCCTATTGCGGGTAACAGGAGTCAGCTACCTTCTTGAGAATATTGAGCGCAATAAACAAGCTCAGAAAATTGTGGCCGCCACAGAAGATGCTAACTTCTTTAAGTCACATGTCATTCAGTCAAATCGCGGTGAGCTGGCGAATGATCTCTATAACAAACTCGTGATTCATGTGGCTCCTGGGGACGTTGTAACACAATCAGTTCAGGTGAAGCATACCTCTGGTGATGGCTCTTACTACTACACTTCAGAAGATGCGTTACTTGAAGTGGACACGACTCAGCCTATCCTTTTAGAAAACAGAATCGCAACGGGAGTAAAGATCAATGGGCGTGCGCTTATTTCGCCAGCTTTGGCGGAAGCCCATTTGGCGGTGCAGTTCCTGATTTTCTCTGATGCCTTGGTTGTTAAAGATACAGATCGCACACAGTACTCCATCGCAACGGATGCTCTTTCGTTGAACGAGATTGCGATCATGTTTGCTCATAAAAAATAACCCTGAACGTAGAGGTTTACCATGTCCGGGATGTTATTTTGATATCCCGCTTCCCACCAAATATTTTTTCCGTATCCTTTAAATCGGGGGGCGGAATGTCTGAAGATGTGAAGGCGCAAGTTGAAATGAATACGGCGGGCGCTCATATGAGAACCTATCTTGAGGAGATGGTTAAAAAGATCGTTCGCAATCCCAGTGACGCGCGGATTGAGTTTTCCCAGGGGGAGAAGACGACGGTTTATATCGCTGTTGTAAATCCAGACGATCTTGGATTGTTGCTAGGTAAAAAAGGAGCGACGATTGATGCTATCCGAACTTTAGTGAGAGCGATGATGGCTCGGTATGGGATGAGAGCCATCGTGCAATTAGACGAGCAACTTGAGAGTCATTGCGCTAAGAGTGATCTGGATTAGCGACGAAACTTTACGAACCACTTTGTGATCGCATCGGGAGCTTGATCCAACCATTGATGACTAGCGGTTGGGTCAGTCACGAGTGCGCTTTTAACGCCACTCTCTTTAAGTAAGTTATAATAAGGCAGCATTGTGCTGATAGGGACGATCAGATCGGCATCACCGTGCAAAAATAAAGTGGGCGGGTGATCCTCAGGAAGTTGTTCTGGTAGATTGCAAAGAGGGCCACCACAAGTTGCCCATGAGCCTGATTGAATCGCAAGAGCTTTGAAAACCCCTGGGAATGAAAGTGCCATACGGCTTGTATTATACCCACCGCTAGAAATACCCGTCGCAAAAAGCTTGCTCATATTGATGGGGCCGAAGCTGCCTTCATTCATATTTTGCAAAAGATTCTGAATGAAGATTTCGTCTTCAGAGTTTTCGTATGGGATGCCGATCAGATTGGTCATCCATGCCAATCCGGATATTGCGGGCGGTGCGATCACGGCAAATCCATGATCCAAAAGACTTTGAATCAGGCGGATCTCGTTGAATCCTCCAAAAGGCATCCCTTGATATCGCTCAAAATCGACAGAGAAAAAACTGCCTTGAAAAATCACGACAGTGGGCCAACCTTTTTTGGGAACTTTGCCCGGTGGAAGGGAGTACTTCACCGTTCGAGTGAGATGGTGTCCCTTGATGTCCAAACTGGAAGAGGGGCAGGTGATATGAGAAATCACAATTCCAGTTGTTTCGCAGAAAGAAGTTTTTTGCTCAGCCAGAGCCGAGGCTGCTATGAAAGTTAGAAGTACGAACAAAAATTTCAAGGGCTCCTCCGTTTGGACTCAGAGATGTTTATCAATGTCTGGGGTCGGATTGCAAATGAAAGGCTGTCCCGAGGCTCAAACTCGGGACGAATAGTTGATACATATGTAAAGGTTCCCAGCTTTTGTTGGACAGACCTAAGGCCTGACAGAGGCCAAAATAAGAGGTCCCATTCAGAAAGCATGTTATTCTGCATAAAAGAGGGCTAACTATGCGTAATTTTGCAAGTGTATTGGGGATCTTTTTTCTGTGCTTTGCTGTGGGATATTCCTACCTCAGATCAACAACAGACGCCTATCAAGTGAACCGGGACCCGGCTGCCATTCGTACAAACTTTGATTTTTCTCATCTTAGTGGCACGAAACTTCAAGACGCGGTTAAGCAAAGACTGGTAGCAGGCTTTGAGTTGAGAAAAAATGCAGAAGGAACCGGCATCGGTCTTGGTCACTTTGTGTTTCTCGATGAGAAGGGTGAAAAGAAATTGGCTTGCCAAGAGTTTGGTAAAGTCACTTTGTCCTTCGTGGCAGAAGGTATTTCAGTCGCGGGCGACAAACCGGCAATGGAACTTGAAGGTCGCTGTGAGTTTTCAACCGATATGACGAAGATCAACCCGTTGTACCTTCCTGTTGCGAAAATCTTGGGCGAAAAGCCGGGCGATGGTGAATTCCAATTTAACGAAGGCCATGCCATCACGGTTCGCTTCACCAATCTTCCAGAAGAGTGGCCAAGAACTTGGTTGCTGAAATCAGTGAAACTGACAAACGAGAAAAATAGCGAAGCTTTGGTCGTTGAAAGCAACGAAGTCGCTCGCTACCTAGGGCATCCGCTAGTTCTTACTTTCTAGTTAGTGGTATACGGCGGTCCCGCCCACTCATAATTTTTGGGCATAAAAAAACCCTCATAGGAAACTATGAGGGTTTTTGTTTTTTTGAATCGAAGCAGAAGTCGACTAAGTGTAAGACTTAGCGATTTCTACGAATGTACGGATCATCGCACCTGAAGCACCTTTTTTAGGAGCGTAAGGCAAACGATTTCCAACTGCCCAGCCAGTTCCCGCGATGTCGAAGTGAGCCCAAGGGATGCCTTCGCCAACGAATTGCTCAAGGAATGCCGCCGCAGTTGCAGAGCCTGCACCTTTACCAGATGACATGTTAGAAAGATCGGCAAAAGTGCCTTTCATGTCTTTCACGTGGAAATCTGTCAAAGGCATATGCCATACCCATTCACCAGACTCATCAGCCGCTTTTTCCACTTTGTTTTTCAAAGCATTGTTGCGAGTGAAGTAACCTGTGTGAGTGTTGCCCAATGCAACAACCATTGCACCGGTCAAAGTCGCAGCATCGCAGATCATTTGTGGTTCAAGTTCAGTTGCGTAAGACAAAGCGTCCGCCAAGATCAAACGACCTTCAGCATCTGTATTGTTGATCTCGAAAGTTTTACCGTTGCGAGCTGTGTGAACGTCGCCTGGCTTAGTTGCAGAACCGTTAACCAAGTTTTCAGTTGAAGCGACCAAGCCAACAGCGTTGATTTTTAGCTTCAATTTTGCGATCGCAAGCATTGTACCGATAACATTTGCGCCACCGCACATGTCGTATTTCATTTCTTCCATACCAGCTGAAGGCTTGATGCTGATACCACCGCAGTCAAAAGTAAGACCTTTACCTACGAAGCAAACTGGCTTTTTAGAAGCGGCAGCGCCTTTGTATTCCATGATAATGAAGCGTGGCTCTTGGTCAGAACCCATAGAAACACCAAGAAGACCGCCCATGCGTTCTTTTTTGATGCGAGCTTTATCCCAGACAGTCACTTTCAAGTTGGCGATGCCTTTGGCAGCTTCAACTGTAGAGTCTGCCAGGATGGTTGGTGTCATCAAGTTGCCTGGCATATCGCCAAGACGACGAGAGAAGTTCACCACAGAACCCAAGATCACGCCTTCGTTGAAAGCAGCTTTTACAGCCTTGTCATTACCTAGTTTAGTAGCAACGTGGATCGTGATTTCTTCATTTTCTTTTTTTGCATCCTTTTTCGCAGAAGATTTCAATTCGTCGAAAACGTATGAAGTCATAACAAGACCTTCAACAACCGCTTTGGCGAAATCAGCAAGGTCTTTTTTAGAAGTTGTGATGCCGTCGAAGTGCAAAGCTGCTTCTTTAACATTCAAAGCTTTAACAGCCTCGTAAGCAGAAGCCACTGACTGACGAACTGATTCGTGCGTGATTTCATTTTCTTTACCAAGACCGACAACGATCACGTGACGGAAGCCAGCGTGGTTGATTTCGCGGAAAGTAACCGCTTCTTGGTGTTTGCCGGTGATTGATTTTTCTTCGATAGAAGCGGCAAATTTTTTGTTGAGCTCAGAATGAGTCACTTTTGCGAGCTTTTCTTTTTGCGAAGATGATTTAGAAAACACGACCAAAGCCGGGCATGTAAGTGAATCGACATCTTTGTTTAACAAGTTGATAGCCATATGAACCCCTTAAAATTATTAAGCTTTATGAAGCAGAATAAGATGTAACATAGCAGTGTTGTGGGTCAAAGGTTTTTCGTAAAGTCCTGTTGGAGTATTCCGATAGGTAGCACAGCATAGGACTTCATTTCCAACCACAGGAGACAGCGTGGCAGTCATTCCATACGTCATAGAGCAAACATCTAAGGGCGAAAGATCTTACGACATCTATTCTCGCCTATTAAAAGACCGTATTGTGATCCTCGGAACACAGGTAACGGACGAAGTGGCTAATGCCATCATTGCTCAATTTCTATTCTTGGAAGTGGATAATCCAGAAAAAGACATCCATTTCTACATCAATTCTCCGGGTGGTAGCGTTTCAGCTGGTCTGGCGATTTACGACATTATGCAATTCGTAAAATGCGACGTGGCAACTTACTGTATGGGTATGGCGGCCAGTATGGGTTCGCTTCTTTTGACGGCGGGTTCTAAAGGTAAGCGTTATAGCCTTCCGAACACTCGTATCATGATCCATCAGCCACTTCTTTCTGGAGGCGGTTTGTCAGGTCAGGTTACGGATATCGAAATTCATGCCAGAGAGTTGCTCCGCACGAAGGAAAAGCTCACTCGTATCTATGAAACGCACACGGGTAAAGACTACCAATTCTTGAAAGATCAAATGGAAAGGGATAACTTTATGGACCCTTACCAAGCGAAGGAATTCGGACTTCTAGATCACGTTGTAGAATCTCGTAAGGCAAAAAAAGGATAACAACAGATGACGACGAAAGATACCAACGGCACTTTGAGATGCAGCTTTTGCGGTAAAGGCCAAAAAGAAGTCAAAAAACTGATTGCAGGCCCAGGCGTCTACATCTGCGATGAATGTATTGATCTATGCAATGACATTATCGACGAGGAAAAAGACAGAGAGACCGCGGTTAAAGGCACCTTTAAGGTTCCAAAACCGTCCGATATTAAAACTTACCTTGATGACTATGTGATCGGCCAAACTCAGGCGAAAAAGACGCTGGCAGTTGCGGTTCACAATCACTACAAGCGTGTGAATGCTTTGGCACAGGGTAAAAAATCTGCTGACGTTGAGATGCAAAAATCGAATATCTTGCTTATTGGTCCAACGGGATCTGGTAAGACGATGCTTGCTCAAACGATCGCTAAGATCCTCAATGTTCCATTTGCGATGGCAGATGCGACTACATTGACGGAAGCAGGTTATGTCGGTGAAGACGTTGAAAACGTGGTGTTGAATCTTCTTCAAGCTTCTGACTACGACGTAGAAAAGGCCCAAAAAGGTGTGATCTACGTGGATGAGATCGATAAGATCTCTCGTAAATCAGAAAACCCATCTATCACGCGTGATGTGAGCGGTGAGGGTGTGCAGCAAGCTCTCTTGAAAATTCTCGAGGGAACTGTGGCAAATCTTCCGCCAAAAGGTGGTCGTAAGCATCCGCAGCAAGAGTTTATCCAGGTGGATACAACAAATATCTTGTTCATCGTGGGTGGTGCGTTCGTTGGTTTGGATAAAATCATCGATAACAGAACATCAAATAAAACAATGGGTATCGCAGCGGATATTCGCACGGAACAAGAGACAGAGAAAAGCGCCAATCTTCTTGCGAAGGTGGAGCCAGATGACTTGTCTAAATTCGGTTTGATCCCAGAGTTCATTGGTCGTTTGCCAATGATCGCGGTGTTGGGTCAGTTGGATGAAGAAGCGTTGATGGATATTCTTGTGAGACCAAAAAATGCGATCACAAAGCAATACCAAAAGCTTTTCAGCTATGAAGGTGTCGAGTTGAAGTTTACGGAAAAAGCTTTGCGTGCGGTGGCACAAATGGCTTTGAAACGTAAAACAGGTGCCCGTGGTCTGCGCGGTGTTCTTGAGACGGCAATGTTGGATATCATGTACGACATTCCATCCAAGAATAACGTGAAAGAAGTGATCATCGATGAAAACGTGATCAACGACGGTGGCGCTCCGATGCTTGTTTATAAAACGGAAGAAGAAATTCAAGCCGAAGAAGAAGCAAAAAAGAAGAGCTCAGCTTAGTAGCCACTCTTTTAAAAGAGATTTAAACAAAAAAGCCCAAGGACTTCGAAAGTCTTTGGGCTTTTTTCATTCTACCTATTGCTTTTTCACATAAGCGCTTAAGCGCATGCCTGGAGCCAGAGAGCTCGTCACAGACACCGTTGTGCCGCGAACAAGGTCTTCCACGGTGGTAGAGGCAAAGTCGATGTTGAAGTCAATTTTCTTACTGCGATCGCTTGGGCAGGTCATTTTGCCTCTGAAGGCCTTATTCGCAGCCAGAATGGCGTAGTCGTTCAAATAGAATGAGTTGGTCAGCGTATAACTGCCGTCACACAGCTCATCTTTGCGGCCATCTGGATAGGTTCTTTGAAACTCAAAAGAGTCTTGGTCAAGCACGCGAAAGTTCACATAGACGGTTTGGAAGCCCGCTTTAGCCTGAACTTTATAGTGCCCTGGGAGATTGCCCGGAGAAAGTTCCGTGGCAAAAGCCTGAGAAGTTGAAAGCATTAGTAATGCAGTTGTTAAGATATACTTCATCATATTGAATCCTCCATTTTTATAAGAAGATTTTTATAGAAGTGAATGCGATACAGGACAAAATAAAACCGCTAAGTGTGGGGGAATACATGAAGCGCAGACCACGCTGCATGGCGTGTTGCAGAAGTGTTGGAGAGTTTTAGATTGAAAGGTTGAGGTCGACTTTCAAGGCTTCATTTAAAGCGTTGAAGTCCACGGGCTTGCTGAGGAATCGTTGCGCGCCCAGGCTTTCGGCTTTGGTGCGGAACTCAGTGGATTCGTAAGCGCTGACAACGTAGAAGGGCATCTTGGCATCAAATTTACGAACCTCTTGCAGAAGCTCGAAACCGTCCATTTCAGGCATATTAATATCAGACATGACAAGATCAACGTGGGGAGTGTCTTCGCGGCGAAGATAATTTAAACAATCCTTTGCGCTCAAAAAGGAAACCAACTTGAGGTCTCCCAAGGTCGCAAAAAACTTCTTAAATTTTAACTTATAAAGCAGATGGGTATCTGCCTCATCGTCCACTATCACAATATGAATCATGCATGCAGTCTTTCATGGGAGATCGGTATAGACATCACAAATTCTGTCCACTGACCAAACTCACTCGTGTACTTTAAAGTACCACCATGTTTCTGTGCAATATTAAATGCAACAGTCAGACCTAGACCGGCACCTTCTCCGGGTGCTTTTGTGGTCAAGAACGGATCGAAGATTTTCTCTCCAAGAATAGCAGGGATCCCAATTCCATTGTCGCGAATGGAGATTTCGACATTTTCGCCGCGAACCATCGTGGAAATAGTGAGTTCAGGTTCGAAATTTTTTTGGACCAACACCTTTTTTTCGATCGCATGAATCGAGTTGTCGATGATATTTGACAGGGCCCTTTGTAATGACACTGAGTACACCTGAGCGTGAACGTTGTCGCCTAGGCGGTAAGTCACTTTCGGTGGAACATAGCTTGATCCCAGAGAGCGATTTGAAATCGTCTGCTGATAGGCTTTTTTTAAGATGTCGTTGATATCAGTGCTCTCAAGAAGGTCGCTGTCATAGCCAGACAAAATCTGCATAGAGCGGACAATCTGGTCAATGCGCTGGCTGTGCTTTAGAACCACGCGACTGACTTCTTTGATCTCTTCTGCATCTTCAGACTCTGTGAGCAGTTCGCTGAAGTTGAGAACAAAATTCAATGGGTTGCGAATCTCATGGGCAACGCTGGCCGTTAGGCTTCCCAAAGAGGCCAAACGCTCTTGGGCCACCAAAGTTGCCTGCATACGCTTAATCTGGAACATCGCCTTTTCCAGACTTTGATTTTTATTGGTGAGTTCGCGAGTACGATCCGCAACCTTCTGCTCCAGGGCCTGGTTGAGCTGTTCCAGTTTTTTGTTGGCTTCGAGCAACTCGACCCGGAAAAGGTTGATGGAGTCCGCCAGAACATCGAGTTCGTCCTTCTCAGCGTGGGGAGGACGGTTTAGGGCAAGATTCTTATTCTCCCGGAATCCCGTTTTTAGGTAGTCGGCGATATGCTTGATGTGAATGACGATGATTCGATTGAAGATGAAGTACAAGCAGAAGACCACGACCAGGGTTTTTGCTGCCTGACGCACGAAGATCCAAATCGCCTCATGAAAATAGCGATCACGCAGGCTTTTTGTGTCGAGTTCCACATCCAGGTTGCCGAGGGTTTCATTTGTATTTTTGTGGCGAATTTCGAAATTCTTATGGCTTTCTTCGGTCGGGTCCGTTTTGCCCGTTTCGTAGATGACCTTGTTGTCTGCCGTGAGTTTGAGATAGCTCACACCTTGCAAACGGCTCAAGCCATCCAGCTGGATTTCCAACAAGCGAGTGTCATAGGACCATAAATGCTCCGCCATGGAGTCCAAATAGGAGTTCTTGATAATCGAAAAGTTGTTCTGAAGCTTATCGAAGTCCTTTTGGTAGTCCAAAATCAATTGTCCAGCTGTGAGGATAAGCGTAGCAAACGAGCTGACGGCCCATGTTGCTATAAGCAGCTTGAGTGATAATGAGTTGGTGCGTACCCAGGGTGATTCGTTACGTGTCACAGAGCACTTATCGTGCAATTTGCGGAAAAAAGGGACGAAAATCTTTGTATGCGGTATTACAAATCAGAAAGGTCCCTGGATCCCTCTCAGAACACTACACAAATTAGAAATATTTTCGGGTAGCATTAGGCTGTTTTATATTGCACAAACTTTGAGCAAGGCCGACCTCTGGCAAGGGCCAGAACTAAAAATTACTCTGATATATTTACTTCCCAGCAATCGTACACATAGTTAGACTGGATATAGACTTCGCGAAGGTTGAAATGGAATTAACCTGAATGGAGATCCTCTTGTGTCCTATACGCAAGAAGCTCGTTAACCCAAGGGAGGGAGAGGATTATGAGCGAGGGAAAAGTACAACAACTACCACTTTTGCCCCTAAGAGACCTCATCATTTTTCCGCATATGATGATGCCTTTGTTCGTAGGTCGTGAAAAGAGCATTAATGCTCTTGAAGAGGCCATGAGCAAACAGACCGACATCGTGTTGGCTGCTCAAAAGGACGCTAAAACCAACAACCCAGAGGCGAAGGACATCTTTGCAATCGGTACAGTTGGAACAATCATTCAACTCCTCCGTCTTCCAGATGGAACTGTAAAAGTTCTGGTGGAAGGTAAACGTCGCGTAAAGATTAAGAATTTCGTAAACAACGAGAACTTCTTTGTCGTGGCAGTTGAAAACCTTGATGAAGAACCAACGAATATCGTTGAGGCACAAGCCCTTGTTCGCTCGGTAAAAACGACGTTCGAGACTTATGTGAAGCTCAATAAGCGTATTCCACCAGAAATCTTGATGCGTGTTTCAACGATCGAGAACCCAGGTGAACTTGCGGATATCATCGTTGCCCAACTCAATTTGAAATTGGAAGACAAGCAAACTGTATTGGAGATCATTGATCCATCCAAACGTTTGGAGCATTTGCTGAACTTGATGACAGGTGAGATCGAAATTCTTGAAGTAGAGAAGAAGATTCGCACTCGCGTTAAGAAGCAAATGGAGCGTTCTCAGAAAGAATACTATTTGAATGAGCAAATGCAGGCCATTCAAAAAGAACTTGGTGAGAAAGACGACTACCAAGCTGAGCTTCAAGATCTTGAAGTGAAATGTAAGAACAAGAAAATGTCTCAAGAAGCTAAAGACAAGGTCATGAAAGAGATTAAAAAACTCAAAATGATGTCACCTATGTCGGCTGAAGCGACTGTTGTTCGTAACTACATCGACTGGATCTTGTCTCTTCCATGGGCTGATTACTCTGAAGAGAAACATGACCTTAAAAATGCTCAACGCATCTTGGATGACGAGCACTGGGGTCTTGAAAAAGTTAAAGACCGTATCCTTGAATACCTAGCCGTTCTTTCGATTTCGAAAGATATCAAAGGTCCTATCCTTTGCTTGGCGGGTCCTCCAGGTGTGGGTAAAACTTCATTGGCGAAATCTATCGCTGAATCTTTGAATCGTTCTTTCGCACGTATCTCTTTGGGTGGCGTGAGAGACGAAGCAGAGATCCGCGGTCACAGAAAAACCTACGTTGGAGCAATGCCAGGTAAAATTATCCAGGCTTTGCGCAAAGTAGATAAAGGAAATCCATTGGTTCTTCTCGACGAAATCGACAAGATGGCCAATGACTTCCGCGGTGACCCATCAGCGGCAATGCTTGAAGTTTTGGATCCAGAACAAAACTCAACATTCCAGGATCACTACCTAGAAGTTGAATACGATCTTTCAAAAGTGATGTTCATTGCGACGGCGAACAGCCTTCATACCATCCCACGTCCATTGTTGGATCGTATGGAAATCATCCAGCTTGAAGGTTATATCGAGCAGGAGAAATTCAATATCGCGAAGAACTACTTGGTTCCAAAACAATTGGAAAACCATGGTTTGAAAGACTACAAGGTGAGCGTTAAGGATGAAACTATCCGTGACATCATCCGCTACTACACAAGAGAAGCGGGCGTGCGTAACCTTGAAAGACAAATTGCGAATGTCTGCCGTAAAGTTGCAAAAGACATCGTGATGGGTGAAACAGTTGAAAACTTTAAAGCTGAAGGCACTAAAAAGACTGCGAAAACTGCAGCCGCTAAAAAAGGTGCAAAAGGCGCGAAGACTTCAACAACGACAAGCAAAAACGCGGGTTACGTTGTAACTCCGGCGAAGTTGGTTGAGTTGTTGGGTGGCCACAAATACAAATTCGGCGTCATCGAAACTGAAAACGAAATCGGTTTGACGAATGGTATGGCTTGGACGGAAGTGGGCGGTGACCTTCTTGCTGTCGAAGTGAGTGTGGTTCCAGGTAAAGGCAAATTCACAGTCACAGGCCAACTTGGCGATGTGATGAAAGAATCTTGCGCAGCTGCGATGAGCTACGTTCGTTCAAGAGGTCCTTTGTTCGGTTTGGATAAAGAATACTTCGCGAACATTGACGTGCATATCCATTTACCTGAAGGTGCTGTTCCTAAAGACGGTCCTTCTGCTGGTATCGCTCTGACAACTTCGATCGTTTCTGCGATCACGAAGATCCCTGTTAAACGCACAGTTGCGATGACAGGTGAAGTTTCTCTTCGTGGACGTGTGATGGCCATCGGTGGTTTGAAAGAGAAAGTACTTGCAGCTCACCGTGGTGGTATCAAGTTGATCATCTGTCCTAAAGAGAATGAAAAAGATCTTAAGGACATCCCTAAGGAAGTGATGAAAGACTTGAAAGTGATCTTGGTAGATCACGTTGACCAAGTGTTGATCAATGCATTGGATGTTAAAGGTCCTAAAGAGATCTTTAAAGTTCAAAAAGAACGCGAGTTCGGCATCAAGGCTCAATACACTGGCCAACAAAATGTCGCTCACCACTAGATCCATCTAGTGAAAAAATAATTAAGTTTGAAAAAGGGCTGGTAGAAATACCGGCCCTTTTTTTGTTCAAAATTTTCTCTGAATCAAAGGTCCTTATTTCTTTCTGCGGATTAAGCTTCTTTAGAATGACAAATTGCTGAAGCGTAGGGGTGGGTCTACCTTAAGGGTGAATGATTCGCTCACTAGGAGGTGGGTTATGAAATCACTTCTTATGATTCTTGTGCTGGCGCTCTCATTGAGCCCCCGTGAATCGCAGGCGGCGCAAGATTTTGTTATGGTGGGTGCCGATCAGGCTTACTACGAAATTCGTGAAACATTTGGATTTGTTCCGACCTTTTTAAAGCAGTTTCCAGCGGAAGCCATCTCGGGCGCCTGGCAGGAAATGCGTGATCTGGAATTAAGCCCGACGACATCTCTCAATCAGAAGACGAAGGAGCTGATCGGTCTTGCCGTGGCTTCGCAGATTCCCTGTCAGTACTGCGTTTATTTTCACAAGCGAGCCGCTAAGTTCAGCGGTGCCACAGAAAAAGAAATGAATTATGCCATCGCTGTTGCCGCGAGTACGCGAAAGTGGAGTACATACTTTTATGGCGCACAAATTTCCATGGAGTCCTTCAAGTCAGACATTGGTAAAATGATTCACTTCATGAAAAACAAATCAGTGTCAGGTATTCCTGAAAGCTCCGGCATCGTGGCTTACGATGCACCCGAGGCAATGACAGACATGCGGAAAGCCTTCGGCTTCACACCTGATTTTATTAAATTCTATAGCAGTCGCGGACTTGCGGGCGCTTGGAACGAAATGAAAACTTTGGAAATGAACACGCAAGCACCACTGCAAAATAAAGTTTTGGATCTCATCAGTTTGGCTGTGTCGTCGCAGATTCCCTGCCAGTATTGCATTTACTCAGATACTGAATTCGCGAAATTTGACGGAGCCAACAAAGATGAAATCCAAGAGTCTGTGGCGATGGCGGGAATTGTACGTCACTGGAGTACTTTCCTAAATGGAATGCAACAGCCGCAGAAAGCTTTTGAAAAAGAGGTCGATCAGATTTTTAAAAACTTGGAAATGAAACGGGATAGCTTAAATAATAAACGAATTACATATCGCTAAGACCAATCCTCCACACTAGGTTGTTCAAAGCGTTTTTAGGAAAAGAGCTGGTTGAAAATGCCGGCTCTTTTCTTCAGAAAGCCCCGAGTTGCTTGGCGCTGCAGCCTTACTCCTAAGCCAAAATTGACAATTGACCCACCTCAGCAAGAGGTGATTTCCGTGAGCTTTCATTAAATTACTGAAATCAATTCCCATGTTGCACAAATATTGAGCAACTGTCCGCGTCTTGCATTGACCTTATCCTGACAATCTGACAGAAATCGTTTCCCTGCGAGTAAGGCAGATTTTGTTTTGGAGTTTTAATATCTTATGAATCAATTCGATCGCGCTTTTGAGCTCGGCAAGCTGTACAGCGATCGCGGAGAGTTTGGTCCTGCAATAGACCATCTCCGTGAGGCCTCGGACGGCTATTTTGCTGAGAAAAATTTCTCTCAACACCTCAAGTGCATGAACTTGCTGCTGCGTATTTTTGCCGAGCGCGAGCAGTTTGACGACATCAACGCAACCAAAGAAAAACTCCAAGACTTGGTTTTGCAAGAAGGCTTTGAGCTCAACTCAAAGACTTACTACACACTCGCGATCTGCGCGTCTTACAAGCAGCAACTTGATACAGCGATGGATTATTTCCAAAAAGCTTTGGCTATCGCTTTGGCTTCCGACAACAAGGAAGACATCTGTCACGCTATCTTCGGTCTTGCTCACGTCTATGCAAGCCCTCAAGTAAACCGTCAGTCCGATGCATTGAAAGAGATCTACAATCTTCAGGTCTTCTTCCAGGTGTATCAAATGCCGGATGTTCAAGCGGCTTCATTATTCCTCAATGCGGAAATTTTGAAATCGATGAAAAAGTACGACGAAGCCATTGAGATCTTGTGGCGCGCGTATGATGTCATCAGAGAAACTCGTAACTTCGTTATGAGCAATTATTTGATGGGTGCCTTGGCCGATGCTTACTATGAAATCGGCGACAAGGACATGGCGAGAACTTATATCACTCTTGCTCAGAAATCGATTGATGGTGAGAACCACCGTCGTTTGGCTCGCATGGCGAAAGCCTTGGCTGAGAAAATCGGTGGCGAATCACAAACGAATTTCGATCTGATCTTCGATGAAATCAATCACTCTGTGATCGAGAAAAAAATCGGTCGCATTGATTTCAAAAACCAATTTATTCTTTTGGATCTTTTGCGCCTGTTCGTTACGAACCAAGGCACGATCTACTCAAAAGAATTCCTGGTCGAGAATGTTTGGAAGCAGCCGTATGACCCGGCTATTCACGACAACAAGATTTACGTGACGATCAAACGTCTTCGTAAATTGATCGAACCAGATTATGAAAAACCAAAGTATATCTTCAGAGCCAAAAACGGCTATTACATGAATAAAGCGGCTCGAGTTCATTTCGAGCACTAATTAGGGGGATTCATGTTGCGTCACATCTTGCTAGCTACATTGATTGCGTTTTCGGGTTTAACGGCTCACGCGGTAACATCGTCTTATCTACAGGACGAAGAGCAGATTATGCCTGCTGGGGACCGCTGGACTCCGTTTCCTTGGAATTTTAAAAATGCTCAACCGTTCCCTTGGTCTGATATTCAGGGCACATGGAAAGTTGAACAGGACAGCTTCATTTCATACTTCTCTTTCAAAGTGATTCAGCAGAAGAACGGCGTGAGACAGTTGAAAGTGAAACAATACGACGGTGAAAGCTGCCGTTTGCTTGCCACAGGCGTTGGTATCGAAAAAGGCCAACTGGTTTATGCGCAAATGACGAGCAAATCTGGAAAGATCTACAGAGTGAGTCTGACAGCGTTTAAACGCTCTGATTCACCTCAGCCACCACTACAAGGCAATGTTTATACAGAGTCAGTGATGGTTCTTTCTATCGGTGAACTGAATCAAGTGAGCGTCGAAGATATGATGCACACCCAAATTTTGAAGGTTTCATCTCAGCTAGATCAAAAATCTTGCGTCGATGACTTGAAAAATTAGTTTTTTATAAAAAAGAGTTTGCAAATGAGGTCGGACCTTTGTTATTAATTGGTCCTTCCAACGATAGGGAGTTAGCTCAGTTGGTAGAGCGCCACCCTTACAAGGTGGATGTCGCAGGTTCGAATCCTGTACTCCCTACCAATCTTTCCTTGAAAGATTGGCCTATCAAATCGAATTAAACCGCCTCATGGGCGGTTTTTTCGTTTCTGGGCCTGTAATTTCATATCAATCTCAAAAAAATCACTTTTATCTTAATATAAACTAGTCGTTGTTATTTGCGGCGCTGGTGTTGCGTTGCATTCTATTCCACCAGTAAACGGGGAGAGTTATTTTTCTAAGAGGTGAATCAGATTTAAAATCTATATCCGTAAAAGAGTTGTCCGCTCATCACCGTTGAATAAATGTCCAGGGATCCAAGGCGCGAATAAAGAGTGTCAGTAAAAATTCGAGCCCCCCAGATGTCTTCTGTAGTGTTGTGAGCCAGACAAATTTTAAAGCCCCATTTTCCAGAGACTCCAAGGGTCCTTTCAGTTGCTGTATTTGGATTTTCAACGGTTTGACTTTGAATTGCCGGGCCAATCGAAGACTGAACCGAAAAAGAAGAATGATAGTTTGGAATCAACCAAGTATGACCGTAACCAAACGTACTGCCCAAGCTGACCAGTTGCAGGTGATTGATATCAGGCTTGGTTTGGATGGCGTCACTTTCGCTGCCGACAATGATTTTATCCCCCATATCTAAGACAAGATAATTTAAAAATGGCATAGCAAACCAGCTGCCGCCATTCGACAGAGGAATCTTCGTTTGGTCAAAGGCAGCTCGCGGACTATAGTGAGCTTCATCAAAGACGTAATAGAAATTTGCACCGATATTGCTTACTGAGGCATCGGGAAACTGAGTGAAACGTTCCGGCTTACTAAATGAAAACTCTGTCAGCGGATTCCCCGCGTAAAGACCACGGTAATACTGCGAATAAAAATCAATAGCGTGCTCACGCCAGCGCGTGTGAAGAATGATGCTCTGCTGATCCGAATTTCCACGGCGATCGAGCTCTTCTTTAGGAATAGGTAAAGCGAAAGCCACGGTCAGTTGAGTGGCCTTCCAGCCTAAGGTTATACCAAGGCGGGTCGCATAGTTTGGTACAAAGGCATAACCCTTAATATCCGGAGCTCCTAAATAGAATGAATAGGTAGGCAATTCAAAAAACGGTTTGATCAAAAATGGTGTTTTTAGTTCTTCAAACAAAGAGGTCGGTGGCGGAGTTGGCATTTGCGCCACTACCGGAATTTGGGGCGGAATTTCGGGCGGAATTTCGGCAATTCCTGTTTGCGCTTGTGCCTGGATGCAAAACGGAAACAGCATAAATATAAAGAGAGTAAAATGGAGCTGTAAGTGCATTCTGGTATTGGATTTTAACTTTCTGTCCCGAAGTAATAGAATCTAATTGTGCTGAAATACTCACTTTTTGCCTTTTTAAAGCCCTAAGGCCAGGTGGTGGGAAGCCCGCTAGTGGGCGACCATTGCTCTCATGAGGAGTGTTTAAAAAAACGACACATCCATAATCCTTACAGGGCTGCTTCGTTTCGGAGGCAGAGGCCTTATCTTTTTGCTACAACCATTGAGATTTTAAATATGAACGCCTGTTTATTCGGAAAGAATAAGGAGATCTGTATGAAGTTACTTGCTGCTGCCATGCTTGTTTTGGCTACCACTATCTCAGTAGCCCCTTCGGCACATGCTGAAACTGTCCAAGAGCTCGAAGCAAAATTGATGGTTGAAAAGCCTTATGAGGCTCCAAGAGGCCGTCTTTTTGATGAAGAAGCCTATTTCCGTGGTGAATTGGCTATTAACCAATTCACGAACGTAGTTGTGGTGAATAAAGCAGCCTATGGATCCGAAGCGCAAACAGCTCGTCTTTATATCAATCGCCAATTGGTTTTAAAAACGAAGGTCTCTACCGGTCGTGAAGACGTAGAATATATCGCTCCGTTGAAGGGTCTTTTCCGTAAGATCTTCCAAACCAAAGGGACTTCAGAGTCTCATTGGAGACACACACTTCGTGGTTTCTACGGCGTAACTCGCGTGATGGATGAGAACTACAAATCTGGCGAATCTAAAGTGCAAATGCCTTACGCTATGTTCTTCAATGACACTCATGGTTTGGCTTTGCATCAAGTTCCACCTGACTTGATCGGTGGGGAAGCAAATGGCATCGCAGCCTTGGGAACACGTGCATCTTCTGGTTGCGTTCGTGTGAATAAAGACCAAGTAATCCAAATCCACGATGCCGTTGTGGCAGCTGATCAAGGCCAAGTTCCTGTTATCGACTCACGAACAGGTCAACAAGTGGTGGATCAATATGGTCGTCCACAGACCAAAATCGGTTGGAAAACAATCGTGATCGTAGAGGAATTCTAGCGAGAACGCGTCTTGACCGAAATTAAAATTCATAGGAAAAAGGCTGAGCAAAATGCTCGGCCTTTTTTTATCCAGGAGCTCGCTCATGACATTGACTGACTTAGTTAAAATCCCTGACGAAAAACGCGATCACCAGTGGGAAATCGATTTTTTCATGGCGATCTCCAAGGGGAGCTTGAGACTTATTAACGATGCTCCCCAAACCGGACCTGACGGTTGGCCTTATTTGTTGGCGGAAACTTCTTTGGAAGCTTCGGAGCCGGCTCAACAGGTGATGCAGTGGTTGGCGATGAAGGGCGTGGGGCTTGTCGTAAACCCACAAAAAGAATATCCCGACTATGTTTTCACCTATGGCATGATCTGGAACTTCCGCGAAACGGGATTGTTTTATCAAACCGCAGAAGCGGCTCCGGTGGGCGCTTTGCAGATTAACGAAGGTCAGGCTTTGCATGCCGGTCCTCCGACGCCTCAATATCTGCCTCAGTATGTTCGCAATATTTTAAAAGAATTCTTCCGTGATCAAGCGGTGCTTCGTCCGCGCATCCTTGTGATGAGTACGGATCGCAAACACTATGACCTGGCGTTTTCTTTGGAGTCTTTGGGAAATCCGCCTGAAAAAGAACATCAGGGTATTGCGGAAGCGATCAGCTGGTTCTTGCCGCCACATTATTCTATCGTGTTGGTTTCTGAAAAAGGACTTCCAGAGTTCGTAGATTTGTAAGCTTCAATTTACCAGCGAAGGAAATAAAAAAGGGCTGAGAGATCAGCCCTTTTTTCATTAATCCAACTCACCTGGGGTCGGCAAAAGATCCATCAGGCATTCTCTCCAGTACTCGGGAGCTTCGTCGCTATAATCGACAGCCACATAGAAACCTTTTTTACCCAGAAGTTGAGTGCGAGTGATCACACCTGACACTTCCAAATTCATTTCTTCCAAGTGCATGAAGACACGATCACCAATCAGGCAATCCAGATTCAAATTTTTACGAAGAGCGGTGGGGATGAGATCTTCGCGTTTAATCAGAAGGAGCAATCCAGAAGAGGACGCTTCGACGATTTCACTATTTTTTGCGATCTTCGCAAAGTCATCCAATGAAGTTAGATATGATATATGAATGGGAGAGACTTCTTTCCTTGGAGCCACTCGTTTGTTGCTTTTTGAACTTCCCATTTTTCACCTGCTTGTTTAAGAACACTCTACAAATTGTCTGTTACTAAACTGATCGGCAGGACTCGACCAAAGTTAAGAGCAAAAAATAAAAAAGCCGAGAGTATGTGCGGATAAATGTTTTATCACGCCCCGTCCTTCAGAGGGAGCATTGAAGGCAGATGCATTTATGAGACGGAACGTCTCAGTCTGAGAATCAATTTTTTGCCATTCCCCTATAGAAATTTTCGAAAGGACCGACGGCTGATCATAGCTTTTAAGCGCTTTAAAAGCCGCTTCCTTCGCACACCACAGGCTGACGGGGCTTGGTGCTGCCTTAACCTCTTCGCGCGAACTGACACGGGCTACGGGGGCTTCTGTCACGCGGGCTGATAATTCAACATCAACACCTATGGCTGAAGACGACAGGGCTATGGCTCCCAATTCATGGGTGTGAGAAATAGAATGCTGAAGATAAGAATCCACATTCACTTCTTGAAGAGCCGCTTTGATAAAATTTCTGTATTCAGGATTGTTGCTTCCCCATTCAGACCTGGCAAAGAGTTGCAAATCAGGGGAGCGCAGTAAGAAGCGCAAGGATTCGATTTGGGACTCTAACACGTCATTTGAAATAGGCATGTCAAAGTCCCTTGTCTTTCCTGAGAAAAATTAAACAGTGAATTCCGCAGGCCATTGAACTGGCTTGCCGCTGGTGATAGCCATCATGCGATCCAAAGAAACCTGCGCCTTCACGCGAAGAGTTTCATCCAAGCCGACTTCAGGCTGCAAAGTCTCAAGCGCATGCTTGATCTTTTCCATATTGTTCATCTTCATGTAAGGGCAGTTGTTGCAAGAGCAACCCGCATCCAAAACCGGCGCTTGAATCAAAGTCGCCTCAGGACGTTTTTTCTGCATTTGATGGAAGATCCCAGTTTCCGTAGCGACAATAAATTTTGTCGCTGGGTTTTTCTCGACTTCTTCAAGCAAGCGAGAAGTTGAACCGACAACAGAGGCATACTGAAGCACAGACTCATCACACTCAGGATGCGCGATAACCACTGCATCGGGATGTTGTTGAATCAACTCGTACAATCTTTTTGCATTGAACAGCACATGCACTTCACAAGCGCCTTGCCACAATTCAAAAGGACGATTGAGTTTCTTAGACAGCCAACGACCTAAGTGCTGATCCGGCCCAAACAGAACCTTACGGTCCTTCGGAATAGAATCAACGATTTGAGCGGCATTGGAAGAAGTAATAATCACATCAGAAATAGATTTCACTTCGGCACTGGAATTAATGTAAGTCACCGCGATGCCATCAGGATGCTGACGACGCCAAGCCAGGTACTTATCGTAAGGAGCACCCTTCACCAAAGAACAGCTGGCTTCCAAGTTAGGAACCAGAACAGTCTTAGTAGGATTCAAAATCTTCACGGATTCGGCCATAAAGACCACACCAGCAAGCAAGATCACTTGCTCTTTGACGGTCTGACCCATCTTAGCCAGATAGAAGCTATCACCGACATAGTCAGCAACGTCCTGAATATCACCATCTTCATAGTAGTGAGCCAAAACAACAGCATTCTTCTCTTTTTTAAGTCGCTGAATATCAGCAGCAATATCATAACTCATAGCAATCACTCCAAGCCTAGATTCTAACCTGAAAAGTCGCGAACACCTATAGCATAACTACCCGAAGGTCGTAAGCCAAATCCAGCACTGCGCAAGAGGGCAAAAGAGCCAAAAATTTATAGCAAATCAAAGGATAGTCATCATGGCAAAGAGCTCGTTAAGGGGAATAAAGTACCCTGAGCCAAGTTCCGCAAGCGAACAAAGAAACTATGAATATGAAAAAGGCCAACAAGAGCGAGGACTGTCCGAAGGATCAGGGTACTTTATTCCCCTTAACGAGCGGACTTCGCTATAAAGTCGTTCCGCCTTTTAAGACGTTGATAATGGATTTAGAAACGGTTTTAAGAGACTCGAACACACCACGGCCCTCAGAAGCACAGCCTTCGATTTCAGGCGCGTTATAAGGGTTCAGGGCGCTACGAAGTTCAGCCAAAGAAGCCACATTCGGAAGGTCACGCTTGTTGTATTGCATGATCAACGGAATTTCGCGGATGTCGTAGCCTTGTTGTTCCAAGTTTCTTTCAAGATTGCGCAAAGACTCAAGGTTTTCGTCCATACGTTCAATTTGAGAGTCCGCTACGAAAATCACGCCATCAAGACCCTTTAAGATCAATTTGCGAGAAGCATCGTAAACAACTTGGCCTGGAACGGTGTAAAGATGGAATCTGGTTTTAAAGCCACGGATGTCGCCGACATTCAAAGGCAAGAAGTCGAAGAACAAAGTACGCTCAATGTCCGTATTCAATGCCACCAGCTTGGATTTTTGATCCTCAGCGGTTTTTTGGTAAACCCACTGAATGTTCGTGGTTTTACCACCCAATGAAGGGCCGTAATACACGACTTTGCAGTGAATTTCTTTGGCATTGTAGTTAATAAAAGACATTACAGCTCCACTCTATTTTGCAGGGCACGACCCATAGTTCTATCATCTATGAAATCGATGTCGCTGCCAATAGGAACTCCATGAGCAATGCGAGATAATTTCAATCCCTTACCTTGAAGCTGCTTTGTGAGGTACAAAATTGTCGTATCGCCTTCAAGATCGGCATCTAATGCGAGAATAATCTCTTTTATAGTCGGACCATCGCCATCGATTCCGTTGTTCACGCGATCGAGCAGTTCTTGGATTTTCAAATCTTTAGGGCCAATACCTTCCAATGGCGAGATCGCACCATGCAAAACATGGTAGCGGCCGCGGAAGGCGCCTGAAGATTCAATTCGCATAATATCGGCCGGTTCTTCAACCACGCAGATAGATTCATCTGAACGATGGGGCTCTTCGCAATAACGGCAAATATCCGCATCAGTAAAGTTGAAACAGCGAGGGCAATCATGAACCTCGGCACGCACTCTGAGCAAAGCTTCGCTGAGTCTTTCAGGAAACTCGTTTTCAGATTTTAGAATGAAATAGGCCAAGCGCTGAGCAGTCTTTGGCCCGATACCGGGAAGACGGCTCATTTCATGGACTAATTTTTCAAGTGCCGAGATGTGAAGCATGCGTTTAGAACAATCCTGGGATGTTCATGCCGCCAGAGATTTTTTCCATCTCTTTAGCAGAAGTATCACGTGCTGTTTTAACAGCTTCGTTAGTTGCAGAAAGGATCATGTCTTGAAGCATCTCAACGTCGCCAGATTTTAGAACTTCTGGATCAATCGCCAAAGAAACGATCATGTGGTCGCCGTTTACTTTTACTTTAACTGCGCCGCCGCCTGAAGTTGCTTCGTATTCTTTTACAGCAAGCTCTTCTTGTGCTTTTTTCATGCGCATTTGCATTTGATTAGCTTGCTTCATCAATTGAGCCATTCCGCCTGGAAGACCTTTCATAAGAAACTCCTTTTATCTTTTCGAACTCTGATTTGAATCAGTTTTAAGTTCAACTACGGATTTGATCTGCCCTTTGAAAACTTCTTGGGCGGTCTTAACCATAGGATTGGTTTCGATCCGAGTGCGAATCTCATCTTCAGCCAATTGCACCTTTTTTTGCTGCAAAGACTGAGCAGATTCACCGACCTGATCGCGGTTCATTAATACCTCAAAAGAATACCCAGCCGCCCAGTATGAATCAATAAATCCTTGAAGCTTTTTACGCACCTGAGTGTCGGACATTTGATCTTTGAGGAAAGCTAATTTTGGAGGAACGCCAAAGGTTAAAAGTTTGCCTTCTTCCTTAACGAAAAGAAGATTTTCAATTTTGGCTGCAAACAAGGCATCGTCTTGACGAAGCAACTCAACGAAACTGACCCATTTTTCCGAAGGCGTATTGCCAGTGGCCACTTTCGGAGCCGCAACAATGGGCTCAGCAGGAGCCGTTTGGACTTCTTGAGGAGCGGGAATCGAAGCCGCAACCGACGTCGACGCCGCTTTAGGCTTCGGCGCTTCCATCACGGATTTCATTTTTTCCAAACCCTGAGGAACTTCAGCTACTTTTTGAGCTTCTTGAAGACGCTGGTGGCCTTTGACAGGAAGTGCTACCGGCGGAACGTAGGGCCTGGCCCCACCTGCGCTGACTGTTTGCACTCCGGCGCCGCCTTGTAACAGACTTTTTAGATCAGTCAGTTTCGGAGCTGAGGCCATGCGAAGCAAAACAACTTCCAGCACAATGCGCGGATCTTGAGCGCGAGGAATATCACTGCCGCCTTTTAACGCCATGTCGAAGAGCAAGTGAATGTCTTCTTCGGAAAGTTTTTGAGACATGTCGTTCAAGGCATTCATTTCAGAGTCAGGCATTTCCAAAATCTGATCGACTTGGTTGCCTGAAACTTTAACGAGCAAAAGATTGCGAATCATCTCAAGCAAATCTTGAGAGAACAAATGCGGTTCAAAGCCAGCTTGGGCAATCTTTTCGATAACACCGATAATGCCCTGAGTGTTGCGCTCGACCAAGGCATCCAATGTTTCAAACAAAAGCGCGCGATCCGTCAGACCCAGGATCTCGACCACGTTGGCGCGAGTCAGGGGGCCGTTGGCAAAAGTGATCACTTGATCGAGCAAGCTTTGCGAGTCACGCATGGACCCGTCACCTTGGCGAGCGATCACCCACAAAGCATCTTCATCAGCCGTGACACCGTCTTGATCGCAGATCAATTTCAAGCGCTCGGTGATTTGACGAGTAGAGATTCTGCGGAAATCGAAACGCTGACAGCGAGACAAGATCGTTTGCGGAATTTTATGAACCTCAGTGGTCGCCATGATGAAGATGACGTGAGACGGCGGCTCTTCCAAAGTTTTCAAAAGCGCATTGAACGCGCTCGTTGAAAGCATGTGCACTTCGTCGATGATGTAGATTTTGTATTTACCGCTGGTCGGCATGAACATGACGGTTTCGCGAAGCTCACGGATGGAGTCGACACCGTTGTTTGAGGCTCCGTCGATTTCCATAACGTCGACGCTGTTGCCAGTGGCGATTTCTTTACAAGAGTCACACTCGTTGCATGGAGTGAAGTTCACGGCATTGGGGCAACGCAAAGCTTTCGCTAAGATACGTGCTGAAGAGGTTTTACCTGTACCGCGGGGACCTGTGAAAAGAAGTGCGTGAGGAAGACGACCGTTTTTAAGAGCATTTGAAAGAGTTTGGGTAATATGATTCTGTCCGACAACGTCAGTGAAAGATTGGGGACGCCATTTGCGTGCAATCACCTGATAAGACAAGAATCACTCCCGACTGGTCTACACTCTGACTTCGTCAGAGTACAAAAAAAGTGGCCGAGCACCCCACATCACATAGTCCCTCGAGTGCCGTTGCTTCCTTCCGGACCTAGCGGAGTTCGTCAAGAGAGCTATTGTATGGGACCCGGCCACTCAGGGATGTACCCCATCGCCCCCCTCAATTCAGCCAATAACTCACCGCAGAACAATCAAAAGGGTGCCTGCCATCTTCTCGGAAAAGGTGCCTGCCATCTTTTTGGGTCTACGCTGCGTTATTCCCGGCATTTCAAGAGTTTAACCGAGTGAAAACGGGTTCATTTGCCAAATAGCCGCGAAAATTGACAGAGGTTCCAAAAGGTTTGAAAGATGGAGGGGTTCAAAAGATGTTAGTGCGAGAACTCTTCGGAAAATTTGAGGCAAAAATGTTAATCAAAGATCAGTTTAAGAATCAGGATTTTACTCTTTCGTTGAGTTCTGGCTACTTTGGTTTTTTTGCTCACTGCGGATTCGTCAAAGCGGTTTATGAAGAGGGCTTGAAGCCAAAACTTCTAACTGGCAGCAGTGCAGGGGCGATTGTTTCGGCATGTCTGGCTTCCGGCATGACTCCACTTGAAATGGAAAAAGAGTTTCTGACTTTGGGAAAGCACAGCTACTGGGATCCCGCTTTTGGTTTTGGCGTGCTCAAAGGTGAGATCTTTGAGAAAACTTTGAAGCAGTTTCTTAAGGCAGATTTCGCTGACCTTCAGACGCCTTTAAGAATTGCGACTTACAATATTCGAAAAAGAAAAACAGAAATTTTCGATCAAGGCCCTCTGGCAAAAGTGGTCAGAGCCTCCTGTTCTATGCCGCTTTATTTTCATCCGGTGAAGATTGGCGATCATCACTACTGGGATGGAGGTATCAATGACAAAATGGGTTGGACCGGAATTGCAGAGTCAGAGCTCATTCTAGGACATTGGCTGCCTTCCGATAAAATCAGCGACTGGTTCGAGAGAAGATCCAACAAGCAGGCAAGTGCCGGAGCTAGCCAGATCTTGAAGATTCAAAATCTTCCGCCGACCGGGCCGGGACACTTCGCGAATGCTCCAAAGGCCATCGCTTTGGCCTATGAGGAAACAAAGAGATTTCTCAATCAAACCGTTGTGGACTAAATTTGTTTTAAAACCCCCTTTTTGCCTAGATTTTTGACAGCCTTGAAAACTCTTCTTTAAGGTCATTTTGTTTGGAATTATCCACGTCATTTCAATAGATTAAGCTTTTATATCGATTTATCCAGTTGAGCCTAAAAAGGGACGGTCATGAAGCATCTTGCGGCGCTTGTTTTGAGTCTGACATTGAGCCTTCTTTTCATCAGTTTTTCCGCACAAGCGTCGAACTGTTCTGGCGTTAACGGCGCGATCAAAGACGTCGTGTTTCTTGCGCAGCCTAACTGCGATCTTGCAGAAGGCGTTTCAATTGTTGTGAATGAGATCGCGAAAACTTTCGGTGGACCAAACATCACTGTCATCATGGGGTCCGTTTCGAACAATGCCTCTTTCGACTTGGGTCATCTGATCGAACTTCCTTATCAAATGATTTTCTACGGGCAGTACGGTGCCAGTTATCCGATGTCCCGAGTGAGTGTGATCACCAGTGCCGCTCATGAATATGGTCACGCCATTTTCCATGAGAGAGTTAAAAAAGAATTTCCAGATAAGTTCGGTGATCTTGCCGCAAAGTTCGCTAAGGTTTCAGATCTTAAAGAAGCAGTTGCACGCGGCAAAGCAACATCAGAGCAGCTAAGCAAAGCCGCACTGGAGCTCGCGGCAGCCCCAGCCTATGCGGATTTCAGCAAATACCTAACGGCTTATTCGGAGTTTTACGCAGATGTTATCACCGTATTTAACTTCGAAAGTAAAAGCGCGATGCTCAAGGCCCTTTACTACGATCAAATGTCTGACAATGAATATTACTATGTAAGAACCAGAGACTTCGATTCAAAGCCATCTTCAAGTCATGATGATATGCTGAGCGAAGATCACGCCAAACTTGCGTATGTGCGCGCCTACGTCGGTGAGTTCATGTGGCCAGAGAATCGCGAACAAGCTCGTGTATACGCAGATAAAATCCTTTCCGCAATCATGGTCGTCGCAAAGGAAGACATCAAGTCCGGTCGCAGCCCCGAATTCAAAGAGATGAGCGATCGCCTGATCGCGGAATTGAAAAAGCCTTAGAAAAAGTTTCTTTGAAGTCTTTTTTAAAATCTGAGAAATTTGATTAATGTCTTAAGGTGAGACGGGTGAAGGGTCCAAAAATGGCAGCTTTAAAGAAGTTTGTCGCCGTCTCGTCTTGAATCGCCTTCTAATTATTTGAAATTATAAGAGTTTCCTCGCCTGAAAGGCTGATGTTCGGGGCATGTCAAATGCACTATCTCAGCTTAAGCGGAGGAATTTCCTGTGAACCCAAAGACATTAAACTTTAAAGCATTAATGACTTTTATAATAGTAATGTCTGCCGTTGGATGCAGCTTTAGGAAATCGGGCGAAGTAAATCAAGAGTCTCCTATCGAAGTAAAGAAGATTGCAAATGAGGATGACATTCAAGCGGTGCTTGAGTCTAAGATCGGAAAGAAAGATCTGGTTGGAGCTCTAAATTATGCTCTCTATAACGAATTAAGCCTCAGATATATCATCAAAGAAAAAGATAAGTCACTGATTGAGATCGCTGAAAGTTTCTCAGTGGAAGAGCTTTCTAAGTCCTCTGTTGTCTCACTGCTTCAATCTATTCAAAAAAAGAATCCAGTAAAAATATTGGATCAACGAAGTATGTTGGTAGTTGCTGCGAAGTCGATGGATAGAAGCTTCTTCCAGGAAACTGTTCAATCTCTTAGCGAAGAAGTGAAAGTCACAAAGGTAGATCATGAAGAGCTTTCTTCTGCCCTTGAAGAGATCGCATTAGAGTCGGAAAATAATTCAACCTTTGGAGAGGTTATTGAGGATTCAAGACTTTCTCAGAGGTTTGAGTGGATTAAATTTAAGACGGAAACTTTAGGGAGTTTAAATCTCATTTCGAAAATGAATATTTCGGTGAAGGTGCTTAATTCGTATCTATATTCAAATTATATTAAGCAAAATCCTTCGAAGTCTTTGGAGTTGGTTAAGGCGCTAGATTCAGCAAAGATCGCTTGGGATTTAACTCATTCGGAGCAGCTATCAGTTTTTACGACTATTTATGCTGTTGGTCTTCCAGGTAATACGACGAAAGAATTAACCTTGTTTTTTCTGAGTAAAAATCGGTCAGCTGCCGAAATACTAACTTCAGAGTGCGACTTATCTACGCCATATTTGCTAGATCCAGTAATTGCTAGTTTTAAAGTTGGCCACGACGATGAAGGTATTCTTGCAATGAGAGATTTAAGGGCGGCAATGAAAGGTAGCAAGAACTACTGCCAGAATGGAATTAAGTATATTGTTGGAAATGTTACCGATGATGCAATTGCGGCAAGACTTATAAAGTCTTATGTCCAAATAGAGGGGCTGCCTACTGAAGAGTTTATCAAAACTTTGCAGTTTGAGAGCAAGGCTAAAAAAAGACCTAATCTTGTTTCAAAAGTTCGTTCTCTTATTCCAGAAGAGCAAAGAAGCCAATTTGATCTATATGTGCAGATAGCTTCAGGCGACAAAGCTGAATAAAAAAAGCCCCAGGTTTCCCTGAGGCTTTTTGGCTCACCGTGTGAAGCAAAAGGTGCCAGGCACCTTTTGCGGATTACATTGAAAGAGCTTTTTTCAAGTTCTCATCAAGTTTGTTCAAGAACGGCTCAGTGTTCATGTATTTGTCTGCAGGAACTTTATCGCCGTAGATGCAAACCGCAAGGTCTTTAGTCATGAAGCCAGCTTCAACTGTTTCAACGCAAACTTTTTCCAAAGTTTGAGCGAACTTAACCAAGTCTGTGTTTCCATCCAAGTTTCCACGGTGCTCAAGACCACGAGTCCAAGCAAAGATAGAAGCGATTGGGTTGGTAGAAGTTGGTTTGCCTTGTTGATGCTGACGGTAGTGACGAGTCACAGTTCCGTGAGCAGCTTCAGATTCCATTGTTTTACCATCTGGAGTGATCAAGACAGATGTCATCAAGCCCAAAGAACCGAAACCTTGTGCCACTGTATCTGATTGAACGTCGCCATCGTAGTTCTTACAAGCCCATACGAAGTTACCGTTCCATTTCAAAGCAGAAGCGACCATGTCGTCGATCAAACGATGTTCGTAAGTGATGCCAGCAGCATCGAACTTCGCTTTGAATTCTTTTTGGTAGATTTCTTCGAAGATGTCTTTGAAGCGACCATCGTATTTCTTCAAGATTGTGTTCTTGGTAGAAAGGTACAAAGGCCATTTTTTAGTCAAAGCCTGGTTGAAGCAAGAGCGAGCAAAGCCAGAGATAGACTCATCTGTGTTGTACATTGCCAATGCCACGCCATCACCTTTGAAGTTGTAAACTTCGTGAGTGATTGTCTCGCCACCATTTTCAGGTTGGAAAGTGATCGTCAATTTACCTTTGCCTTTAGTCACGAAATCAGTTGCGCGGTATTGGTCACCGAACGCATGACGACCGATACAGATCGGCGCCGTCCAGTTAGGAACCAAACGAGGAACGTTTTTGCAGATGATTGGTTCACGGAAAACAGTTCCATCCAAAATATTTCTGATAGTACCGTTTGGTGATTTCCACATTTGCTTCAATTTGAATTCAGTAACGCGAGCTTCGTCAGGAGTGATCGTCGCGCATTTGATACCAACATTGTACTTTTTGATGGCTTCAGCAGCATCAACAGTTACTTGGTCGTTGGTAGCATCACGATGCTCCATGCCCAAGTCATAATATTTAATGTCGATATCTAGGTAAGGAGTGATGAGTTTTTCTTTGATGAATTTCCAGATGATTCTCGTCATTTCATCGCCGTCTAGTTCAACGACGGGATTTGCAACTTTGATTTTCTTCATAAGTCAGTCCTTTTGGTGTTTTGTAATTGAGCCCTGAAAATATAGAATGAAGCCCCTCTCAAGACAAAGGAAATCCATGTCCATCCCCGACCATATTTCTTTGAATTGGAGTGAAGTGAAGCTATTGCTCTTGCGTAGGCGTTTTGCGGCATCGAGTCGTGGAATAACAGGCTCAGGAGTCTTCTATCGTGGGGCGTAAAAAAGGGAGACTCTATAAGTCCCCCTTTAAAAACCTAGCGGGGAGCCAGAGTCAGGCGGTCAGATTTTCCCTGTTGATAGAACACCAGGCAGTTCCCATCAAATGTGTAGTTCATCTTAGTTGTGCTCAGGCGGGCTTCGCAGCTCATCTTGAAAGTTGGGTTTTCGATATTCTGAACATCATAAGCCGCATTCATCGGCTGGAAAGTCATGTGATCGTAAGAGGCTGGTGCTGAAACCTGCGCACGCAGAGTCATGTCATTCATCACGCAGTCATTTGTAAGCTGAACAGCTCCGTTGGCAATTTGGAAGGTGGTAACGAAACGGAAAGGTCCTTGAGATTGAGTCATGTACCAAGTGCCTTCAATAGAGTGGGGAGCCGGGCTGATATGGCAAACACTGTAATCAGTTTCATTGACGAGTTCGTTGTCGGGATTAACTTTAGATTTCGTTTCTTCTGGCTTCTCACAGGCGGTGATTGAAAGAGTCAAAAGACCGACCAGAGCCATGGATAAGAACTTCATAAAGCCTCCCGCTTTGTAGAACATGTTGTTTGTACCCATAAGCTTTTCGTGGCGACTGTAGGGAGTCAATGAAAAGTGTGAGCGGTATTTACAATAACTACGCGAACCCCTAGGATGAGGACATGAAGAAGATAAATGCTTTCTATCGCATGCTGATGATTTTCATTCTGATCTCACTCAGTGCAAGGTTTGCGGGATTTCTTCGTTCTTGGCCGGAAGTTCTTTTGATGACAATGACCTTGGTATTCTTCTTTGCGGGCGTCAGTCATTTTACCAAAGCACGACACGATTTCGAGAAAATGGTGCCCCCAGCAATTCCCGCAAGAATGCTTATTGTCTATGTGACCGGAGTTTTGGAAGTCGTGGGTGCAATCACCTTGCAGATTCCCTCTTTGCAAAAGATCACTGCTGTAGCTTTGATACTTTTTTTGATCGCCGTCTTTCCGGCAAATTACTACGCAGCAAAATCAGGAACTCTGTTTCGAGGCAAGGCTCATCTGGGAGTCGTGCAAAGAGGATTGATTCAGCTGGGATTCATTCTCGCGCTCTATTTCGGAGCGCTCGCTTAAATAATTAAAAACGGGGGACCTTGCGATCCCCCGTTAAGAATTACACTCTGAAGAATGGATTTCTTAAGTTGGTTTCCAGTTGTTGCAGACCTGGTTCAACAGATTCTGCTGCTCTTTCAGGTGTGATGAAACGTTGAAGTTTCGGTCTTTGAAACATCCATCTTGCAATGGCGAGCATTACTCCCAGTGTTTTATACACAAGGTAAAGGAGGAAGCTTGTTATTTGACCGGCCTTCTTAACGCTTTCAACAGACACATCCGCAGAGGTTTCAACGAGCCTCAATAAAGTTCGCTCGTTCTGGTATTCCCATATTCTTTTCTTACGCAATAGTGCGTTCATAATCTTCCCCCTAAGGTTGATAATGCTCGCCAAAGCGTAAGATCCAAAGGCCATGGACCAAATCTTCAGCGAGAGTTGATAATCTCCGAGTTCGTCGGAGTAATTGTTTAAATTTAGTTTCGTTTCAAAACCGATTTCTTCGAGTGAAGACAAGGCGACGCGCGAGATGGAGATTCAGACTTTCAAAAGCCCGAATTGCAAATGCAGCAATGCCTAAAACGGTCATTAGTTTTTTAAAAATGCAAATTAGCAGTTATTTTTAGCAGTCAATTTTTTTACGTGATACCTGAGAACCTATAGTAAGAACGGCTAGCAAAGAGCCATAGAATTGTCAGAGGCCACGTCGACGTGTTGTCCTGTAGTTGTCATTTTTGCTGTAATCATCATTGTGTTAATCATGATGGCCTCCTTTCATTAGAGTGATTTCTAATATCAAGGATAGTGCTTAAAAAGTAAACTAATATTTTTGAAATATTTTAATTTTCGCTCTAGAGGCCAGTTCCAAGACGGAACCATTCTTAAGTTCGAAGAGCTTCTAGCAAGGTTTTTGATTCTACTTTTTTGTGATCGAAGTAATGAGATCTTTAAAATACGTCGGCATTTCTGCGCGTGGATACCATGCGAGTGCAACGGCCTCGTCGAAAAACATTTCCTTATCCAAAGAAATCAAAGTTCCTTTTTTGATGAAGTCCGCAGCGAATTCAGAAGTAAGAACGGAGTATCCTACTCCTTGTTGAATCATAGATGTTAAAGCGTCGATGTTATTCGCGAAGTGTCTTTCGCTGCGGGCTTTTTTAAAGAGCTTATATTTTTTCAGTAAGTCAGAAGTCATAGTGTCGTTCGGATCAAAATCAATGATGCATTCTTTCTCCAGGATATCAGTCAAAGATCTTTTTTTCCAAGAGGCCGGTCCCACTAATATATAGCGCTCAGGCGCAAGCATTTTTGAATCCAGCTCCAGGCCCACTTGATTTGCAGGCATAGCAACTATTTGCGCGAAGCCGGTTTTTAATTTTCCAAGAATGCTATCTGTATCAGTCAGGTCAAAGCGCACGCGCAGTTGTGGGTGCTTCTTTAGAACAGCACTCACGCGGGGAATGATTCTTGAGCGCATCAAAGTTGATGTCCCACTAAAGCAGATATTCACAATCGCAGAACTTTTCTTTCCAGAGAGCTTGGCAAGAGTATCGCCTTCAAGATCGCGGGCGGCCTGCACATAGCGGAGTAAAGATTCGCCCTCGTTAGTCAGTCGCATGCCTTTACGAGAGCGTGTGAAAAGGGTGACCCCCAGCTGTTTTTCCAAACCTCTGATTCTTTGGGTCACCCCTGTCTGGGTGAGATTCACTATTTTAGCTGCTTCCAGGACCGTGCCTTTTTCGACAACGGCCCAGAAAGCTTCAAGGGAAGGGCTTAGTAAACTCATTTAAAATGATAATAAAATGATATTTATGAATTATACAAATACTTTCTTTAAGATTATTTAAGATTTTCAAAGTGCGTAATGTACGACGAAGTTTTCCACAGCAAGAATGTGGAAAAGTCGCGACAGTCACCACCACTAGGAGATTTATGAAACTCAAAACTATGTTAGAAACTCTTATCGTGACTCTCGGGCTGCTTCTGGGGAAAGCCGCCACAGCAGCGGATAAGCCGAGCGTGCATGGAATGTTGGTCTTTGGCGAAAGCACCATTTTCTTTTCACATCTTCCGATGTTTCACAGTCCGCACGACTATCAAGCCATCTTTAGTGTGAAGATAAGTGACGAAGTAAAAGATCTTTATCTGTCTGATAAAAAAGCACACCGTGAAGAAAGGGTTTACACTTTCGTACCTGAATTGATGGTGTTGTCAGATGCAGTTTTGCAAACAAAGACCTTCAAAGGCCAGTTGTACAGAGGCCACTTCGAACGTGCAGGCACTTTGCTTGCCAATGACGTCCAAGTCACAGTTCAAGACGTTATCGTTTTCAAGAAATTTGATCCTGGCGCCAACAAAGCGACTCAAGCGTCGTATTATCTTTTCGGAAAAGACGGGGAGTACTGGTTGGCCCACAATATCACCAAGAAGCCTGATTTCGATCACGTCATCCCCGTGCGACTGATTTCTTCCTCCCATCAAGGGTCCGTAACCTTAGTGAACTTTGAACAGAGCGAAAAACCTTTAAACGATGGAATGTCATTCAACGCCCATTCAAGCGGTAAGACATTTCATCTGGAGACTCTTCGCTCAATCTATTTGGAATTTGGCGATCTCGCTATGTAAGGGGCTCAGCGCCCGGAATATATTTGCGATGATGGTTGTTATGGTGGGCGGAGTTTTAGCCCACAGCTTTTCAAGCAGAATGAAATCTAGGAGGGATTGATCGTCCAGGCGATTTTTTCTAATGCTTCCACTTCTTCGGCCCAATATCTGTAGGTGTTAAACTCAGGGAATAGGCGGGGGAAGCTGGGGTCATCCCAGCGTTTAGCGATCCAGCCAGCGTAAGAAATGATGCGAAGACCGCGAAGCAAAGGAATCCAGGCCCATTGATGATCTGGGAATTCACGAAGCTCTTCATAGCCCGCGATAATTTGTTCACGCTCTGTCGTTAGGGACTCTGTATCTCCGGAAAGAAGCATCCAGAAATCTTGAATGACGGGGCCATTTACAAAATCATCGAAGTCGACCAGAAAGAACTGCTCGCCGTTATTGAGAAGATTTCCCTTATGACAGTCGCCATGAATACGAATGAATTCCGAAGGATCGAAATTGTCGTCAATCGAATATAGAATATCTTCAGCGGCAATCGTATAGCGTTTGCGCAGCTCGGGAGTGATCCAATCCTGCAAATTATCTAAAGTTTCCCAGCCACCATAATAACTCGTATCTAGGACGGGACGATGTGGAGCCTCTTTGCGCGCACCCACATTGTGAACTTGCGCCATCAGACGGCCGACTTTTTTGAAGTCATCTCCTAAAAATTCCTGCGGCATACGACCGAGTACTTTCGGAAAGAAGGCGACGTACATGCCATCCACTTCACTGACAGTTGAGCCGCCTTGAAGCAAAGGAGCCACGGCGGGAATCCCCTCACCCTTTAAGGAAAGAAGAAACTCATGTTCCTCAAGGATGGCTTCCTTGCTCCAGCGATTTGGTCGATAGAACTTCGCAATGATGTTCTTGTTGTGGCTATTTGCTTCGAAAGGTTCTTCGAGCTTGATATCGAAAACGCGATTCTCGTAGGAATTTAATTGCGTGAACTCACCCGTCGGATAAAAGCCCGCATTTTCCGCAGAGAGCAGAACTTTGTCGGGATCCAAATTATAGAAAGAAGAGCTTTTATCCATTTTTCCTTAAACAATGAAGCGGTGAGCCTCAAAAGCATTCGATGCCCACCTGCGGCGGGACCGGCGTACCCATTTCCTAATCTTGCCACTGGGCGGGGGTTAAGTCATTCTTTCTTGCGATGGGTAGTCAGACTGAAAACTTTCTTTTCGCTAAATGGCCGGTAGAGGTGCACAGACGCGCCTTTCGTCGATCTGTCTCCATCTATTTATACCCGAATAAGCCTATTAAAGTTGTCGCCAGCAAGATGACCTCGCAAAAGGTGATTATAGATTTTCTGATGGCGAAAAAAGATTGGATCGCCAAGAACTTTGAAAAGTTCGCCGATCTGGCAGAGAAATTCCCGGAAAAGAAAATCAAAGCCTATGAGGATTTTCCCTATTTAGGCAAAGATCGAAAATTCAAAGTCGTAATTACTTTGAATAAGAAATCTTTCGTCTCAGTCACTGACGAGCATTTGCTCTTACATATTCCGCGCAACGACTGGAATGCCGACACTCCTTTGCAGGAACATCCCACGGCGCTGAATGAAATTCGTCACTTCTATAAAAGAGAAGCCGTGAAGCTTTTGAGTGAGCGCATTCATCACTGGTCACAGCAGATGAACTTGCATCCTTCGCAAGTGAAGTTCCGCGAGCAGCGCACGCGGTGGGGCAGTTGTTCTTCAAAAAAAATCATCAACCTGAACTGGCGTCTGATCGTCTTCGGGCAAGACATAATCGATTACGTCATCGTTCACGAGCTGGCGCACTTAGAGCACATGAATCACTCAGATCGTTTCTGGAGCCTGGTCGAAAAGCATTTGGCGAACTATCAGGATCTGATGAAGACCCTCAAGCAATCGCAGAATTTGGTCGAGTTTCTGTCGGAAAAACCCTAAAAAAAGGGCCCTTGATCATCTCAAGAGCCCGAAATATTTAGTCACCAAACTCAATCAGGGAAACATCGCCATCACAACTTAAAGTGGCGTGGATCCAGCATTCCGCACCTGGTCCGCAAGCCCAATAGTACAAGGTCCCCGTCAGGAAAACATTGCGGGAATCATCCCAAGCCGTCGTCGCAACACCTTCAGGAATGGAAGTGCGAGAGGTGGCTGCGCCGTATTGTTTCTTGATCATTTTCAGAAGAACTTTTTCTTGAGAGTGAAGCGTATCGCGGGCTTCAGTGTCGCTCATGCAAGCGGGGGCTGCGATAGCCTGGGCATTGAAAGAGATAACAAAAGTGAGGGACAATAGACTCAGAACAAGTTTATTCATGGGGCCTCCTGATTTGGTTTTCAGCGTTGTCGCCGTTGCCAGATCAAGAGGCAAGTAAAGATTGTGTCAGGACGCCCTAATGAAGACTGTTCGGAGTCTTCTTCATCATCAATCTTAAAGCGAGCAAAGTACCAACGTATCCCACGCAAGCTCCAAAGATGGTGTCGCTTAGGAAATGATCGTGCACAACAATACGAGTCGCACAGCCAATAATGGCGATTGCGAGCCACAGCCAACGCAATTTCGGGAATGCAATACTGAACATGGTGGCAGCAGTAAACAACACTTGAGAGTGGCCCGATGAAAACGAATGCCAGTGCCAGTGAGTCGTGAATGGATCAAAAACAAAAGGATCAAAGTCAGGGGTTTTATGCGGGCGCTGACGTCCCACAGTGGCCTTAATAAGATGAGTTAGTACTCCTGAAACCAAGAGGGCAACCAACAGACTCAAGCCCCAGCGACGAGCATAATCAATTTTCGCGGAATACTTTTTCAAAGAGGCGATTCGCGGCAGAACCCATCGAGCCAATGCCCACGTAAGAATCGCTATCACAAAATAGTAATCAGAAAGACCGATATCAGTCACAACGCGGGCCACAGGACGCCAAGTGGTGCGAATGTCTTCATGGTTAAAGAACAAAGACAATCGCTGATCTAAGAAAGCCGCTGCTAAGGCCGCAAGAATCAAAGCAGATAAAGTCACAAGCAGGATATGCTTTTTCAATTTAGAGGGGCTGCGCAGGAGCTCGCCGAATTGTTGTACAGGCATGTAATTCCTTCCAAAAGGGAGTGTAAAACGGTTGTGTATTCGAATACAAGCCCTGATAGAGGGTGACGAAAACTGGCCCAAGCCTTGCTGACGGCTAAAAGCTGAGTTGCTTCATTCGAACCAAATCTTGGAGGTTTCCATGTTACCAATGCTTCACAAGCATACTATTATTACGGCAGCTTTGATGGCATCACTCAGCCTTACTGCGTGCGGCAGTAAGAAAGATATTTTTACCCCACCAGAGACTCCTCAGCAGCAAACTGATTCTAACAAAGGTGAAACTGAAACAGGTGGCACTATTGGTGGTAACCTTCCTGATCCTAACTCTGCAAATAACACCGAACCACCACTTCCTCTTCCAGACTATTCTGACTTGCCAAATCCTGGTCAAACACCTGGCTCGGGCCAAACTCTTCCTCGTCCACTTCCTGAAACTCCAAAAACTCCTCCTCCTGTGGCGGACACCCGACCTTCTCCTGCACTTGGAACAAATCCACTTCCGGCAGACTATCGCTCTAACGACGCTTCAAATGTAGGTCGTGATAATTTGACGAAACGTATGACCGGTGGCGTGACGGCGGATGGACTTGTCTATACATCGTCTTCAACAGATGAACTTTTGAATTTGCTCAGAGGCCGTAACGAACGCGTTGATGAGTACTCTCGCCAAGCCAACTTGCAAGCGGCTGCTTCTGTGTTGTCAGCGAAGCTCACCGTTGATGGTATGTCCGGTGATGCGATCGTGACTTTGAAAGTTCAAGAAGGTCGCGATGTGAAAGTCTATAACGTAGCTGGTGGCATGAGCGGCGAATATGCGTCTCCATTGAAATCAGTGCGTGCGGGCAATGGCGAAAAATCAACAGGTCAGCGTGCTGTCGAAGGCACTATTAAATGTCTGGATCTTGATGGCCTTTGTGAAAATACTTTCGTCCGACTTAAAATTGGAACGCCCGGATCCAGCGCCATCGTTAACGTCGTCTTCAGAAACTCAGTTGCGGACTTGTACTTCAACTTGCCAGGCAAATATTCTGACAATCCAGAGTATTTGATTATGCGTGAGTTCATCAGAAACACGATCACTCAACAAAACACCGACAACAAAATCAAGCAAGCTCGTATGAGTTCATTTGAAGTTGTGAACGGTCGCTCGGGTGTGGCGTTGACGATGAAGGGTAAGAACAACGAACTTCTTGGTTTCTCAGGTCCATTGTTGGCTCCTGAAGCTGGAACAGGCGTGAATATCACTCTTTCTAGAATTGCCAAAGATCAAGACGACAGTTTGGATCTAATCAGTCTTGATAAATCACAATTAACTTACGCAAACTGGATTGGCGACGCCCGTATGGTGGCTAATAACGGTTTGGGCCAAGTTAAGATCGCTTTGAAAATGAGAAAGCGCTCTAACTACGGTCAAGACATGTTCACGGTGACTTTCATGAGAAAAATCAAACCTCTCGTGGAATTGACTGACGACAATTTGAAATAAGCTAAAAGCAAACATATAGAGTTCCTCCCTACATGTTTCCAAAGAGCCCCCAGTCTCCAAGCTGCGGGCTCTTTTTTTGTCCTTTGGGCAGCAGTTGGTATCTCTTTGGCCCTAAATTCTTTGGTACGGCGATTGCTTTATTGCTTGTCGGGGACTTTAATTGAAAACCACGGGGGACAGAATGGCTCTAAAAAATAAAATCTTTCTAGCAATCGCAGTAAGTACTCTTTTAGGGATGGCTTCAGCGAAAGCCTATATCGTACCAGGCGGGACACGCCCGGAACCACCACCACAAGGTGGCATTGGTCCCATTCCACAACCTATTCCTCAACAACCGAACGCACCCGTTCCACCTCCAATGCCCCTCCCGGGTGATGACGGCGGTGGTTACAATCCATACCCAGGTAATGGTGGTGGATACCCACCGGGCAATGGCGGCGGTTACGGCCCAGGCCAAGGCGGGGGCGGATACAACGATCAAGAACAACGTGTGATTCAAGTTCGTCGTCGTATTATCAACGAACAACTTCCACTTCTTCAATTGGCTGGTATCGATCGTCGTTACGATGGTTACACTGTTCAGTCTATCGTTGTTTACGTTTCTGGCAGCGGTCCTCGTTCAGACATGTCTTTGGTGATCAACGGTCAACGTGATGCCAGCGCAGTGTCTCCTCGCGGAGCAGTGACTTTGATCCCTCGCTACAAGGCAGTTTTGGGCAGAGGCCAAGTGAACTCTATCCAACTTGCGATCTCTGGCGGAGTTGATGTCGATTCAATCGTCTTGAATCTGCAACCACGTAATGGTGGTGGTTACCCTCCAGGTAATGGCGGTGGCGGTAACTGGGGTCGTGAAATCACAGTTCCACTTTCAGTAGCACGCAGAATGTTGGGTAACGATCGTTTGGATATTTCTCCATACATCGATATGTACCAATACCGTGGTATGAGAATCACTGCGATCGAAATCGAAGCAGCAGCTTTGTACCAAGTGGCTTTCATTGATGTTCTTATCAACAGCTTCGGCCAAGGTCCTTCTGTACAAATCGGTAACTACATCCAAAGATACACTGTGTATCCACAAGATGCTGTGATTGGTCAAAGTGCAGCAAGCATCGTACTAAGCACACGCGGTGACATGGACATCCGCGGAGTGACTTTAAGATTGTCTCGTCGCTAAGACGGAACGACTCGTTCAAAAAAATTGAATTCCCGAAAAGGGCTTCTGGAAACAGAGGCCCTTTTTTTATGCTTTGCGAAAACTGGAAACCCGCGCCAGATTAAATTCTCTTGTTTTGGCGATCCAAATCAGGTCCACTTAATGGGCGTAAAGGGGAATGAATTTCTATGCAAAACAATCATCTAGAGTTTGGCAAAGGCAAAGAGAATTCAACGACTTCGCTGGTTCCGCCAGTCTTGTCTGATTACATGAATTACCGCCAGTTTCTGGCAGACTTTTATAAGTTCAAACGTCAGGCTTCCAAAGGAGCTTTGAGAGCTTATAACTATGCCGTGTTCTCTGCGGCAGCGAACATCAAATCTCCGAACTATTTGAAAATGATCATCGAAGGAAAAAGAAATCTTTCTGACGATATGATCGGCAAATTCGGTAAAGCCCTGGGTTTCAATAAAGAAAACACTGAAGAGTTCCGTTTGCTCGTGCAATTCACGCAAGCAACAGATCCTGCAGACCGCAATATGTTCCTGAAAAAACTCAGCGAACACAGAGTCGGTGTAAAACTTAAATCGGGTGAGATCGATCGTAAGAGCTTTGAAAAAGTTCCGAACTGGGTTGCGTGGATTATCTATGCCATGGTCGATCAAGACGGAGTTTCCTTCGATACAGCCTCTTTGAAAAAGCTTCTTCGTGGCAAAGCCTCTGAAGACGAAATCGAAACTTCATTGAACACCTTGGTGGCTTCTGGCGATCTGCGCAGAGACGAAGTGACCGGGGAGTTGAAGAAGGCCCGCAGTCTGACTGAATCACCGGAAGACATTCCAGTGGCATTGGTCAGAAAGCTTCAATCACAATTGATGTACTTGGGCCTTGAGTCTTTGTACCAAGATCAACCCACAGACCGCGAGTTCGGTACATTGACGATGTCTTTGACGAAAACAGAATTCGAAGAAATCAAATTCAAGCTTCGCCAAATGCGCAAGTCGATCAATAAAGACAACTCTATCGCGCGCATGAAAACAAAAGGGGAGAGAGTTTACCAACTCAACATCCAATTGTTCCCAGTGACCAACGCCGCAGAGGGTTTGGAAAAAGCTGCAGAGAAAACAGTGACCATGAACCAGGTGATTCAGCCGGCTCTTGATGTGAAGGTTGACACAATGGTTGAGGTGGCTGCGGCTGCCCCAGTTGCTGCCCCAATTCCTGAGGCTGCACCAAATGTTGCTTCGGCGACCGCTCCTGCAAAAACTTCGAACGTCAGTTCGCTTGCCGCAACTGCTGCTTCAGCAGCAGATCTTTTCCGCTAAATGCCTATTTGAGAGGCTGTCATTTAACACGACAGTCTCTCACGTTAATTTAAGATTCTTACATTTCAGTGTCACTTTTGCCCCATTTTTTGGGCAGCAATGTGGATAAGTCTGTGGAAGACCCCCATAAATGGTGGATATCTCGACCTTTTGGGACCTATTGTCTCATGCTTATGTTAGCGTACTGTTAGGACCTTGTAACATAACATGCTCAACTTTTGCGCTGTCTGGGTGCTTATTTTTTGATTGCTGTTTGTGTGTTATAAGTAAAGGATGTTCGAGTTATTCACATGGGGGCGTACTGGCTTCGACGTGGGTGCTGAAACATAAGGAGCATACCGGGGCGGATGAGGACCTCGATAAAAACGTCCATTTTGTAATTGGCAACGATTACGCACTTGCAGCTTAATTGACTGCACGATCTCCCTTGAGGCGGCTGCGCTCTTGGATAGATTGTCACTTTAGTGGCCTCGGCGTGTTGGGTTTTCTCCAGCAGACTCGCTTAAATACACTGGGGGAATGTGTCGCGTATATTTTGTCTGTAGAAGCTGCGCGAACAAATTAAAATACTGACTAAGTATGTAGCGCCTTATCGCGGATCACTTGCGGACGGGGGTTCAATTCCCCCCGCCTCCACCTGAGGTGAAATCGAAAGATTTCGGCTGAGGTGGAGGTGTAAAAGTCCTCTTAAATCAATCATTTGTAATTCGATATCGGGTTCGATAAAAATAGATTTCTCTTAACCCCCTAGTTACGTCTTATCGAACCCTTTCGCAGAAACGACGTGAGGAAGAGATGCAAATCGTCCAAGATGACTCTGCTCAAATATTTTTAGATAATTCAGCGGAATTGCTCTATCGAGATGAGCCCACCAACAGTCTTCTGATCGGTTTGTGCGAGAGCATGAGAATATCAGAACCAAAAATTGCGCCAATTTTACTTCGGTTTATCGATGGAGGCAAAACTGTCTCAGCAGCAATTCAAACGTTACCAATGAATTTGGTCCTAACATATTCGAACACAGGTCAGGTTGCCGTCTTGGCAAATTATCTTAATAAGATCAATGCCAGCTTTCCCGGAGTTGTTGGGCCAGCCGTAGAATCAGAACTATTTGCAAATGCTTGGAGCGGGCTAACCGGTAAACCCAATAGACTGGGAATGGGACAAAAAATTTATAAAATCGAGCAAGTGGAATTTCTATCGGGAGTTGCTGGTGAGTTTCGATCTGCAGAAAAAAGGGATTTAGATCTTGTGACCGAATGGGTCATTGCTTTTGCAAAAGAGTCGCTCCCTATAGGTCCTCGCGGTGAGCAACACTGGAAAGACTTTGCAGAAAGATCTATTCAAAATAAAACGGCGTATCTTTGGACAATTGACGATGTTCCAGTCTCGATGGCGCACACGGGGCGTCCCACAAAAAACGGTGTTTCCATTAGTGGTGTCTATACTCCATTAAACGAACGAAAAAAGGGGTATGCATCTGGCGTAGTTTCTCATCTTAGTCAGACGATGTTAGATTCGGGCAAAAGGTTCTGTGTTCTTTATACTGATCTAGCAAATCTTAATTCGAATAAGATTTATCAGAATATTGGGTATCGAGAAGTTTCTGACTCAAAACATTTTCTTTTTTCGGAAATATAAACATGGTCAACCTTATGGATAATATTCCCAAATTTTCTATTTTGCTCCGCAACAAATATTGATCTCTCGATTTTTTTAATTTACCCTTAAGCAGATTTATGCTGTGCTTCAATCAGCTTAAATTAGCGACCATAAAAATATCCCTTATTTTTTTGTTGAAAATCGAATCAAATTCATGAAATAGAAATCTCAAAGCCTTTATGGCGGGAGATCTACATGAACTTACAAATCACATATATCAAGAAGCCTGTTCAAGGAAAACACGAACACATTACTCATTGTGGAAATACGTCCGCCCGCTGGGAGCTATCCGTGGCGGATATCGTTTATCGAATTGAAGCTAAGATCGATAGCTTCTATGTCCAAGATCCCAGAACGGGTAAAGTTGCTTATGTGGGCGTCGTAAGATCAAGCAATCATGCTCCGTACCTTCGCACTTACGCCGACAACACATGGAACGACAATTTACTTTCATTGCCGAACTTGTCTGTGCAAGACCGCGTTTATTAATGATACTACCAGTGGAGGAAACTTCCTCCACTGTACTTTTCCTCCATAATCAAGATTTTATAATTTAATGGTCTGAATGATTTCAAAAAGATAAGACGGATTCTGACGCTGGAGAAAGTTTCGATAACTCGCGACTCGCCGCCACCATTTTTCTAAATCATAGATCTTATTGATTTATTTTGGGTTCAATTCTCCTAGGGTAGCCTGAGGGAATTGAATTTCTGTTATTACTTTAGCAAGATAGATCAAAAATCACCGCTGGAAGTCCGCTATACCCGTATTCAGCAGAGGGGCGTCATGAGTGACCATGGATTTAGAGTATTTAAAGCGATCACGTATATCGATCAGAATTTATTTGCGCAGATAGATTTGGAATCGATTGCTAGTGCGGGTGCATTTTCGCCGTTTCATTTCCATCGCGTTTTTACGAGCTTGATGGGAATGACGGTTAACGAATATGTACGTAAGCGCCGCTTAAGCGAAGCCGCTCGCCGATTGATTGATACTGATCAAGATATCTTAGATCTTGCATTGGAGTGTCAGTACGAATCGCAAGAAGCTTTTACTCGCGCTTTTAAAAAAGCCTATGACATGGCACCAGGCCAACTCCGCAAAATGAAAAAGTCTATGGAGGTCAGTCGATCTTTAACATTAGACGAGATCAACGCCTTAATTAAAGGAGATGCGGTGAAGCCAGAAGTTATAAAACAAAAAGCAAAGCGGTTAGTGGGAATTGCAAAAGCCTATGGTGATTACGATTTCCAAGAGGCACACGATCAGTGGGATCAATTTGCGGCACGGTGGAGCGAACTGAAGCCAACTGACGAGAACATCGTCTATGGAATTCGACTGCCATCACATCCACTGGTTAATAACCCTGCGAAAAACGGATATGTATATTTAGCGGGCATCGAAGTAGGGCAAGACTTCGCTCTTCCGACGGGAATGACAGAGGTTATTCTTCCCGCAGGTAATTATGCGAAGTTTACGCACAAAGGTCATTTAGCTGACTCCGGTGATACCGCCAGAAAGATATGGAATGTGTGGATGCCTGAGAGTGGTCTTAAAATATTGGATGGGCTTTCGATTGAAGCGTATGGTCCAAAATTTGATCGTGAATCAGCCAACAGTGAATTTGATATTTTAGTGCCGATACACGATTGATGTTAGTGGAGGAGTAAATATAATCTTCCATGCATAGAATACTTATTAAAACCGGCATTCGAGATTTTTATAGCTCCAATAATTCCGGCAAGATAGGATGGGTTTTGTTGCTGGAGGAAGTTTCGATAAGAATGAACTCGTTTCTACCAATTTAGAAAATAAAGAACCACCCATTGCGGTGGTTCTTTATTTTTGTGACTATGTTAATCCCTAGGTCTAAATTATAAATAAACAATAGATTGATTTACTTTACCGAGAGAGAATTTTTCAAGGCTTGAAGTAATTTGGTGTGCCTATTATATAAGTCACAATTTGAAGAGGTTAAGTTTGGCTCGCATTTCCAGCATTAAAGCGGCTTTGCTTGAAGAAGCTATTTTGTACTTGCTCGAAGATTCCTGCTATACGACTGTACAATCGGTTCCAAATATTAATCGTAGAGATCCATATCTCGAGAATGCCCCGAATGGAATATGCGTCTTAGGGCGTGGCGAGAAACACCAAATAGATGCCATCGCGGACTATGTTTTTCCGCCGCCATTCTCCAATCCCCTTCGTTTGCTTTGTGAAGCCAAGTATAGCGAGGGAAATCCCGTCGGAATAAGCATTATTAGAAATGCTGTGGGTGTGAAAAAGGATGTAGAGGAATATTTTCGTCCTAGTTCTAATCGCCGTACAAGTAGGTATCACTATCAATATGCTGTAATATCTTCCAGTGGGTTCACGGTAAATGCACAAAACTACGCGTATGCACAAGATATTTACCTTCTTGATCTAAGTGCAGATATCTATGAGAGTATCATTATTGATGTCATCGATTTGTATGTTGAAACGGTGATTGTACAACCTCTCAAAGATAAAGGTCACCGCATCAAATGGAATACCGATATTAATATAGATTTAAAATATCTTAGAGAGACCTTTCGAGGAACTTTATGACCGATGGTAATGTTGAAGTTGAAAAACATCAAATTGATGAACTGGTCAGTAAAGTAAAAGCTGATATTTCTAGAAATAAAGGAAAAGTTATCCTTGGTGTCTTTAATGACAAAATTCCCGTTATTTTGAGACATGAAGGGGAGCGCCCGCTGATCCATGAGCTTTTTAACGAACGTGAATATCGCATCCATTTTGAGGATATCAATGGGGTTTGGTGGATTCAGCTGAATAATAGTTCTGCGAGGTTTGCTTTTTATATTCCTGAAGAACTAAAAAAAATAATTGCGAGTAATCCGATATCCAATGTCTTGGATGTGAAGCAAAGGCATATGTCGACGCTCACAATAACATATCGATTTAATGGCAATGCGATTACTGTCAAATTATTCGTTGATTCAGAATGGATTAAAAAATTGATAGTTTGATAAGTAATTATTGAGACGCAAAAACTAGACCTCTGGCAAAAAAAATAAATTCTTCTGGACACAGATGATTCCAAGTACTTTAAATAAGTAAACAAACATTAATTGTTTACTGGAGTGGCGAATGTCCGAATGGAATCGGCAAGATTTACAGTTGTCCAACTTAGAGCTAAACACTCAAAATCCCCGATTCGAGATGGCCGGTGATCAACGAGAAGCCATCAGAACGATGCTGAATGAGCAGTCAGACAAAATTATAAATCTTGCAGAAGATATTATCAAGTTCGGACTAAACCCGTCAGAGTCAGCAATTGTCGCTCCAGTTGAAACTGTAAAAGGAATATTTGTAGTGTTAGAGGGTAATCGCAGAATTACTGCTCTTAAGCTGCTAGACAACCCAGATTTTGCATCCTTTGATAAAGCACTGCTCAAGAAATTCAAGGAACTCTCTAGTGGATATAAGAAAATAAAATCTATAAGCTGTATAGTTTTTGATGATCCAGATAATGCAAATAAGTGGATTAAGCTTAAACATACCGGGGAGAATGAAGGGGTTGGCACCGTTCGTTGGAACACTCAGCAGCAGGCGAGATTTGAGGAAAGTGTTGGTGGCAACACGGCAGAGGCACTTCAGGTGATCGACTTTTTAAAAAAGAGTTCGTATGTATCTCAAGATGTAAAGTCTAACTTGGGAAAAGTCCCTGCTACTAATCTTGAGAGAATAATAAAAGATAGAAATATGCAATCTGTTCTTGGTATCACGATCGAGGATGGGAAAGTTAACACAGACTTTGAGGAGTCGGAAGTTGTAAAAGGCCTGACAAAAGTTGTTAACGACTTGGTTTCCAAAGCCATAAAAGTTAAAGATATTTACACGAAAAAAGATCGCGAGAAGTACATTGAAACTTTTGGAAAAGGTGACCTCCCCTCTAAGGGAAAGAAAGCTCCGGCAAAGTGGGAAGTGGTTGCATCATCAAGGGGCACTGTGCCTACAGCTACCACAAAAAGTAGATCTAAGAAGCCGAATCCTCTCTCTGCATCAAGAGTTTCGTTAATTCCTAAGGACTGCATTCTTAAGATATCAGAAAGACGTATTAACAAAGTGTATCAAGAGCTAAAAAGCATGAATTGTGACGAATATGTCAATGCTGCCGCAGTCCTTATGCGTGTTTTTGTTGAGTTAAGTGTAGATGCCTATATCGAACGAAAGAAGCTACCGAAGCTAAATAGCGATTCAAAACTGCAATTGAAGATAAATGGAGTTGCGGATCATCTTGAACAAAGTGGGATTATTCATAAGCAGGAGTTGAAAGGTATTCGCGCTAGTGGCGGTAATATTCATCACATGCTGTCTGCGAATACATTCAATGCGTACGTGCATAATAAGTCTTTCAATCCTGTTGCGAATGAGCTTAAAATTAACTGGGATAACATTCAACTATTCGTCGAAGCAATCTGGAGTCAAGTGTAATGGAGTTCTTTTCTCCATTAAGATACCCGGGTGGTAAAGCTAAGCTGTCCAAATATATGGGGCTCGTTTTAGATACAAATCGGCTTGGTGATGCAGACTTCGTAGAGCCTTTCGCGGGCGGTGCTTCTATAGGTCTTTATCTATTGGCAAATGCGTATGCAAGAAAGCTATACTTAAACGATATTGATATATCTATTTATGCTTTCTGGCATTCCATATTGAATCACCCTGAGGATTTTTGCCGAAAAATAGAGAAGATTCCAGTTGATCTCAAGAATTGGCGAGAGCAAAAGGAGATTCAAAGAAATCGCTATGAATCCAATTTATTTGATTTGGGATTCTCCACCTTCTTTCTAAATCGTACAAATCGTTCGGGCATTATGAACGGTGGTGTAATTGGCAGCCTAAAACAAGATGGTCCTTGGAAAATTGATAGTCGTTTCAATAAAGTAGAATTGATTCGCAGAATTGAGAGAATAGCCGACTTTGCAGGCAGGATATCCGTTCATAATCGAGATGCATGCGATTTTGTAAAAGAAATTAAACCAGTTTTATCAAAGAAGTCTTTAGTTTATTTAGATCCGCCATATCTTGAAAAGGGGCCGTCTCTTTATAGAAAATATTTTGATCAAGATGACCATGCAAATATGGCGGAATTTCTGAAAGAATCTGAAGATTTAAAGTGGGTCATTTCATATGACAATCACAGTATATTGCAGAAGCTATACAAAACATATGAGAGAGTTGAATTTACGTTGAGCTATAGTGCTGCAGGAAATCAATTCGGTGGAGAAGTCATATATTTTGCAAAGAGCATGGCTGTGCCGAATATTTCGGAAATCGGTGTAAATGGTGAATTAATGATTTGAGATATCAAAAGATATCTCATCACTGCAGCCGCGGTAATTCGTAAAAAGTATATGCAGGAAAATATACTCCGCTTTATTTTTTTCTTCAAAAACCACCATTCAGATTTTTGGTCGGAATAAATCACACAGCTTGGGTTATTTGACTATGTGTCTCCGGAATGTCAAAAGGTGGCTTCGATGGTGGTGCGCTAATAAAATTAGAAACTAAACTACCTCAGCCCAGTCGAAAACCGCTCACGCATTTCATTCAAATTCAACTCATCCAAAATCCAATTTAAACGATCGGCAGCACGCTGGCGGGGGCCTTCTTTTTTAGTCGCAATGATCAATTCGTTTTTCATCGAATGCTCAAACCCGACAAGTTCAGTGACGGTGACCTGATATCCATAAGCCTCTAAACGAAGACTGCGCAGAACATTCGTTAAGTGACTTCCGAATTCGCGCGTGTGAATGGGGTGGCGCCAAATTTCTGTTAAAGGACTTGCAAGTTGTTTGGCTTTATTTTGACGAAGGACCTTCGCCATTTCAGCTTGGCAACAAGGGACTAAGACGATGTGCTTAGCTTGTTTTTTGAGGGCAAAATCAATGGCGTCGTCAGTGGCTGTGTCGCAGGCGTGAAGAGCTGTGACCAGACCGATCTTTTCAGGCAATAGTTTAGATTCTGTCGCTTCTGCAACCAGCAACGGTAGGAACGACATATTTGGAAAATTCAACTTACCTTGCAGTTCAATTGACTTCTTAACCAGTTCGTCGCGCGTTTCAATACCGTAAACGTGGCCGTTGCCAGCCAGGTTTTTAAAGAACAGATCATAAATGATAAAACCTAAATAGGATTTACCAGCACCATGATCGACCATGTTCACATCTGCGCCGGAGGCCTGAAGGTCTTTCAGTAAAGGCTCAATGAAATTATAAAGATGATAAACCTGTTTTAGCTTGCGACGGCTGTCCTGATTGATTTTCCCATCACGGGTAAGAATGTGTAGCTCTTTAAGTAATTCAATCGACTGACCGTCTCGCATCTCTTCTAGTGGCTTTTTCATGACTCGTTTCTATCTGATTTTGAGTAAAAAGTATATCTAAGGAAGCTAGAAATGCTGGAAATGGTTCTAAGTCGTTAAAATCGTTGAACACAACTCCTCTATAAGTCCGTCAAGTCCATCAAGTCCGTCGAGAATTTAAAATTGGCCAGGGGCGGGCACTTTGCGATATACTGAGTTAAAGTTAAAATAGGAACCTCATGGAACTACCATTCTCCGCTGCCGCCGATCGTAATAAAGAGCCCATCCTCGAAGTTCTTAAGAAAGTTCTTCGTCCTGAAGACAAAAACCTACTTGAGGTCGGCGCAGGCACAGGGCAACACGCGGTTTACCTCGCGCCATTTTTTCCAAAGATGGAATGGACTCCAACTGAGGTGGCAGAAAATCTACCCATGCTGCGCGAACGCATAAAAGAAAGTGGTGTTCCCAATATCAAAACTCCATTTCGCATGACAGTGGGTCAAGATGATTTTCCGATTCGCACTTTCGACGTTATTTTGACGATTAATACCTTCCACATCATGCACTGGAAGGAGTGTAAGACGTTTATTAAGTTGATCAGTGGCCGCTTGCAAGAGGGCGGTAAGGTTCTGATTTACGGCCCATTTAATTATAACGGCAAGTTCACAACCCCGAGCAATGAAGAGTTCGACAAGTCTTTGCGTGCCAATGATCCGCAAAGTGGCATTCGTAATTTTGAAGATGTCCTAGGGGCGATGTTTAAGAATGGCTTTGAACTTTTAAAAGATTTCGAAATGCCAGCAAACAATCGCTTACTGGTATTTCGCAGATTGAAATTCATCAGAAAATCTTAAACTTTTTTCAAATAGTCTAATCCACCCTTAATGGCGGCGATCTGCGCATCTATGCAGATCGCATCAGTGACTTTCGGACTATCAGGATAAACCTCGGTAGTCGTTGTGAATTTCGCTTTTGAAAACCCCGCGCAAAGGTAAAGTTTCTTAACAGGAAGGTTAATCACACCTTCTTGCTCCAAGGGTTCGCCAATAAGTCTTCCCTCTGCATCCGGGGGAGCAATATGAGTCACCTGTCTGACGGAGTGGATGATGGCCTTCTGGAAATCAAAGCACGGATTTTCTGAGTCGCCGACTCCATAAAATCCATCAGGGATTTCGGTCAGCTCTTCATCTTTTCCGTCGCGAGCAATTTTGGCGGGGCGAAAGACAGAGTTATCAGTGTCCGTCGTCTCGTGCAGATCAAAGTGAGCATAGATTTCAGACTCAAAAGGCTCCATGGCCTTGAGGAAGAGCTTGCATTCTTCGGCGGGACTGTTGGGAAGAAATGAACGGTTCGGATCAATCGCGAGGGGATTCCAGCGATTAATGGTTTCATATCCCCACGGACTGATACAAGGAGTGCAGAGGAAATTAAATTCCTGGTAGTTCGCAGCTTCTTTTTTCATGAAAGCAAGAGCGCCCTGAACACCACTGGTTTCGTAGCCGTGAACGCCGCCAGTGATTAGAATGGTTTTCTTTTTTGGATCGAAGTTTTTCGATTTTACTAAGAAAAGGGGATAAAGATCAGGATTGTAAGACAAGGCTCCGTACTGGATAACTTCAAACGAAGATTTCAGTTCTTCGATCTTCGCTAAAACTTCGTCTTTATAAGAACGCTTCACTGATTGTTCTTTGAACCATGCTTCTTTCTCAAGTGCGCCCCAGGGGACTAAATTTTCCATGCGTTTGACCCTCATGCGCATCAAAGCACTTATCTCGATCACGGGTCAATAAAATGACCATTTAAAGCCAAAGTTGTTAAATGTTTTTTATCAGTCAGTGATTTCGAAAATGGCTTCGCTTAGATCTCTGTCAAATATTCAGAAGCTAGTTCCGTTTTGAATTGTTGCGCACTCATTCGCAGAAATTTGTGCTTAGCCTGAACCTCCCTCACGTGTACACTTTCACTAAAATAGGAGAACCTTCACCATGTCTAAAATCTACGCCTGTATCTGGTCCAATGATAAAGCCGAAGAAATGGCCAAGTTCTACAAATCAATTTTCAAAGACACCAAGATTGGCAAGACTTCTTACTGGGGCAGCAACCCCATGGGCGTCAAAGAGGGCTCTGTGCTGACTATGCACATTACTCTGTTGGGTCAAAAAATTATGCTCTTGAATGGCTACACCAAGATGACTTTCAATGAATCCATTTCATTCGTTGTGCCCTGCAAGACCCAGCGCGAGATCGACACCTATTGGAAGAAGTTGACCAGCGGTGGAGGTAAACCTGTGCAATGCGGTTGGTTGATCGATAAGTACGGCGTTCGCTGGCAGATCACTCCGGCTGACTTTGACAAGTGGAACACCAGTAAGAACAAGAAAAAGAAGGAAGCTGTGATGCACACGATGTGGGACATGGTTAAGTTGGACTTGAAGAAACTGAAGGCAGCCTACGAACGGGCTTAGTTCAGCGTGCGGGGAAACTAATTAAAGCAAAAACATTTTTGCCCTGATTGCCAAGCCGCTTTTGAGGCTGCTATCGTGGTGGTCAGGGGGAAGACTATGAAGAAGAGCAAGGTCGGCACTTCGCCGAAAGCCAACTCACCATCTCAGTTGATCGATGCAAGAATCAAGGAACTGGCTGACTGGCGCGGTGAGACTCTTTCCCAGATCCGTTCTCTGATCAAAAAGTCAGTCCCTGAAGTTATCGAAGAGTGGAAGTGGCGAGGCGTTCCAGTATGGTCACAAGATGGGATCATCTGCACGGGGGAGTCTTATAAAGACAAGATCAAGCTGACCTTCGTCAACGGTGCTAAGCTAAAGGATCCCAAAAAGCTTTTTAACTCGAGCCTGGAAGGCAACTCCAGACGCGCCATCGACTTAAATGAGGGCGATAAAGTTAATGTAGCTGCGTTCAAATCTCTCATCCGTGAAGTGGTAGCACTGAACGCTTCGAAACAAAAAGGTAAAAGCATTGGCAAAGTATAGGATATTTTTAGCGATCTGTTATTTAGTAGGGGCTTTCCTTCATCTTATGGATGTCTTTGGTTATCGCCTTTCTTATTCCTCTATGAGCTGGGGATGGAAAGTTTGGATTATCTATCTTTTGATTTTTGATAGCGTTGCTTCATTGGGACTATTTATGAAGCGTCCATGGGGAGATTATGCCTTCCTGCTTGTGGCGCTATCCCAGCTTATTGCTTATGCTGGTTTCTCGCATTATTTTGGCGATCAGGGAGTGCTAATTAAGTTTCATATTATAACTTTGAGTATTTATGGGATCTTTAAATTGCTCTCCCTCAGAAGGTTTAAAGTCTTAGAACAGCAGAAATAGGAAGATTATGACGACATTCACTACTTCTCGTGAAATTCCCGCAACTGTAGAGCAAGTTTTTTCTGCGATCAGCAGTTCAGAGCGCTTGGCGCGTTGGTGGGGACCAGCTGGTTTCACCAATACCTTTAATGTTTGTGAGTTTAAAAGCGGTGGGCGTTGGTCTTTTGTTATGCATGGACCGGACGGCAAAAACTATTTGAACGAAAGTATGTTTGCAGAAGTCGAGTCACCGACAAAGGTGGTTGTGCAGCATATGTCGGAACCAAAGTTTCGCTTAACAATTGGCTTGGCTGCATCGCCGGCGGGAACAATGGTGTCTTGGTCGCAGGCCTTTGAGAATTCAGAAGTTGCAAGGAACGTTGAACATATCGTGGTTCCCGCTAATGAACAAAATCTGGATCGTCTGACAGCTGAAGTGTTGGCGCGGAAGTAATGTACCAAATAAGAAGAGCGAAACCAGAAGATGCGCTGGGAATACACGAAGCTCACATGCGCTCGATTCAAGAAGTCTGTTCAAAGGATCACACTTCGGAGGAAGTTAGTGCTTGGGGACATCGTCCCTTTCGGGAAGATCAAAGAATCAATGCGATCAAAAATCAATTTGTCTGGGTCGTGGAGTCTTTTGCGAAGATCGAAGGATTTGGACACATGGCTCTCTCAGAGAAAGACGGATCAATAAAGGCTCACGTGCTAGGGCTTTACCTAGTGAAGGAAGCCAATGGTTTTGGACTTGGGTATAAAATTGTGAGTGCAATGATCGCGGAAGCAAAATCAAGAGGTGCGGAAGAGGTGACTCTTGAATCCACATTAACGGCTCACAAGTTCTATCAGAAGCAGGGATTTGAAGATTCAGGTCCTCAAGGAACTATAAACATCGGTGGAGTCGGGATTAGATATATTCCCATGAGGTTAATTCTATGAGCTTCAAAATCCAAGAGGTTACGGCGATTCGTATTTTTTCAAATGATATCCAGAAAAGCCGCGATTGGTATGAAGCTCTTTTTAATCTGGAACCCATTGAAGATTTAGACTTTTTCGTTTCGTTTAAAATCGGTGGGGCATGTTTTGATATAACCTTGCCCGATGCGAAGAATCCCTTCTCGCAAGGCGGTTCAGTCGGCTATTGGCTTGTAGATGATATTGATGCAGTTCTAAAAAAAGTCGAAGAATTAGGTGGGAAGCTTTACCGAGGTCCTTTAAAGGTCTCTGAAACTCAAAGGACAATTATGCAGGTGCAAGATCCGTTCGGAAACGTCATTGGTTTTGAGGCTAATACGCTTTAGCTCATTCCTATTAAGGTGGGCGACCTTTAGGCCGCCCCATGATTTCTTGGCTGTTATTGAAGCTCACACCCAATGTTCATACTAGCTCCGAGAAGCTTAATGAAAACATCGCTTCTGTATGATGGCACTTCGAACGTGCAAGTTCTTGCCATTTTTGGCTCGATTGTAATTCTATAAGTTGAGACCCCTTCAGGCAAAATGAAGCTGCTCTTGTAAGCGCTGAACTGATTGAAGGCCCCGAAATTGTACTGGTGATAAACCTCGTCGTTAGAGTTCAAAGCGGATATAGTTACAGTCCCACCTGGAGTGCTTGAGAAGTTAGCGACAGCAATCTCAACATAAGCCCCTGCATTTGCGATGGAAGTGACTAGGAGGGTGGTCAATAAAGTTGCGATCCATTTCATATTCATATCCTTTCAAGGTCTGGTTTTCCTAATATGTGAAAAGCTATTAAATATCCATCCTTTTTTTGGCTGATAAATTAATGGCGCCAGTAATTTCAATAAGATAGGATAAACAAGAGTCAGATTTATTGGCCCAGAGCAAAACTGAGGAGATTTTTTCAAAATGGATGAGAAGGATTTTGAAGGAACATTGGTACTAGAGAAGCTTGCTGAGATTGGCAGGATCGATGCCTTTTTCGAAGCTATTGATGCTGACGATTTTGGGAAAGCCAAGTCTTTAATGAAGCGAGCTGGAGTTGATGCCGAAACCATCTCGATGGTGCTGAAGAAGATGCACCAAGCTGATGGTGAGCACTGAGATGAATTATTTGCCGTCCGCTCTTTCCTTCAATTCACTCAAACAATCATGGGACGTCTTTATGCTGTTCGCGATTCCCATCGGTGGAGGAATTCCCGCGGGCGTCGTACTGGCGCAAAGCAAGGGCATCGGTTGGCTTGCGATGACGATTCTGTACTTTATTTCTGATGTCGCTCTGGCTTTTGTTTTTGAGCCCTTAATGATCGTCATGGGTCATCTGGCGAAACGGTTTCAGTTTCTGGCTCAGTTCATGGCAAATCTTAAAGAGACTACCAACAAAACAATTGCGGGATATGGACCCAATCCAGGTCCATTCTTGTTGGTGCTGATTGCCTTTGGTGTCGATCCCATGACGGGAAGGGCGGCGGCACTTGCGCAGGGACATAGTTTTTTATCCGGTTGGGCTGTTGCGATCATTGGAGATATGTTCTTCTTTGGCGTGGTGATGGTCTCAACGATCTGGCTCAATAGTATTTTGGGTGACGGAACGTGGACTGCGATCATTATTATGGTTTTGATGTTGGGGATTCCAGCTCTTGTACGCCGCTTTAAAAAAGTGAATATATAAGCAGACTCCTACTTAGGTTGAGTCTGAGATGCGACTGGAAATGTATCTGAACCACCTGTAGAATTGAGTCTTGGGGAGAAAATTCCATGCAATCGCAAATCAATAACTTCAGAACAGAAAACGTGTTTTCCATCAACTCCGAAGAAGAGTTTGTTCAGGCTTTCCGAACGCGTGATCAAAATAAACTGGTTCTTCCCGAAAAACTGAAGTTTCCGTTAAACGTTCGTTCTTACTTTACCTGGAAAGAGCCCTCTGGAGTTTATACTTATTTGGTGTTTAAAGCACCGAACTGGGATCTTCCGCGAGGAGTGGCTTTTAAGCGCACCGCCTCGACGGTTGAACCCGTCGGAGGACTTTGTGGCTGGTGCAACTCCTATGGAACTTCCGATGATATCGGCCTGCTTTCTGTTGCGATGAGTGCCAATGTCAGCAACTCGTATCTGATCTGTCAGGATTTGCGCTGTATCGAAAAGATTGAAGAGAACACGATGCTTGCAGGAAAGAATCCGGAAAAGTACATTGCGGATCTTTACTATAAGATTGGAAAACTTTTCGAGAATATCAGCGGCTACAAACAGGAATAGCTGGCAGATCCAGGGTGTTCATTTTGAAGATGGTGGTTTCGAAGCCTCAGTGAGGTAACGTTCCCTGATGCTCTCATGAATCTTCTTTTCTTTTACAATCTGCCAGGCTCTTTGCAGTTTCGTGACAGTGCTTTTTGGGGTTTTGAGGTTGGCAACCAGATAGGCATTGCCGGAAATCTGAGGCAGGGGAAATGCCATTTCAAAACTATCAGGTGAATAGTTGCATTGTTTGACCTGGCTCCAGAAGGTGACCTCGTCCAGTGCGATAAGATCGACATGTCCTCCATTCAGCATGCCAACCAACTGTTCATCTCTACTTACCCGGTAGAAATTTTCACTTCGTACGCCATGTTCCAATAGATAACGATGGGTCACCACTCCTTCCATTGTTCCAAGATAGTATTTGTTTAAGTCAGCCAATGAGTGGACGACGATATTGCTTCGTTTTTTGAGCTTCCAAATCTTAATTCGCGTAGGGGTGATATCAGCAATCCATTGATACTTTTTTTCTCGATCTGCAGTTCTGGAAAGAGAGAAAAACAGGACGCTGTCTTTTTTGGAAGCCAATTCGTGTTCAGCGCGGGACCAGGGAAGAATGGAAATGGTCGCTGTGATTTGAGCTTCCTTGAGGATCTCTCGGACAATGTCGGCAGAAATACCTTCCACTCTATTAGGTCCTTGAGACTGATAGGGCGGATATTCCGTAGTATATATCTGCAAGCTTTCCCCGCCTTGCACCATTTGGTGAAGCAGCAGGATAGCAAGAAACAGCATAAGTTTCATAACGCATCCTAGAGCTGGTTAGCGGTAAAATAGATTGGCTCAATTGTACCAAATCTTATTTTATCACTCGGCTCTGTGGATGAGATCTAACTTTAGTCTCAAAATTTCGCGAGTCATTCTGGCATTGAACACAAAAGCTCTGCATAAATTGGCTTTTGCTAGAATTCCACCACCATCAGTTCATGACGGTCATCCACTTTCAGGCAAGCCATTCCTGCGTTCTTGGCGGCTTCGATGCCTAAGGCGGCATCCTCAAAAACTAAACAATCTTCGGGGCGGACATTGAGCAATTCAGCCGCACGTAAAAAACAGTCTGGAGCGGGTTTGCCGTGGACATAGTCTTCCGCGCAAACAAGGTGATCAAAATACTTTGTTAAGCCTAGGTGTGAAAGGGTCGTCTCAACGGGTTTGTGGCGGCTGCCTGTGACGATCGCCATGGGAATCTTGCCGTGATAGTGTTTGATGATTTCCACAACCGAGACGATCTCTTTCACTTCATGGACCGAAGCGAAATAGTTGACCTCTTTAGCTTTTAAAAACTCATCAACGGGAATATCTACTTTGTGCAGTTCGTTGAGCATTTGCACGATCATGCGTGTGGGGCGACCCGCCCATGCCAGATGTTGCTCGCGGCTCAAGGTCAGATTGTAAATGGAAAGACCGTGATTCCAGGCTGCAAGATGAACACCCATGGTATCAGCAACGGTGCCATCAAAATCGAAAAGAAGAGCCTTGAATTCGCGACTAGGGTAATACTTGTTTAACATCTTTAAGATCCCTCAAGGGAAAATACATTGGTGCAATCTGAATCCACCAATAACTACCTCATAGATCAACTTGTGTCCACTCAAGCGACCTGAATTCTAGTCGATGGCTTGGGTACGGTCACACCTGCTTTCGGCGCCGGTGTTGCGTTTGGTCATGAGAGGAGCCAATAAAATAAAGATTTGAGCTAAGGTTACTTCGAGATCAGAAAATCAGGTCAGCGCTTCCTCATCTCTTCAAGCACGCCCTGAATGGTAATCAGGCCGTGGGCGATCTTGAGCATGAATGATGAAGAAGTAGGGATGTAGTGAAAGTTTGGATGCTGCTCCCAAACTTTCTTTAACTTTTCGTCAAGCAGAGTGGCGGCTCGCGAATCCTCGGAGCGGTAGGGGTTGTTACTTTCAATGTCTTCATTGACCGAGGCTGCTGTTTGAAAAAATATAACAGCATCATAGCGGGCGATTTCTTTCTCGAGACTGGATCCGATGCTTTCAAAAAAGCTGTTTTCGTCTTCCGGCCAGTAAGCCAGGCCGTCGAGGGCGCCACGGTCACAGACCAGCAACCGGTCTGAATACAGATTGTGATAGATATCCTCCAGATTGATTTGCATTTTATAGATAGAGCACTGCAGGAGCTTCATTCTTTCCGGGGTTCTTTCGCGATTGAGTCCGCGTGAAAATAAAGTTGTCGCTGCTTCAGGGATGATCTTTACTTCAGTTCTTAATTCCCTTTGGAAGAGATCTAGCGCCGTCGTTTTTCCGCCGCCGGGGCCACCAGTTATAACAATCTTGAAGTGATTATTTTTCTTCATAAGTGGTCGTTCTCCTAAGTCCGCTAGCAGACCCCTTAAGGATACCTGCGTAGGGAAAAGGCGTGTACCAAGAAGGTTCGGTTTTGTGTTTGGGCAAGGAGCCCAAGGGGCCCAATTTTTTAGGAGCCAAAGAGACAGAGTTTTAGCTGCCTTTTTATTCGATTTGGTATTTAATAGTCAGTCATAAAACAAAGAGGTTTTCTGTGCTTGGGATCATTGGCTTGGTTGTTCTAGCTCTTGTGGTAATTTTTGTGATCTTCATTTCAACTCGTCCTAGCAGTTTTAAATATGAACGCAGTGACCTTATCAATGCTTCGGCCGACAAGATCTTCCCTTACCTTATTAACTTCAAGCTGGCTGGGCAGTGGTCTCCTTATGAGCAAATGGACCCGAAGATGAAGAAAAATTATGGCAGTGTCGACGGTCAGGTGGGCTCTTGGATGAGCTTCGATGGAAACAAGGATGCGGGCACGGGTAATCTTGAGATACTGCAGATTGTGCCTAATGAGTCGGTGCAAATTAAACTTCAGATGCTGAAACCTTTTGAAGCGAATAATTTGGTTGAATACAAACTGACACCTGAGGGTTCTGGGACTCGATTTACCTGGACTATGTCAGGACAAAATCAATTTCTTGGAAAAATGATCACGGTCTTTATCGATTGTGACAAGATGTTGGGTGATCAATTCCTAAAAGGGATCAGCAACTTAAAAAATATTGTCGAAAATAATAAGTAATGTCGGCAAATCAAACAGGTCGAAATTTGAAAATCTCCCGTATCCTTCATGCGGGATACGTTTTTGAGTGCGATCAAACGCAGATCGCCTTTGATACAATATTTGAAAACCCATTCAGCAGGAACTGCCACGCGTTTCCGAACGTTCGATTTGATCACGAGCAAATCAGAAACCTGAAGCTGGATGCGGTCTTTATTTCTCATTTTCACGATGATCACTGCTCTTTCGAAAGCTTGGACTTCTTGGATCGTAAAACTCCGATCTACGTCTATTGTCTGTTTGAGGAGCTCTTTGCTTTGATTAAAGAGCTGGGATTTGTAAACGTCCATCCCTTGCAAATCGATGTTCCCGTTGTTGTGGGCGCCATTGAAATTATCCCACGCAGAGCTTTGGATTCCGATGTCGATTCGATGTTTCAAATTAAAGCTGCGGGCCTGAATGTCCTGAACGTGGTTGATTCGTGGATCGACTATTCGACACTGGATGAACTTGCGCGGATGGGGCCTTGGGATATGGTGATGTGGCCGTTCCAAACAATGCGCGAGATTGAAGTGATTGCACCGTCTCGGGCCACGGCTGCAACCGGAGAGCTTCCGGTGGAGTGGGTTGAACAGCTCACAAAACTAAAACCTAGATATATCGTACCAAGCTCTTGTCAGTTCGTTTTGGAAGACTGGTCTTGGTACAATCAGGCTTTCTTTCCAATATCCTATCGTCAGTTTCAGAAAGAAATTGAATCCGCCTTGCCGGATTCACAGGTCGTTAGATTAAATCCCTCGGTCTCTGTGACTTTGGATCAAGGGTCTCTTCAGCAATCATCGCCGTTGCCTTGGGTTCTGCCTGTCGGAGATCAGGATGTGGATTATGATTACAGACCTGAGCTGCCGCCGCCGCGAACAGCAGAGATCGCTCAACATTTCGAACCACTGACGGCACAACAAACAGAAAGAGTTTACGAATATTGCCGGGTTGGATTGATTGAAAAATATCAGTTGATGGATCCACCTGCTGATATGTACTTTGAAAAGCCAAGGATGTGGCAGTTGTCTGTTTATGACCATAAGGGCGAGGTCAGGATTTTCCGCTATCGATTGGATGGTTCTAGTATTGAAGCTCTTGCAGATACACAAGACCCTTTATCTTGGACAACCGAAGTTCCTATTTCTAAACTCTATGCCGCTTTAGAGCTCGGGGAGTCTCTGACTTCGATGTATATGCGAATTAACGATATGGTCTTTGCGCCAGAGATCGAAAAAGAAATTCAGGACGCTGATATTGTCGATGATCCGTTAATACGCTGCCTGTTCAATGGATTTTTTGGATCCTATCAGATCGCGCAGCTAAAACGAATCAAGGCGCGGGAGCACGCAGAGAAGTTCTGATCTTTTCCAGCAAAAGACCTAGCTTGTTTTTGCCAGTTCGATCTCCGCAATCACCCCAGTAGCAATCATTTTTGGTATGCTCGTAAATTCGCGCAGTCCCCGTAGAAAGCAATAAGTTCTGCAAATCCGGATAGCGCGAAAATTTATCCACGACCGCTTTTTCCATGAATTCATCTTTGCGCTGTTCCCAGTCCGCACGTTTTTCAATATTCTTGTCGCGTCCGCGCAGGGCCGCCTCATAAGGCGTTGGCGCTTCCTTCACCCAGGCCATGAGCTCTTTCTTCTCGTACTTGTGAGCTTGATAATAGTGCTCGCTCGTCGCCCACCATTCATCATCGACGAAAACCGGGAAGAGGGCAAAGTTAGAAAATTCTCCGTAAGGATCTTTGGTGGAGTAGAAATCCAAAATCGCTTCTTGATAGGGGACGGCGGCTGTCTTGGGGAATTGCTCGTAATGGCGGGCCCCAGGATGTGCGCACGCGACTTCACATGAGAAAACTAAAAGAAGTAAAAAGAAGCGATATCTCTGCAGGAAATTCGTCATGAGCCAGTTATTTCAAAAACAATGGGAAAGCTCAATGAAAATAGAATTCTTTGGTGATCTGCGCTGTCGCAAGCCCCGCACGGGGCCTACTGAAGATTACTGATTTATTTTTTGCGGTAGAAGTGCAAAGAACCTTGGCCTCTGCGCATTTGTGGCTGAGAGTTAAAGCCCTTGTCGTAGGCCTCAAACATTTCATCTATACTTTGAATTGAGAACTCTTTGGAGTTGGCGCTTTCTTTTTGGAAGACCATATTGTCACCGATGTAAACAGCACTGTGGCCAACCTCAGTTCCGACGTCGAACCAGACTCTTTTGTGTGTATCCTCGTCAAATTCGCGGACTTGGGTTTGAAACCAAACCGCTACATAGTCGCCGGCCTTTAGCTCTTCTCTGGAAATCTCGACAAAGTCTCGGGCAATGATTCCAGGAACCTCTGTATAGAGGAGTTCCCATTTTTCCACGGCTTCGCGAACCCCTTGTTCATAAAGAGCGTTCCAATGACAATTCGGATAGCCTCCATCAGGATAAACTTTCTGGTCGATGAGCTGCTTCACCTTGGCGACTCGGTCGATGGTGGATTGAGACAACTGATCTATTTTTTGATTGCAGACTTCGGCTGAAATGGAAGGGTTGCAGCAGTTAATGCCCTTATATTGAAGCTGGTTTTCAGGGGAGCAAAAGAAGCTGGTGGCCCACGCTGGCGCAGTTAGAACTGACAAAGTTATAGACAGTAGGACGCGAGAAAAAGCCATGGAGTGCCTCCAAAAACAATAGAGCGAGTTGAGCTTCTGCATTGGAGGATATTGCTGTAATTGTGCCAAGGCTTTTAGAGAATGGTCTCCCGCGATTCATAGGCGCGGGAGACTTTACTTAGACGATTAGCCGCGACGTTTGGGAGCACCTGAAGAGAAGCCACGCTTTGCTGCGGGCTTGGCACCGCCCTTAAATGGGGGCTTCGCTGAGGCGCTTGGTTTTCCTTTTCCCAAAGGTTTCGCATCAGCGGCCTTTGCGGATTTCGCTGCAGGTTTTGCGACGAATTTTCCAGCAGCTTTTTCTGTTGTTTTACCTTTGCCGGCAGCTTGAGGCTTCACATAAGGTTGTGATGCATATTTAGCGGCATCTCTGACTGCAGGCATTTTGCGGCCTTCGATTTGTGCAAGCAAGCGCTCATCACGTTCAGTCACAAGATTGATAACGAGGCCCTTGCGACCGGCACGTGCTGTACGGCCCGCGCGGTGAAGGTAGTTTTCTTTTTGTTTCGGCAAATGGTAATTGATCACACGGTCTACGTTGTAGATATCCAAACCACGACCCGCAAGATCGGTGGCGACCAAGAGCTTTACTTTGCCGTCGGCGAATTTTTTAAGATTCTGACGACGATCATTTTTTTCCATTTCGCCGCGATAGATGACAGCTTCATATCCGTTGTCGGCCAGTTCTTTGGCAAGATTGTCACACTGTTCGCGAGTGTTGGTGAAAAGAATGGTTCCGCCTTCGACGGGTTCGGCCAAAATCTTTTCCAGCAAAGGCCAACGTTTACCGTCTTTGACAATGCGGTTGGATGTTTTCAAAGATTGCACAACTTTACCGCTGCCAGAACTTCTGAAGATCTCTGCAGAGGCAAAAAGGTTATTGATCAAATCCTGAACGGCTGTTGAAACCGTTGCAGAGAACAAAGCCATCTGCACGTCCTTAGGACAGGCATAATAAACTTTATTGGAATCAGGCAAGAATCCTTGATCCATCATCTGATCGGCTTCGTCAAAAACCAACATACGCACGTCTGTAAGATTGATCAGATCGCGATCCATCAATTGAGTCAAACGACCTGGAGTAGCAAGCAAGATTTCAAATGCACCCGAAGTATTTCGGCGCGCTTGTTCCATCGCCATACCACCCAAAGCAGGGCGAACACGCAGGCGAGTATCATGGGTCAATGTTTTAAAAACTTTAGAAACCTGTTCGCCTAGCTCTCTAGTCGGAACCATGACGATTGCGCGAGGTGAAGCCTCCGCAGTCACTGGTGTGCCCTCATCTTCGAGAGTTTTTAACATGTGCAAAAGAGGAAGAGCATAGGCCAAGGTTTTACCGCTGCCGGTTTCAGAAACTCCAACGACAGATTGTCCTGCCATCATCAATGGAATGGTGTTGTTCTGAATTTCAGTGGGTTTGACGATGCGCTGGGCTTTCAGAGTTTTAAAAAGTGATGCCAGTAAACCAAAGTCAGAAAATGTGCTCATGGGAAGGGTCCTTACTCAATGAAATCAAAGATCTGGGCACTCTATCTTTCATTCGGTAGATGCCCTACAAAAATCGCCTTAAAGGCCTAATATATTTGGATTATTTAAAAAAATTACCAGCTCGTAGGCCAAAATAAAAAGCCAACCCCTGGGGATTGGCTTTATTGTTTAGATTCTGAGGCTAAGTTCTATGCTTTGCGTACGAACTCAGACTTCAAATTAATAGCGCCGATACCGTCGATTTTGCAGGCGATATCATGTCCGTCTCCGGCATCAGTAAGGCGAATATTCTTAACTTTCGTTCCGACTTTAACTGCGGAAGAAGAGCCTTTAATGCGAAGTTCTTTAATGACAGTCACTGAGTCGCCATCATTCAAGACGTTGCCGTTAGCATCGCGCACGAGATTGTCTTGGGGAGCTTCGACGGGTTGCTCAGAAGAAGCGAGAGCGCTCCATTCGTGGCTACACTCAGGACAAATCCAGAGGTTGCCGTCAGAGTAAATATTTTCGGAATTACATTTTGGACAATGAGTTGGATCTTGCATGGGCCGATCTTATTCGACGCGGGCCCTTTTTACCAAGAAAATCGAAGCTATTTGATAATGCTTTGAATCCAAGGATAGGCATCTGAAACATCGGCGTAGCCGTCGACATTGGCTTCGTTATCTCGATTGAACGGACGGCAGGCAAAACCCCAGCTGACGATTCCGATTTGGGTGAAGGCGCCATTCGCAAATTGAAACAAAGGACCGCCGCTATCACCTGGACAACTGGATTTTGTATTCTGAAAAGTTTCAGCGCACAAGACATCAGGGCCGAGTGGCCAATTCTTCTTACGCAAGTAAGGGTCTTCCGCGCAGGCTTTGCGACTCAGGAGGGGCAGAGTGATTTTCTGCAGCAAGACACCATCTTGCTTTCCAGCAGAGTCGACAAGGCCCCAGCCCGCCACCGTTCCGAATAAAGGCGTTGAAGAGCTATCCAAATCTTTTTGATTTAGCGAAACAGGAGTGACATCGGTGACGGGGTCAACCAGTTCTAGCAAGGCGACGTCATGATGAGGCCATGAAAACTGTGGATGAATTAAAATAGATTTAGCTTTGAGTGCTCGTCCACCCTGGCCGGAAATTTTATTGCTTCCGATGTACATGACGATGTCTTTGAGTTTGATGGTGCCCACTGTTTTGTCGGTGACATCCTCAAGAAGGCAGTGAGCAGCGGTTAGGACCCATTTTGGATGAATTAAACTGGCTCCGCAAAGATGATCTACGAAATTGTCCTGAGGGCTGTTTTGCCAAATATTAATTAAAAATGGAAATTCATTTTCTGTGGCGTTGGTGCCGCCAATGATAGAAGCGACGGTGTTTTTTGCATTGATCGTTTCTTCAGAACTCTTTGGCTGGCAAGAGGTCTTCATGGTCCATGTTGTGAATAGAAATAGTAATGTCGAAACCCGCATGGAACCCGCCCTGTGATAGGGGAAAAGTATCCGACCCAAGGGAAAAAGGCACTTCTGCCCTGATTCCCCTGCAAAAACTTCATAGCCAAGCCGCGGGAAAGTCCTAGATTTGGTTCCTATAATACAGCTCAACCACGCCGTTCTTTCTGACCTTGGATCTGATTAGCGAGAGCTTCATGCGCTCGTCCATCTCTTTAAACAGGGGATTTCCTTTTCCAAGAAGAATCGGGTTGAGAAGAATTTGGTATTCGTCGATCAGCCTGAGCTTCATAAAGGAGGCCGCCAATTCGGCGCTTCCAAGGATAACGACGTCCTTGCCAGGTTGTTTTTTGATGGTTGCGACTTCGTCTGAGATTGCTCCTTGGGCCAGTCTTGAATTCTCCCACTCCACTTTTTCCAGGGTTCGAGAGAATACGAGCTTGGGCAATTCATTCATGCTTTTTACTATGGGCGATGATTGGGTGGAGGCGTGAGCCCAGGCTTTTTCCATCAGCTGATAGGTTTTCCTTCCGAAGATCATTGTATCCACAGAGTTTAGCAGCTCCACGGCAAACTTATCATGCTCTTCATCGGCATAGTGCCAATCAATTTCTTGCTGGGGTCCTTCGAAGAATCCGTCGATAGTCATGAGGTTGCAGAAAATAATTTTTCTCATCATCAATCTCCTAAATGCACTCAAGGTTTATTATTCAGAACAGATGAGAGAAATTGCAATGGCCCTTACAAATACACACAATATTTTTAAACTGATGAGCAAAGATCCGAAGATGTCGAAAATGAATATGGAGCCTTCGTTCATAGATCCGAAACGTATGGTTGTCGGTGGCTTCTCTCTTTTAGTGGCAGTTGAATAGTTATCATCAAAGTCGGCTGGTAAAAGCTTTCCGACTTTTTTCTGCACAGACCATCAGCGAGCGAAATTGCTCGACAAATCACAGATAGATTTCCTTTAACATTATGAGATAAGGCTTTTTAGCACTCCTAACGATTCATCTAGCGGCACATCTTCTCTTTAGTTAACTTTCCATCAAGATTTCAATTACGCGCAAAGTTCAAAGGAGGAAGATATGCGTTTTGATGTTAAGTTACTTCTTGTTTCAATGTTTTTCGCGACGACAGCCCTCGCAACAGAGACTGTCTCTATTCTTCAACCCGGCCCACCCACTGCCATATCGCCACAGCATGATGATCCGACGGCCCCTGGCTGGTCTCCATGGTCAAGCATTGGAGGAATCGCCACTTCTGATCCGGCATCGTGTTCTCGATCAGGATATAAAACCGATGTCTTTGTAAAGGGCGCTGACAACGCACTTTGGGTTAAAAGTTGGAATGGCTATTCTTGGTCAGCCTGGAAATCACTCGGTGGATTCTTAACCTCATCTCCCGCAGCGGCTTGTTGGGGACCGAATCGTATCGATGTTTTCGCAAGAGGTGGAGACAATGCTCTTTGGCAGAAAACGTTCCTACATGGTTCATGGGGAGCCTGGCAATCTTTGGGTGGAGGCTTAACTTCGGGTCCTGCTGCTGCGACATGGTCGGGTGGACGACTTGATGTCTTCGTCCGTGGTGGCGACAATGCCCTCTGGCACAAATGGTTTATGGGTGGTGCCTGGTCAGGTTGGGAGTCCCTCGGTGGAATCTTAACTTCAGATCCTGCTGCGGTTTCGTGGGGAAGCGGTCGCATTGATGTCTTTGTGCGAGGAACTGACAATGCTCTTTGGCACAAGTGGTTTACTGGTGGTGCTTGGTCGGGCTGGGAATCTTTAGGAGGTATTTTAACTTCTGCTCCTGATGTTTCCTCTTGGGCTTCAGGTCGTCTCGATGTTTTTGTGCGCGGGACAGACAATGCCCTCTGGCACAAATGGTACAGTGGGGGTTGGTCTGGATGGGAATCTTTGGGCGGAGGATTGATCTCGGGACCTAGCGCAGATTCTTCTTCTTTAAACCGCATCCTTGTTTTTGTTATCGGAACTGACAATGCGGTTTGGTTTAGGGCTTATAGATAGTTAAAGTAAAGACTGACTCGTGACGGGATACTTAGTTCACGAGTCGGTCTGTTCAAGTCTTGGCAATTCGATCTTTGCAGAGAAGAGGGATCGGATATTTGCGAAAATCCAGGATAGTGAATAGCCACTCCAAATAATCAAAGTCATATCCACAGGTACTCGGAAACGATTTTCAGATTTGAAAATATAGACCGTAAGAAAAATAGAAAGCATCAACATTGCAAGGACTTGGCTTTCTTTGTGCCCACGTAGATAAAGAAGTATGAATCCCAACAAACTCATTGGGAGCAAAAGATAATAGTAGATATTCTTCCAAGGTCCATAGACAGCTACGAAGGTGTGATTGAAGCCCGCCGGCCAAAGCTCATTGCCTGCAAAGAGGTAATAGATATAGCGGAAACTTGTGAGCATAATCTGCGGATTTTCTTGTACACACTTGATGCCTTCACCCCAGAAGTAAGATTGATCGGTGAAGGGGCGTGGCCACTTTTTGCTGGCGCGCTCACCGGTCTCGTTGAAAAGAGGAGACATCCAGTTGTTTCCCGCAGAGTCCTGATTATTTTTCCAAGGACATTTCCCTTCGACGAAATTTAAGCCTCCCGCTGTAGGACCGGGCATTGCTTTGTTATATGCATATTGAGTCCAAGCTAAGTGAGGCGTCATGATGACAATACAACCTAGAGCCATTGCCGAGACATTGCGCAAAGATTTTTTTAAATCGGTTCTGTCTTTCAATAGCAACAAGATACTAAAGAGAGGAACAAAAACCGCGTGATTACCTTTAAAGTAGAAGCTGATCATCAAGAGTAGACCTGCGACAAAGTATTTCCAAGGCTGCTCTTTTTTGAAGGTTCGGAAGATCCACCACATTGCGAAGGTAAGAAGAAACGTGTAGAGGCATTCCGCCAAATGATAAGAAGCGAAGCTGATTTGCGGAAAATGCAATGTAGCGAGGATCAAGCTGAATAAACCAGCCATCAGGCCGAAATACTCAAGTGCCATCAGAAAAATTAGAAGCGATGTACCCCAGGAAGCAAAGACCTGGCTCCAATTAAGAAGTTCCCACCCACCAATTGCGCGCATTAACAGGGACCAAAAGGTATAACCGAGAGGTTGAAAGTTTTGATCCAAGTTGTATTCACCACGAAGAATTTCCACGGCTCTTTGGAAATATCCAGCCATATCCGATTGAAGAGTTATCTGCGGTGGGCTGATAATGAAGACGGAGTAGAATCGTAACGCGAATCCAGCACCTAGAATGAGGATGGCGAACATTCTCCATTTTTTGTTCTGAATAGGAAGAGTGGAGTAGAGCATTCCCGCCATAACGAGAAATAAGATACCGAGTGCAAAAATCAAAATAGGCTCTGTCCAATCCTTTTCAAGATAAACCCCATAGCGACCCCCATTTGTTTGTCCCGAGAAGCTCCACGTGGTGGCTTCTTTGAAGGTCGATGAGGCTTGGCGCAACAGCATTCCATTTTGATTGTCACAACGAAGTTTTTCGTTGGTAGGTAGATTCCATTCGCGATTATTTGTTGTGATGAAATCCAAGCAGCCCCATATACGCAGGCGAAGGCGCTCTAAAGGAAAGAGCTGTGGTGCCACCTTGAATTTCATCCAGTACAAACCATTTTCGTGGCTGCGATTTTGAACCAAGGATGAAGGAGCTTGATAGTCTGTATAGAGGTCAGGATAAATGACCTCAGTTGTATCCCATCTTGGTGTCACGGCACAAAACCATGCGATAATGCCGAGAATGACCACGATGCCAAGTTTTAAAAGAAAATGAGGTTTGTGTAAAAGGCTGCGAATAGACATAGAGCACGCTTATAGGCATTGCCAACCCGGGCCTCAAGTTACGAATCATTCAGGTGAGCACGACAGGCGATTTGTTCTGGCGAGAATGAAGAACTTGTAATTGGAGTCATCGTGACGGCTTGATGGTGAAGTCATTCCGGGGTAAAAATAGTTGGGGGAAAAATGCAAACTGGAAATGTCGCGCAAACTGTCGGTCAAACACCACTTATCAAGATTAAATCTCTTTCTGATGCCACTGGCTGTGAAATATATGGCAAAGCGGAGTTCCTGAATCCCGGTGGAAGTGTAAAAGATCGCGCAGCCTTGGGGATTATTGAAGCGGCGGAACACGAGGGCCTTTTAAGACCTGGATATACAATTGTAGAGGGCACCGCTGGGAATACGGGAATTGGTTTGGCGACGATTGCTGCGCAAAAAGGTTATAAGTGTGTAATTGTCATGCCGAACAATCAGTCGCAAGAAAAGTATGACACTCTAAGAGCTCTTGGTGTTGAGCTGGTGACGGTTCCACCTTGTCCTTTTGCCAATGAAAATCACTTTTACCATACAGCCAAGAGGATCGCAGCAGAGCGCAATCAAAGCTTTTGGGCTGATCAATTTGAAAATACCGCAAACTACAAGATGCACTTCAAAACCACAGGTCCCGAGATTTGGGAACAAACTGCCGGAGAGATCGATGCCTTTATATCTGCGGTGGGCACAGGCGGGACATTAGCGGGCGTTTCAAAGTTTCTGAAATCAAAAGACAAAAGTATCCATGTGCGTTTGGTGGATCCCTTTGGTTCAGGCCTTCATTCGTATTTGAAAACGGGGCAACTTGCAGCGACGGGATCTTCAATCACCGAAGGCATTGGTATTATGCGTTTGACGGCCAACTTTAAAGAGGCCGTGATTGATGATGCCGTTCAAGTAAGTGATCAAGAGATGATTTCGATGCTTTACCATCTGGCAAAACACGATGGAGTGCTCGTGGGAACATCTGCAGCTTTGAATGTTTTCGCTGCCTACAAATATGCGTTGGAGAATAAGGGCTCGGGAAAAAATATCGTCACAGTCCTTTGTGACTCTGCGGTTCGCTATCAATCGAAAGTATTTAATCAAAATTTTTTGAGTGAAAAAGCTTTGCAGCCAGAGCCTTTGTATTGAAGACTGAAGTCACGGGGGCTCAACATGGGATATGTACTTTACGAAAGCGGTAAAAAGGTCGGGGAGTTGGAAGACTGGAAATTGATCCAACATCCCGCTGAAGTTAAAAATGTGCTGGGTAAAGAGTTTGTCTCTCGTAAGCCTTACGATGAGTGCTCGTTCACCTCACCGAAGCCCGTCAATCGCAAGGGGAAGTTTTCTGTGATTCAAGACAAGAAGACAGAATTTGTTTTGGAAGCCACGAGTATTAAGAATGGCACCATTGTGATTGCCACGGTTTTGGAAAAGAAGAAGATTTAATTTCGGGATAGAAAAAGGGGAGAGTGCCTTTTTTAACCGAAGAAGCAATGCAACACCGGCGATGGTGTTGCGTTGCTTCTTCGCTTGTAAAGGAAAACCCACACCTTGTCAGAGATGCGGGTAATAGTAACGTTGCCTCATTTTTCATGAAGCCTATTTATCTTTAACTACGCGCTCGTGGAGTTTGACGGGCTCAACGTTTTGTTTCTTGCGCATTTTTATATTGAGCATTTCAACCAGAATTGAGAATGCCATCGCAAAATAGACATAACCTTTAGGAATATGCACTTCGACTGATTCGACGATCAAAGTGAAGCCAATCATCAACAGGAAGCTTAAAGCAAGGACCTTTAAAGAAGGATGGGCATCGACGAAGTCGCTGATAGTCTTTGCTGAAAAGATCATTACCAAAGTAGATGCCAGAACCGCCGCAACCATCACAGAAAGCTGACTGACCATACCCACAGCCGTGATGACGGAATCCAATGAGAATACGATATCAAGCAACAGGATTTGGAAAATCACCGCATTGAAGGAGTGCGCGACAGAGTTTGACTGACTGCCTTCGACACCTTCAAGTTTGTGGTGAATCTCAAGAGTGCTTTTGAAGATCAGGAACAGACCACCCAAAAGAAGAATCAGGTCGCGACCAGACAGCTCGTGCCCAAAGACTGCAAACAAAGGTTCTGTGAGGCCGATGATCCAAGAGAGTGACATCAAAAGAAGAATGCGCGTGAAGACCGCAAGTCCAAGACCAGTCATTCGGGCTTTTTGTTGTTGGTCCTTTGGAAGTTTTCCAGCGAGGATTGAGATAAAGATGACGTTATCAATTCCTAGCACCAGTTCCAGTGCAAAGAGCGTGAAGAAAGCGATCCATACCTGGGGATTCGCGAGCATTTCGATCATGAAAGAACTCCTTTGTGTTCGCCCTTACTTATAAACGGATTTATCAGCCTTGGGTATGCGGATTGTGACATCCGTTTTTAACAATTATTAATTCTATATTGTCTGATGTGCGAGATTCTTCAGGGCCTCGCCCGTAACGCGATGGACGGTCCATTCATCCATAGGTTTTGATCCCATCGAAAGATACAAATCAATTGCCGGCTGATTCCAATCAAGAACAGACCATTCCAGTCTTCCGCACTCGCGCTCCACAGCGATTTTTGCCAAGGTCGAAAGAAGTTTTTTTCCATAACCTTTGCCGCGATATTCTGGGAGTACAAAGAGGTCTTCAAGATAAAGCCCGGGTGCTCCTAAAAAAGTCGAGAAGCTATGAAAGAAGAGTGCGAAGCCAACTTTCTTGGAGGATTCTTCGAGGAAAATAACTTCTGCGAATTTTCGATCGCCGAAGAGATTCTTCTTCATCGATTCTGCGGTGGCGATGGCTTCATGTTCCAGCTTTTCGTATTTCGCAAGTTCCTTGATGAAGTGTAAAATCGTAGGAATGTCGTTTTCAGTAGCCCAGGTAATCTGAATGTTATTGCTCATGACGGGGATTGTAGACGGACTTTCAGAAGGTGTCATTAGATAGCAGTAGAGGTCGCGTTTTCCGAAGAGCGTGGACCCCTACCGTTCTGAGTCAGCTGGTGCAAATCATTGCACAGTGATCCAGACATTTGATTTACCGTTGGCTCGAACCAATCGATTGAACATATAGGCATTATCCGGATGCATGCGAATGCAGCCATGTGAGGCGGGGGTGCCGAGCTTAGGCCAATTGCCTCGAGGTGTGCCGTGCAAAGCATAGCCTCCCGTGATGAAGACGGCATAAGGCATATTACCAAGTCCGTTGTAGTCTCCGCCTGGGTATTTTCCCGAAGTATAGGCGTCGTAGATACGTCCGTCAGGATGGCGATCGAAGTTTGGAGTGCCGTAACCCGCCATACCAGTAGAAACCGCCCAAGAGCCACGCAAACTTCCATTTACGTAAAGATACATTCTTTGCGATGATTTCACGACTTGTGCCCACACAGCGCAACTATTGCGTGAACAGCCTCCAAAGATTCCGATGATGTCATCCATAATGCTGTTTTCCAGATGGGCTGATTTGCCGGTTTCGCGTTCGTAGATCTCATCGATCTGTTGCAAAGTTTGTTCAATGTTGGGATCGAAGGGATTGAGCTCTTCGATGACGTTTGTCGTTTCGGGGTCAGGCTCGTTCGAGGCCTGTGAGTTGACGGGAATTGTCATCGAAAAGAGTAATGCTACAACGAGGGATGCTAATTGATGCTTTGTTTTCATGTCACACCTCATTAAGTTTAGTGGGTTCACTGTCATTTCTTGCTCTTAGTTTACGCCTGCGCGTTCAAAGAACTTTATTTTCCTAGTCCTCAAAAGATAGCTGACATAATTTTTGTATTCTTTTTGCGGTCCCCCACAGGACTTCTCGTGGCAGGGTGGAAAGGATGTGTCGAAGGTAGATGATTAACGGCAGGTGATAGTCATTAAACAGTTGTGAACAGAAATCCCGCAGTGGGTCATGCATTGGCATTTGCCTGCTGTCGACTCTGTGGGTATTGGTGTCGAACACATTTGTCCATAGAGGTGAAAAGTGATCAAAGGCTTTAGAGTGCTTGGATGGTTAGAAGGCATTTCTCTTTTGGTTTTGTTGTTTATCGCAATGCCAATGAAATATGTGATGGGGCAACCCGAAATGGTTCGCATGGTTGGGCAGGCACATGGGATGTTGTTTTTGCTTTATGTCGTGATGGCCGTGAATTTGGCAATCTCACATGACTGGAAGAAAATGAAACTGTTGATGGCAGTTATTTTGTCTTCAGTTCCATTTGGAACTTTCTTTTTCGAGAAGAAATATCTCTAGGAAGAAATAAGGAAAGCCAGGCAGCACCACACCGCCTGGCCTTGGGATATCCTTGAGTTCAACTCAAGGATATTAGGAACTAGTTACGATCTTGATCCAAAGTGATGTCCATTCTGTTCAAGCCAAGGTTTACACCGAAACCTTTTGCGAACTGCAATGAAACTTTAAGAGCCATAGTTGGCAAATCTACGCGAGTTGCAGTGATAAGACCAACGCCACCCAAGATAGCGCCTTGAGCTTGAGCCACATAATAAGTACCCAAGATTGAAGCTGGGTTTGTGTCAAACAAAGCGATTTCAGCAGCTTGACCAGTCAACTCCATGCGACCGAAAGCAATTTGTGGAGAAAGCGGTTTCGCTTTCATAGTTACGTTCACTGGATAGTGAGCTGTTGCACCTGAAAGGCTTACGCAGTTCAAATCGCCCTTACCCTGATAAGCATAGTCACCCAAGATAACTTTGAATCCACGAGCTTCACCTTTGAAAGCCAAGTTACATGCCCAAGCTGGAGCTTCCAAAGCGTGTGCAGAAGCTGTTCCCAAAACCATCGCGATAACCAACATAACTTTTTTCATTTTCATACTCCTTGAGAGTTTGTGTTTTTGTTTTTCCGCTACATGCGGTGATGGGCTATAGGTATTTTAGAAAGTTCCGGCTGTCTAGGGGGTGATCGGGACATTGTGTCCCGACTTGTAAAAACGGGACAAAGTGTTCCGAATACTTGCGTTGCAGAAATCGTTGGCATATATAAGACGCATGGAAATCACTGTAAAAAATTTACTCCTGACGGAACTTGCCAAAAGGCAGACACGCAACTCCTCTTATTCCTTAAGAGCCTTTGCGCGCGATCTGAATATTGGTGTGACGACCTTGTCTGATGTTCTTGCAGATAAGCGCTCTTTATCGAAGACCAACCTGCAGAAGGTGATGGAACGTCTTTTGGTTTCTCCCTTGGAGAAAGAGAAGTTGTGGTCGGACTATAAAGATCAAGCAAGTCGTCCGGAAGTGGATGATCGTACGTATTTGGATGAAATGACATTTCGTTTGATCGCAGACTGGCACTACATAGCGATTCTGAATCTTGCGAAGATCAAAGATAATCAAGCGACCCCCGCTTGGATTGCAGAAAGATTAGGAATCAAAAAGTCTGAAGCCGAAGAGGCACTAGAGCGTTTACTCAGTTTGAATCTTGTAAAAAAGACTCGAGGGCGCATGACTAGAACAACTACTCCAATTGCGACTTCGCGAGATATCCCTTCAGCTGCAATTAGAAAGCACCACAGCCAGAATTTGCAATTGGCAGAGGCTTCATTACATCGTGACCCTGTTCACACGCGCGAATTTGGTTCTATTACAATGCCGGTGAACCCTGAAAAACTGCCACAGGCTAAGGAGCTATTAACTAAAACTCGTAAAAAAATAGCTGATCTGCTAGAAGACGGGGCCGTAACAGAGGTTTATACGCTTTCGTTCCAGTTGTTCCCGATAACGAAACTTTCTGACACTTCGACTTCGTCGAAGTAGTTTTACGGAGGATAAAAGATGATTAAGTTAAATCAGTTTGTCTTGTCTGCATGTTTGATGGCGATAGCTTCCTTCAGCACTTCTGCGGCTTTCGCCCGCGGCGGTGATATGGTCAATAACGGCGGTGGCATCGCTGAAAAGAATGTGTTTTACGCATACGAAAAGCTGGATAAATACATTCTAATCTGCCTCAACTCCGATGCTTGCAAATTGAATGAGCGACAAAAGATCGTTCTTCGTCAAATTCTTGCGACCTTGCCGCGCGAAAAATCCATGCAGCAATTGTTCTTCTCTTCAGAGAAAAAAATGCCCGGAACATATATTATCGACGGCTTGGTAAGAGTTGCGAAGACCGGGAGTGAAGTCGGCAGCCCGATCTACATCAACTCAGATCTTCTTTATAGCAGAAATGAAGCTAACAGCTATGATCCCGTTACAATCCCTGAGGCGGTGGCAATTCTAATTCATGAGATGGGACATCACCAGGGGAGCTATTCTCATGAAGAGTTAGACCTCATTGGCGTGCGAGCTTCCATGCTTCTTCAGCAGAAGTTTATTTCAACGCCTTTAATCCCTTGGACTTCGGAAATTTCAGCCAATGTTCTCAATCCGAATGTAGTTTCCTCATTCCCGGAGGTTCTGCTTAATATCGGTGACGACGTGCTCGATATCAGTCGCATGTATGAAGAAACTGCGATGTGCTATGCCATTACAATCCCAATTCCAATTTTGCCATTGCCGGATCTTGAACTTTTAAACAAGAAGCCAGCAGGATCTTTGTTCCACAATGTACATTGGGATAAGTTTTCTGAAAAAGGTGATACATTGACTGTTCGTATTATTGGCAATGTTTCTAATAACTGCGTTTACAAAACTGATATTGGCATTCGTAATAACGATTACAAGATGGCGATTGGTTTTACCGCCAACAAAATCAATGGCAAATGGGTGCTCGACAGAACCTCTGTGGAGATGAATCAATACCGCGAACCTTGGTACAAGCTGATCAAGCTTCCAATCAATCCTTTGCACACCTTGATGTAGTTTTTAAAGCCCACGAAAGTGGGCTTTGTTTTTTGGGTAGATTGTATCGGCCGCAATTTCAACTGCGCTTTTCTGCATCAATGCTGAAGAGCCCAAGTGAAATCGCAGTCGATAATGAGTTATATATGCGCAGCTTGGGCGATAGTCAGTATGCTAAGAATTGCCATGATTACTATTAAGCTTTTCATCTGCAACATCCTTTCGCTTATGTCTGAATTCTAGGACTATAGTTTTACTTAGATAACTCAAAATACACTGATCTTTGGCAGGACAAAACATTTAGTGTTTGTGGACATCCAAGTCTGACATTTGCCATCTATAAAAATGGTCGACATCGTTGCGACGAGGGGTAGCATTTAAGTGGAAGGAGCTTCTATGAAAGTCATCAAGTTCATTCTTGGTTCCGCTCTTGGCGCTATCCTTATTCTGGTCGCGATCGGCTTCTTTCTTCCCTCCAACTGGCGCGTCGAAAGATCTATCATCATTAAAGCCCCGCCTGAAAAAATCTATCCCTATATTGCCAATATCAAAACCGGATGGCCGCAATGGAACTCGTTTGATAAGGAAGATTCCAATATTCAGTTTACCTATACAGGGCCCGAGGGGGGAGAAGGTGCCAGTCGCTCTTGGACATCTGAGAAGGTGGGAAGCGGAGTGCAAAGAATCACCAAGGCCAATATCCACAGTGGGATTGATTTTGAGGTCTCTACGGAAGGTGCGGGTTTTGTTGTGTATGGAAGTATAAACATGGAGCCGCACCCAGAGGGAACCAAGGTGACTTGGCGAGACACAGGTAATATGGGCGCGAATCCCATTTATAAGATTATGGGTTATCTAATGGACTCTATGTTGGGAAAGAATTTGCAAAAGAGTCTGGAGCAACTCAAGGGAAAGGTTGAAGCGGAAGCACCCTAGAGGTGCTCTCATTCGGAGACAGATATCTGTGTCGGCCTAGTATTGTTGACTCAAACCAAGACAGCCATTGATTTGTTTTTGGGGTCATCTTGTGAGTTCCCAGAGACAGAGAGATAATAAGACAAAGTACGTAGAGATAATGTTTCGCATGAAGAGACATTTAAGATTACGGAAGGTTTTAAATATGGCTCGTCATTCAGATAAAAACACATTCTTTATTGTCAGCGGAGATCAAGGCCGTATTGCCAGTCTCACCGAAACCTTGGGGAAAAACTTCGCAAACTCCAGTGTCTTTCACGCCTGCGATTGGTTTGATGTGAAATACAAAGTCGACAATGTCAGACCGCGAATGATTTTTATTGATGAGTTTCTCCCTCGCGGTTCTGGGATGGAGATTCTGGCGAAAATCTTAAAAGAAAAGAACAATGCGGAGTCGCATATCGTGATCATGTCCTATGCGGCTGATCCGAGTCTTTATCCTCAAGAAGTCCAAAAGGGGCGCGTTCAATTCCTGCGGGAGCCTGACAGCGAAGAAGCCATCATTGCCTGTGTTTCCAAGGTCATTGCTCCGAAACAAACTGCAAGTTCCAAGTCCTCCAAGGCCTCTGACTTTAAACTGATTCATCTGACCAAAGGGGATGTTCTGTTTAAGGAGGGCGAGGACACGCGTGTCGTGTACATTGTCAAAAATGGAATTCTGCGTGCTTATGCTGACAGTCGTGAAGGCAGCCGGGTCGATTTGGGTGACATTAATTCAGGTGAGTTTGTCGGTGAAATGGGTCATTTCAATCATGAACCTCGTTCGGCCACAGTGGAGGCTCTTACCGACGTGGAATTAATTGAAATTCCGATGAGCTCTTTGGACAACGTGATCTTTTCGAAACCCTCATGGGCAAAGGCCTTGGTGAAAACCTTGGCGCAAAGACTGAAGAAGGCCAATAAAGCCCTTGCCAGCTAGCAAAGTAGTTGATCCTGCTGGGGACTCTGATTATCGTAAGAGGGCTCTGATCTAGTCAGAGTTTTCTCTAAAGGAGTCCTCAGTGAAATTTCTCGCGCTTGCAGTTATCGCCTTGGCCACTCACTCAGCTTTTGCCGCAAAAACTGAGACCAAAGAATTTGATGCCAAATATGTGAAGTCTTTAGAAATCGAAAACATGCAGGGTGCGATCAATATCACAGGGGTGACCTCTGAGAAGGCCATCGTGGTTGCAGAGCAAGAGAAGTTTCCAGAAGACTGCCGTATGGAGATCCTTCAAGAAGGCACTGAAGTCAAAGTGAAGGTCGATCAAAAAAGCTTCATGAGAAAAGACTGCGTTGTTAATTTCACAATCAATCTTCCGGTCAATGTGAAATTGAATATCAAGCAAGGTTCTGGGAATCTGACTATTTTGAATACCAAAGGCGTGATCGACTACAAAGTCGGCAGCGGTGACGTTTCGATTGATTCCGAGATTGTTAAAATTGACGGTAAAATTGGCTCAGGAACGACGACAGTAAAGGGCTTGCAGGGCGATGCCCATTTCTTTGCTGGCAGTGGTGCGCATAAGGTGACTTATGCCAAGGTGCCGGCAAAAGGCGAGATTGAAATCAAAACCGGTTCTGGCAATGCGGATCTGACACTGCCGGCGGATACCAAGTTTGAACTCGAGTCTAAAATCGGTTCGGGCAAAGTGACGAATGAGATTGGCGAAACTAAGAAAGCCAAATTCAAGGTTATCTACAAAGCGGGAAGCGGAAATCTTAATATTCTTAAAAACTAGGCATTGTCCGGATGCCAATGTGCTTCCTAACTGAGCTTTAAACAGACTTAAAAAGAACTTGAGAATCTTCGTTGCAAGTCAGGCAGTTTGCAACGAAAGTGGTGCCTATGAAAACTCCGCCTCTTCCTCTGGAAAAAACCCTCCACGATTCTTTTAAGCTTGATGCATTTCGTATCGGTCAAAAGGAAATTATCTCTGACACTTTGTCAGGGAAGGACGTGCTGGCGGTTCTGCCGACGGGTGGTGGTAAGTCCTTGTGCTTTCAACTTCCTGCGGTGGCGGAAGGTAAGCTTGTCATCGTGATTTCACCGTTGATCGCTTTGATGAAAGATCAGGTCGCGTCACTGCAAAAAAAGGGAATCCCTGCAGGTGCACTTTATTCCGGACAATCTGACTTTGAAAAGCGTGAAGTTTTTGTCGATATCGATAAAGGTGGAGCTTACATCCTGTATCTTTCCCCGGAAAGAGCGCAAAAAGAGGGGTTTCAACGCTGGATTCTGAAAAGACCTATCGCACTTTTTGCGATCGATGAAGCTCACTGCGTATCGCAATGGGGGCATGACTTCCGCGAAGAGTACGCCCAACTCAATATTCTAAAATCAATAAGACCGGATGTTCCGATCCTGGCGCTCACCGCTTCCGCCACACCGACGGTGTTGGCAGATATTGCAAAACATCTGCAGCTTAAGACTCCTGAACGTCATGTGCATGGATTCTATCGCCCGAATTTGTATTACCAGGTTGAATTCTGTGCCGATGATGAAGCGAAATCCTTGATGTTGCTTGAAGCAATCAAGCGCACACCGCAGGGTCGCATTATCGTTTACTGCGGCACTCGCAAAGTTACTGAAAGTCTTGCGGGCTTCTTGCAAAAGCGTTTTTCTAACGTTGGCTATTATCACGCAGGAATGAGCAATGAAGAGCGCACTTCCACTCAAGAATCCTATGCCCGGGGTGATTTAAGAATTCTCGTGGCGACCAACGCCTTTGGAATGGGAATCGATCAGCCGAACGTTCGCTTGGTTGTGCATTATCAAATGCCTGCGAATATCGATGCCCTTTATCAGGAAATGGGACGTGCGGGCCGTGACGGTGCCGACTCAACTTGTTTGATGCTCTATTCTCGAAAAGACAAGGGATTGCAGGGTTACTTCATTTCCAGTTCTGAAGCCCCTCAAGAAATTAAGAACGCCCGTTGGCGCAATCTGGAAGCTTTGGTGAATTATTCTGAAGGTGGTGAATGCCGTCATGCCGAGATTCTGACTTATTACAAAGATGCTCAGCGAATTGAACGCTGCGGTCATTGTGATACCTGCATTCCAAATTCAAATCGTCGGGTTCCGGTTCCGGAAATCCCGAAATCTCCAGTGTCGGCGGAGATGAAAACAACGAAGACCAGAAAATCATCAAAAAGCAAAAACGATGTGGGAACTCTTGTGCTTGATCAAATGCAAGAACAGCGCTTCCAGCTTCTAAAGGCTTGGCGTAAAGAAAAGGCCAAAGAGATTGATGCTCCGGCCTTTGTCGTCTTCAGTGATCAGACCTTGCGACATTTGGCAGTCCACAATCCGAGCAGCCTGGATGCGCTTAAGAACATTCATGGTATCGGCGAGTCTAAACTGGAAAAATACGGATGGGATCTCTTGGCAGAGCTCGGCCACCGTCACTAGGAAGGTTCAGTCCGCAAGAATCAAGTCATTCGACAACGGAGCTCCCTTATTTTTTTCGACGACATTTATCTCCTTTGGGCTGATGATGATCTTTCGGGGGATTTATGAGAGTAGCAATTGCGGGGGCAAGTGGATTTGTTGGCAAAGCGCTGATGAATGCGCTATCTCGAGATTATGATCTGATTGCGCTCAGTCGCTCTAATAAAAAAGACTCACAAAAAAATATTGAATGGCGCGCCTGCGATCTTTTTAGCCTGCTGGATGCGGAAAAAGGTCTGCAAGGTGCAGACGTTGCGGTTTATCTTGTCCACTCTATGCGGCCCTCGGCTCACCTTTCGCAAGGATCCTTCGAAGATTTTGATTTGATTGTTGCCGACAACTTTGTCAAAGCGGCAGAGCGCTGTGGTGTGAAACAAATTATTTATCTGGGAGGTTTGGTCCCGGAAAATCAAGGACGCCCGTCCAAGCATCTTGAGAGCCGTCGTGAAGTTGAAGAAGTCTTCGAGCAAAGCAAAGTGCCTGCCATCATCTTCAGAGCTGCAGTGATCATTGGCGGCGAAGGGTCTTCCTTTCACATCATGACCCGCTTGGTAGAGCGGTTGCCCGTGATGGTCTGCCCATCATGGACGAGCACCTTGAATCAGCCAGTGGCCTTGTCGGATGTCTGTCGCAGTATTGCGTATGCATTGGGTAAATCTGAATTTGAGAATAAAACCTTCGATTTGGGGGGAAGCGATATTCTCAGTTATCGGGATATGATGCTGAAGGTGGCCGCCTTCAAGGGACTGAAACGAAGATGTATCCCTTTTCCATTCGTGACACCTGGGCTTTCAACCTTGTGGGTATGCGGTGTCACGGGGGCACCTAAAAGCTTGGTTCGCCCATTGATTGAGGGTTTGAGATTTTCAATTGTCGCGCGAAAAGATCATGAGTTTAAAGTGCCAGGTCATCCAAGTCTGAGTCTTGAGCAGGCTTTGCAAGAGGCCAATCAATCATATGATCACCATGCAAAACCCCATGCCTTTAAAAAGCCAGAGATCGGGCGTTTCGAAGCGCGTTCGGTGCAAAGACTGCCATTGCCCAAGGGGTGGAGTGCCGAGGATGTCGCGAAGGCCTATATGGATTTTCTGCCAAAACTGCGTCCCCTTTTTGTAAATGTCAGGGTGAAAGATTCTTGGGTTTATTTTGAAAATAGATTTCCGAAATTCACTTTGCTAGAGCTTGAGTATTCTCCGGAGCGAAGTTGGCGCAACCGACAGCTTTTCTATGTTCGTGGGGGCCTTTTGTCGCAAAAGATAGGGCGAGGGCGTCTTGAGTTCCGAGAAGTTCTCGGTGGTCGGGCCTGTCTTGCTGCGATTCATGACTTTAAACCGAAACTTCCTTGGTTTGTCTACACCTCCACCCAAGCGGTCTTTCATCTTTGGGTGATGACGGAATTTAAGCGATATCTGAAAAGGCAAGAGGGACGTGCGGCTCCCGTGTCGACATAGGATAGTCTTGAATTAAAAGGACCCTTCCAGTATTTTACTAGAGGGAGATTCTATGAAACCAATCATTCTTACTGGCGATCGTCCAACCGGCCCTCTTCATTTGGGACACTACGTAGGCTCTTTGCAAAATCGCGTTAAATTGCAGGCAGACTATCAGCAATTTGTGATCATCGCGGATGCTCAAGCTTTAACTGATTATTATGACAATCCAAATCTAGTGCGCACGAATGTTGAACAAGTGGCATTGGATTATCTGGCGGTGGGCTTGGATCCCGCACAAAGTACATTCTTCATCCAGTCACAAATTCCAGAACTTTATGAGCTGACATTTTACTTTATGAATCTGGTCACGGTCGCGCGTCTTGAGCGCAATCCAACCATCAAGGATGAGATTCGTCAGAAGAACATGAAGGACTCCATCCCCGCTGGCTTCTTCTGCTATCCGGTCAGCCAAGCTGCCGACATTTTGGCGTTCAAAGCAGATCTCGTTCCCGTTGGCGAAGATCAGAATCCTATGATCGAACAGACTAATGAAATTGCGAAACGATTTAACTATCTTTATAAAACCGAGTGCCTCAAGGAAGTGAAATCTTTGATTGGCTCCGTCGGGCGTCTTCCTGGAATTGATGGAAAGACGAAAATGAGCAAATCCCTCGGCAATGCAATTTATCTGGGTGATTCGGCAAATGACATTAAGAAAAAAGTAAACTTGATGTACACGGATCCAAATCATTTGAAGGTGGAGGATCCAGGCACTGTTGAAGGGCATGTGGTGTTCTCTTTCTTGGATATCTTTGATACCAATCAAACGGAAGTTGAAGAGTTGAAAGCACATTACCGCCGCGGTGGACTTGGTGATGGTGTTCTTAAAAAACGTTTGATCGATATTTTGGAGAACATGATTGCGCCCATGCGCCAGCGTCGTGAGCAATTCCAAAAAGATCCAGCTTATGTCCAAGAAGTTTTGCGTAATGGCACGGCTCGAGCACGAGAAGTAGCCGCGAAGACTCTTTCTGAGGTAAAATCGGCGATGGGCATCGTTTACTGACTTCACTCCAAGGAGGATTTATGACCTCTCATCCAGCGCAGACTAAAGATGTCATGACGAGGAAAGTGGTCTCGATTCCCATTGGCAGAAGTATGGTGGATGCCGTGGAAGTCATGCAGGAATTGCGCGTACGCCACCTCCCGGTAGTTGATAATGTTGGCAAGATTGTCGGCGTCCTCACTGGGAAAGACTTTTCTCATATCAAAGAACTTTCCAAATATAATGTTGAAACATTTATGTCTGTACCCGTTGAATGGGTCAGTCAGGACATGCCTCTTCGTGAGGCCATCAAACGCATGATTGAAAAGAAAATCAGTTGTCTTCTAATTGGCGACGACAAGCCTGAAGTCGTTGGCATTGTGACGGCGGAAGACTTGATGTGGTTTCTGGCGAATCGTTTGGAGCAAGAAGAGAAGAAGCATTCACCGTTGACTCTATTTGATGTGCAAAGTTTGGATGAAATTGCGAACCAGATTTCCCTGACTGGACTCTAGACTTTTCTTTTGCTCTGGTGAATTAGCCATAGTTTACTGGAAGGGGAGGGGTCACCATGTTTAAAAATATTCTCGTATGTATGTCGTTGTTACTTGTAGCTTCCGTTTCTCAAGCCGCGCTGAGAGGTGAGTGGACAGGTTGGGGTGAGTGGACTTATCAAGGTCAGGGAACTCACTGCACGGTTATGAAACTCAAGTTCTCAGAGTCCGCTGAGAAACTAACCAGAGACAAAGGTTATTTTGATTGTGGCATCGTCGGTTTGGATCTTCCTGCCCAGGAGTTTATCAAGCAGGGTGATGCTTTGTTGGTCGACGGTGAAGTCGTTGGAAGTGTTCAAGGTGATCTTTATCAATGGAGAGAACAATACAGCGAATCAGTGGTCATCAAGAATTCGATTCAAGTTTCTGGTGGACATTTGGACTACAAAGAAATTTGGTATGATAGCAAGGGTGATGAACTTTACGTTATTACAGGACGCATGTTCCTAAAGGAATAGATTGATGGACAATCAAAATTCAACAGCTACGCAAAATTCAACTCATTCAGTCGTTATTGGCTATGTGTTGTGGATCTTTGGTTTCATGGGCTCACACAGATTTTATTATGGCAGACCTGTCTCTGGTACGATCTGGTTTTGCACCCTGGGTCTGTTGGGAGTTGGTTGGATCATTGATTTATTTTTGATCCCGGGAATGGATCGCTCTGCCGGTCGTCGTTTTAAGTCAGGCAAAATTGATTACAATCTTTGCTGGATTTTGCTGACCTTTCTGGGGTTGTTCGGCGTCCACAGATTTTATATGGGTAAATGGGTGACCGGAGTTATCTGGCTTTTGACGGGTGGACTTTTCACTCTGGGATACCTGTATGATTTTTGGACCTTGAACGACCAGATCTCTGAAATAAACGGCTAAGATTTTAAAGTGATGTGCTGATCAAGGGTTGCAGGTGGCTGCTAAAGGCCACCAGGAAAGGCACTGTGATCGGCAGCACCACGGGCCATGGTTTTGGATTGTGAAAAAAATGAAGCATTGTGATCACAAAAACAATGGGTGCGAAAATCAAAAGATTTAACAGCACCGCGAATTTGCATAACAAGAGTAATCCGCAAACAACTTCAATCATCTTTACTGTTGGCATAATGAAGCGAGTCTCGATGCAGGCTTCAGTAAATCTTGTCACACCATCACCTGAAGGTGGAATGGCCACCCAATGGAAAAATCCATTGAGTCCCCAAAAAGCCATTTGTAATCCGAAAGCCCAACGGCAAATAATCTCGATGTAGTCCAACATGACTTCCAGTTTACATCTAATTCGCATCCTAGGTCACTGATTCTTATCACTGGACTTCGCCCAGCTTTATAAGACTGGAGCACTCTTGATAGCTTGAGATCAGGTGGTTTTGATGGACAGTGAAATAGCGAGACCCGACAAGGAAACAGTGGGGCCTGAGCTTTATGAACAGCTTGGCAAGAAGTGGTATGAAGCGGGTGATGATCCGATAGCGTTGTTGCGCCATCAACATCAGCTGACCAATCCCTGGATGTTGGCGGAGATTCGCAAAAACATAGGTTATCGGGCAGAGATCTTGGATATCGGCTGCGGGCCTGGGTTCTTTGCGAACGAGGCGGTGAAACTAGGGCACAAGGTCACGGGGATTGATATTTCCACCACTCAACTTCGTGTGGCTCAACTACGGGATGCCACAAAATCGGTAAGATATATTTATGGTGATGCCTATGCCATTCCCTATCCTCGGGAATCCTTTGATGTCGTGATGGCGATGGACCTGTTGGAACATGTTTCTGATCCACAAAAAGTTTTGTTTGAAGCATCTCGGGTTTTGCGGCCGGGAGGACTTATGTTCTTCCACACGTTTAACAGGAATTTTCTGTCCTATTTACTTGTGGTCAAAGGTGTACAGTGGTTCGTAAAAAACACACCTGCTGATTTGCATGTTTACCAATTGTTCAGAAAGCCCGAAGAAGTTGAAGAGTGGATCGACAACGCTGGAATGGATTTGAAAGTGACTCGGGGCCTTGCTCCTGTTTTGTGGCAGGCCGGGTGGTGGCAGTTGTTGTGGAATAGAGTTGTTCCAGAAAGTTTTCAGTTTCGTTGGACCAAGAGTCGATTGGTTTCCTATATCGGCTACGCGAAAAAACTCAGAGAGCAGTAAACATTAAAGTATCGAAATAACAAACTTGAAATTTGTTGTTCCTTACTGTTGGTGCGTATAAATGCCAAATGAAATTCAATCAACTCATGAAGTACACAAGCCTGTTGTTGGTAGGTCTCCTGGCGGGGAACTCTTTCGCTTTTGTTCTCGGCATGGGTTCTGCGATGAAAAAACTTTCTGCTTCCTCTTACGTCGCCTTTCATGAGTCTATGCAAAGATCATTTCTTTCTTGGACGCCGATGTTGTGTGTTCTACTTATTTTTGCCTTGTTTTCACTCTTGGTGACGATGCGCAAGCGATGGAAAGAATTAGAATTCTACTTAGTGCTGTTAGCCCTCGTTTGTGTCCTGGATGAGCTCTTTATGACGTGGACAGGAAACTATCCTCTGAACAAAGTGGCGTCAGTAGGTTGGGGAGATATCAGAACACAGTGGCTGCACTTTATGTACTGGCGCTGTGCTCTGTTGATCGTAGGTTTTGGTCTTCTGTTGGCCTCAGTATTTACTAAGAGGTCTGTGTCTCCAATTTCCCGAGATGTCGCTGCTGCCTTTTAGGCAAGCTAGAGCGCTGCAAATCCCCCTCTGGGGATGACTTTCTTTTTACATCTTCATCACCCAGTCTTAAGAACTTAGGCAGATCAATTTTTCCGGTTGCGCGATAGTCGGTCAAAATCAGATCGCGAGCTTGTTCTGCCGGCCATTGCAAACCTTCCGTCAGATAAGCCATTGCCGATTCGAACAAACTCATTAATGAAATTCCAAAATATTGTGAATGGCGTGCCGACAGGTACTCTGAGAACGCAAAGAATTCCCAGAAGAACGATTTGTCGTCACGAGTTTGAGAGCGTTCTTTCAGGGTTGTAACCAGTGTCTTGAAGTTTCCGCTATTGGCATAAAGATCCCAGAACTTTGCAAAGCGATTCATCTTCTGCAAGGTTTCGAAATTCATTGTTTTAGTGCGTAAAATTTGGAATGGAGGTTGATCTGCGTAGACCATTTCCCATTCTTTATCATGACGGGCAATCGGTGCCCCTTTGAGGCGTTTCAAGATGCCCACTTGAATTTCATCAGGACCAACTTCGGAAAGAATATCAAATCCTCGCGCGAAGCTTGGTAGGTCTTCGCCAGGAAGGCCCACGATCAGGTCGGCATGCGTGTGCACGCCCGTTTCTGTGGACAGAAAGCGGAAGTTATCTTTTACCTTTTCGAAGTCATTACGGCGACTTACAAGCTTTGCTACTTCGGTGTTCCAAGTTTGAATCCCGATCTCAAACTGCAAAGAGCCCGCTGGGAATTGCTTAATCAGATCGCGAATTTCAGTCGGCAAACGATCTGGAACCATCTCAAAATGCAGGAAAAGTCCCAAGTGGATGCGGTCCAAGAAGAACTGCAGGATCTGAGTGCAAGTTGTCGGGCTTAGGTTGAAAGTGCGATCAATGAACTTGAATTGACGGGTGCCACGATCAAGCAGGGTCTGCATATCTGCCAAAAAGGTGGTGACATCGAAGTTACGCACCGATTTGTCCAACGAAGACAGGCAATATTCACAGCGATAAGGGCAGCCGCGTGAAACCTCAACGTAAATCACGCGATTCTTGATGTCTTCCTCGGTGTAATAAGCGTACGGAGAAGCGATAGTTTTGATATCTGGGAGCGGACCGGAGATGAATTTCTTCTCTGGAAGAACACCCAAATTTAAATATCCATGGCAGAACTCATAGAAAAGGAAATCTGCTTCCCCTTTGATGGTGAAATCCGCAGTTTGACAGATTTTCTGAGATTCAGACTCGTGGCTGACCTCGGATCCTCCCAAAACGACGATTGTTTCGGGGCTGACTTTTTTAAGAAGTGACACAACTTCCAAAGACTCGTCCGCATTCCAGATATAAACACCTAGACCAATAATCTTTGGCTTTTTGCTCAACAATGATTCGACGATGTCGCGCGGTGAACGTGCCGTGGTGTATTCCACAATTTGGGCGCGCTCTTGAAGTTCCTTGAGATTGGCATAGAGATAACGCAATCCAAACGAGGAGTGGGCATACGAAGAATTCAGGGTGACGAGTAGAATATCGGTATTCATGATTTTCGCATCCTAATGCATGTTGAAAAAATAAGCGAATTGTCTTTGCCAACATGCGGACAATTTAGCTAGCATTAAGCAGTAGCAATATTCATTTCAAAGGACTGAAATATGAAAACTGCCATGATGGCTCTTTTATTCGTCGCATCGTTAGCGCAAGCGCATGTTCCCAGTTTAGAAAGCTTTAATACCAAGCCAATTTTGGCAGATCTGAAGGATCTTCGGGCTTTGAACATCCCTGTGATGGCTAAAGATGAATTTGCGGAAGTGGGTTACGCTGTTGTGACGCCAAAGATGCAGCAAAGAATTCAAGAGTACGCTCATGCCAATGGCAAATGTGGTGGTTTTGAAGATCTCAGCCAAGAGGCGCAGAATTTGACCGGCGGTTTTGACGCCCTTCTTGGCAACTTGGCTTCTCTAAAACAAAAGAACGAATTGTATGACCGAGCTCCTTTTAGAGCTTTGGCGACACAGAAGAATGAAGCCCTGGCTTCAGCAATCACAGAAATCAACGTCGACAATATGAAGGCCACAGTTCAGTGGTTGTCTTCTTACCCGGATCGCAACAATCGTTCTGCTCAGCCAAATGTTCACGTTGAAGATATGAAGAAGAAACTAGAGGCGATGTTAGCAAGCTCAACTTTGCCTTATGAAGTTTCCTTGGTGTCACACACAAGCACAAAACAAAAATCAGTGCGTGTGCGTTTGACGGGATCTGAAAAGCCGAACGAGATCGTTGTTCTTGGCGGGCATCTTGATTCTATCAATATGGGCTGGGGAAGTGGTAATAAAGCGCCAGGTGCTGATGACAACGCCTCAGGTTCTGCAAATCTCTTGGAAGCCCTTCGCATTGTAAGCCAAAAAGTTCAACCAAAACGCACTGTGGATTTCTTCTGGTATGCAGGCGAGGAATCAGGTCTTTTGGGTTCGGCGGAAATTGCCAAACAATACAAAGCACAAAATGCGGATGTGGTGGCTGTGCTCCAATTGGATATGACTTTGTTCCCAGGTTCTGGCGAATTGGTTATTGGCAGCATGACGGATTTCACAAGCGCATGGCTTCGTGATTATTTGAAAGCGGCAAATGAGACTTACATCGGTGCGCGCATTGTAGAAGATAAATGCGGATACGGTTGCAGCGACCATGCTTCTTGGCATCGTCAAGGTTACCCGGCGATCATGCCATTTGAAGCGAGAATGAACGACTCAAATCCTAACATCCATTCAGCGCGTGACTTGGTGTCGAAGGATTCTAACTTCAATCACTCTGTGGCTTACACTAAAATTGCTCTGGTGTTTGCGATGGATTTGGCGAACAGCACGGCTCGCCAACCTTATTAGAATAATTTCCCCATGGCCTGTACGGCCTTTCTGACATCTTCGATCGCCTCGTCATAGTTAGATTCTTTGCGGGCGATCAGATACAGCATATGTTCCCAGTATCCCTTCTTGGGGCCGATCGCAGAGACCTGCCCCAACTTTATTTCCTCCAGCAAATACGGTACGGGTAAAAATCCAAAACCTGCACCATCGACAATCGCACGGCCTACGACTGACATAATATCTGATTCAAAGACGATCCTTTTGCGCATCTTGATTTCTTGCATGTAAACATCAGTTTCCTGACGAAGCTTCATTCGAATCGAAGGGATCACCAACCCCCAGGGAGCCGCAGATATAAAATCAGAGGCAGACGTATTCTTGGAAAGTCGCATTTTAAAACTTTGCAGACTTTGTGATGAGACCATGAGTTTCACTGGCATAGCGACAGCGGCAAGTTCCTGCAGGTCTTCAGAGTAGATGGCTCGATTTGTAAGAAGGAGATCAATTTCCTGACTGCGCAAAGCTTTCTTTAGATTTTCATCTGAAGATGAACTGACTGAGAAGATTCGTTCAGGCCCTTTTTTCTTTTGCAAGACAAGTGGGCTTAACAGATCGGCGACGAAAGGACGCTCGACTTGATCGCTGACTCCGATGCGAATGCGTTGACTGAGTTGTTCAGTGGGTGATTTCAAAGACTCTGCAAAGTCGGCAGCTATGTCGAACATCTTGCGTGCGTAGGCAAAAGCTTTTTCTCCATCACCAGTCAGTTGAAGTTTTCGTCCTTCCTTCTTGAAAAGTTTTTTTCCAAGTGATGATTCCAAAACCTTAAGCTGTGAACTGAGTGAAGGTTGACTAATGTGAAGATAAGAAGCGGCATTGCTAACGCCACCTAGCTTTGCCGTTACGTAAAAGTAATATAAGTGGTTGTAGTTGAACATAAAAACTAGACCCCCTAATAACAGGCATTTTTCGGCTCCTATTTGGAACCAGTCCTTTGCTGCGCTCAGGTAAGTGCATAAGAGCATTAGCTTATCTCTAACAGGACCCTTTTAATATATAACTTTAACCTAAGTATGTCATTTAAATTATATATTTTAGAAAAGTGTCCTCAGCGGCGATAATGAAAGCACAAGGAGGTAGATATGCAAACAGACATCTACTACAGAGACGTCACACGTACCGAAAACTTGGAAAATTTCTTAATGGAAAGACTTGAAGCCGCTTGCGGTGATTTTTTTAAATACGATAGTGACGCTCATCTCACAGTCAGGGTTGAAACGGAAAGACATAGAACTCATAACCGTAAACCCAGCTACACCTGTGAGGTCATTTTGAAACCCACAAAATCTCGTGGAGTTATCAAAATTAGAAAGTCAGATACAAGTTTCAAGCGCGCTGTCGCGTTGACCGTCGCTTCTTTAAAAACAGTTCTTCGTCGCAGATCTTCTCGAAAAGGTCAGCATCACAGAACAGATCCGATGCTGAGTTTGATTCCTGAATGGCGTGAGGAAGAACAAATATACAGTGTAGTGCCAGCATGAATAACTAATTAACTAACTAAGTCGAGGAACAGGAGCAGCCAATGACGAATACTCTACTTCTAAAAAACCAAATCGACAGCGAACTTGCTCGCAAGATTCGTGATCGCCTGAAATGGGACAAGAGAGTAAGTCCGGCTGATATTGATATCGTCGTAAGTGGCAGTTCCGTCATAGTCTCTGGCTATGTCGATACTGCTTACAAGAAAAATGCCGCGATTGAGGTGGTCTCTGATACGGAAGGCGTATGGTCCATCGAGGATCGAATTGTGGTCCCCGCAGATTATTTCCGAAGCGACGAAGAAATCAAAAACATCCTTGAGAAGCAAGTGGCAGAGATGATCAAGATCGGAGGAGAACACATTGAAGTCGACGTCGTCGATTCAGTAGTGACCTTACGAGGTGAAGTCTTCCGCCCTCGCCTCAAAGCGATGGCTGTGGCCTCGGCGTGGGAACTCTCGGGAGTGAGGGACGTTCTTAATCTCATCGCGATTAAGGAGCCGCCTCACCGAGTTCCTCTTTTTGTAAACAATGATTTCGAGGCGTTCTTTCTTCTTGAAAAGAAAGACACAGGTCACCCCGGTGATACCCTCGAAGATAGCAATCCCTTCTAAGGAGGTTTCTTGATGGCAGACCATTCCCTAAAATAGTGCGGTCTTTTCCAACTTATCTCTCCATAAGTAGAAGGGCGCTCCTAGAGAGTGCCCTTTTTTATTCTGGGCGGGCGCATTCACCCTTGTCCTGGCATTCCATCAATTGAGCTCTGAGAGCCATCAGATCATCCAATGAATAATTCAACTCCACATCGAAACCCGCAGATTTTGTGCCTTCCTGTCCAATGGAAATAAACTGCTGGATCCCTTTGAAATTCCGTTCGCTGACGGTGCAGGGTTTTCCAAGGCAGGCCATGAGCAAACTGGTTTTGCTGCGAATCGCAGAGAGGAATCTGGTACGTTGTTCGCGGGCTTTGGAAATTCCAGCATGTGGATCTTGGTAACACTTCACCTCACCAACCAAAATCGCCTTTTTGCTGTCATTTTGGAAAACGATCACGTCGAGTTCGCCGATCACGCGTTTTTTAGTTCCGTACTGAATTCCAGTAATTACGGTGTATTGTGGGGCTGGATAGATCTGTTGCATGTCCAATTTAGCCACTTGTTCGCAGACCGTGCCTACGACGGAATATTTCTCACCAGAATCACGCAAAGCTTCAAAGAGGGGTTGGATGTCCTTGGCCTGAGCCGCTGAAGCAGTCAATAATAGCAGGAAGAAATATTTCATCGGGATGCCCTTTCGAGATTGGCCAGAAAACTGAAGTATGGGCTAACATAGGGGCCTCAGGGCGACAAACCTTTAGTGTTTAGGATGAGTGAACATGGCGGACTCTATAAAAAATTTACTGGTGTTGAACGGAAGCCCTTCGGGTGATCAAGGGAACTGTGCGACCTTAATTAAGTACCTGCAAAAGCTCGTCGGTAAAAAGGCCCATGTCGAAGTCGTTCATCTTGCAAAGAGCACTTATGGAGCCAGCTTTAAAAAGAAGATTGAGAAATCCTCGGGTGTGATCTTTGTCAGCGGAACTTACTGGGATTCCTGGGGAAGTCCGATGCAAAAGTTGTTGGAACAAATGACAGAGCTGGAGGCAACGCCTGCGATTATGGGTAAACCGTGCGCAGTCTTTATTCTGATGCACTCTGTGGGTGGTAAATCTGTGTTGTCACGATTGCAGGGGGTTCTTTCGACCATGGGCTTTCTGATTCCACCAATGAGCGGGATGGTTTATTCCCTGGTCAGCGATATCGCTTTAAAAAGCAAAAGTACGCATGCGAATGACTTTTGGCAGAAGGAAGACGCTGAGCTGATTCTTGAGAATTTGCAAAAAGCCTGTGAGTTGAATGTCGCTTGGACGACCTGGCCGGTGGATAAAAAAGATCCACGCAGAAAGTGGCTGAGATAGATGATGGACGAAAAAAAAGGGAGCAGTGTTGCTCCCTTTTTCATTTGGATCGAGGTTTGACCTAAACCATTGCTTTCGTCAAATCGCGAACTTTTTTAGAGGCAAAGTTTTCTGAAACGAAGTTCCAGTTAACTTGTGACCACATAGTTTCAAGATATTTTAGACGAAGATTTCTGTAATCGATGTAGTAAGCATGTTCCCAAACGTCAGCCACCAACAATGGAGTTGGACCGTTGTTCGTGAATGGAACAGCTGCATTGGAAGTTGAAACCAAGCTCAATTTGCCAGAAGCATCTGTGCAAAGCCAGATCCAGCCAGATCCGAAAGTTTTCACGCCGCCATCAACGAATTTCGCTTTCAATTCATCAAGTGAACCGAAGTCGCGAGTGATCGCCGCCATCAAGTCTGAAGAAGGTTGGCCACCTTTTCCTGCTGGGCTCATACCGAACCAGAAGAAAGTGTGATTCCAAGCTTGAGCTGCATTGTTGAAAACGCCGCCAGATGAAGACAAAGTGATTTCTTCAAGAGATTTACCCTTCAAAGAAGCATCTGTTTCCATGAACTTGTTAAGATTGTCGATGTACGCTTTGTGATGTTTGTCGTAGTGATAAGTCATTTGTTCTTCGTTGAACAAAGGAGCCAAATCAGTTTTTGCGTAAGGTAGTTGTGGAAGTTTAAACATTAAAAGCCTCCTGTTTATGTATAGCTTCCAAATGAAACTATAATGAAAACAGGAGGCGGTCTATTAATTAAGCGTTATCGCCAAGCATCGTCTTAACGAAGGTCGGCAATGCAAAGGCTGCAGTGTGCAGATCTTCATTGTAGTACTTAAGACCTTTGGCTTGAGAGAATTGGCGCGCTTTGTCTTTGTTAAAGTCTTTTGCCGGGTGGCTAGAGCCTTTCACGCCAACTTGCAAACTCCACATACCTGAAGGGTAAGTCGTCGCATGGAAAAGCATTGTGTGAACGCTCTGCTTGCCGAAGATACCTTTTAAGCAATGGTTTAGTTCAACGAAAGTGCCTTCGTGGAACATTGGAGATTCGCCCTGAGTGACAACCAGGCCGCCGTCTTTCAGTGCGTTTTTGCAGTTTGTGTAGAACTCAGCAGTGAAAAGACCTTGAGCAGGTCCAACTGGGTCAGAACCATCCACGATAATGACATCGTAAGTGCCTGGTTTTGCATCCTTAACAAACTGAATGCCGTCACCGATAACAAGATTCAATTTCGGATTGCCGAACTCAGATGCAATAGTTGGAAGATGTTCTTTTGAAGCACGAATAACCGCTTCATCAATTTCAACCATCGTCACTTTTTCAACGTCATATTTGAAAAGTTCACGAATCGTTCCGCCGTCGCCGCCGCCGATTACCAGAATATTTTTCGCGTTGCCGTGAGTTTGCATCACAGGATGAGTGATCATTTCATGGTAGTGGTATTCGTCGCGCTCAGTGCACATAACCATGTTGTTGATCGCCAAGAATTTTCCATGAGAGTAAGAATCTAAAACACGAACACGTTGGAACGGATTTGTTTCGTCGAACAAAACTTCGCCCGTGTAACGCAAAGACAAGGCTTGGTTTTCATCTTTGTCAGTGAACCAAACGTTGCGCTCGATTTGCACACCTTTAGACAAATCGAAAGATGGTTTTTCGCGCATGATTTTAGGTTGGAAATCAGATTTTTGAATGACGTGCAAAGAGCCACGGTTCAATTCCAAAGCAGAGTAATTTGCTTGGAAAGCCTTTTTCAAATGTTCGAAAGAAACCCAAGGGTCTACTGAATCGCCACATGTGAAAAGATCGACAGCTGCATATCTGTATTCAGGCCAAGTATGGATCGCCAAATGGCTTTCTTGAATAACTACAACGCCGCTCACACCCCAAGGAGAGAAATGGTGGAATGTAGAGTTAATAACTGTCGCGCCAGCAATCTGTGCTGCTTCAATCATACTTCTTTCGATGATGGAAACATCGTTCAAAACTTCCGCGTTACAACCACTAAACTCAACCAAAATATGGCGACCTAAAGCTTTCAATTCCATGCCCTCCAAAGACAAAAAACTATTTAATCATGTATTTAAGAATGGGGGGGTTCTAGGACCTTTTGCCCCCCCTGACAAGGAATATTTTGTCCTCAAATAAATTCTTTAAAAAATCGTCTTATCAATGACTTAGTCCTGTGGAGGATTCCCACTCGTGAGCCTCAGGAAGATCACCCAAAAGCAGGCGTTCCTCGAGAGGAATCTTAATAAACTGTTCCTGAGGAGTTCCCAAACCCTTTAGGACATGTGTGGCGCGCTGAATTTCCGAACCCTTCTTGTTGAGCAGGGTCGCGGAGATCTCGAGCTCAGTTCCAACAGGGAAGTGATGGCGCAATAAAGGCAAAGTAAGGCTTCTCAAAGGAATCACTTTTCCGTTTATTTTTAGAATAAGTTTCATTAGCTCCTCGCGGTAATCAGAGCCTGATGCGATGATTTCGATTTTTTCTCCTCTTTTAAGAATTTGCAGGCGGACGTCTAAAGGGCGGGGCGGCTCATATCTGAGCTGTTTAGGGCGGGGCATGGCCTCAAAGTCTCCAGCTCTGTAAGCGGCTAAGGTCTCCTCATTCAAGGACGAAACCCACGTTGCATACTGTTTGTAGTTGATACATTTTACTTCGGGCAAGCCGCAGACTGCTTTGGTGAAATCTTGAAGGGCGTCCCAATAGGCCCCGCCGTTGTAGAGGGCGAAATGGTGGCCAATGTAGACGGGAGCTCTGTTGCCGTAGTAGTTGGCGTTAAAATAGTTGAGATAAGAATCGACCATTTGTTTGCGATGAGCTTCGCGATTTAGCAGATCTTCTTGAGCTTTTGACTGGGCGACATAGAAGTTATAGTCCATGCTCAAAATCTTTTTGCCAGTTCCCGCGACGGATATTACCGGGACTGAGAATTTCCAGAGGCCGTTTGCATCTTTCCTGGGCCAGTTCGTCGCCTCTCCAGTTGTTGAAGCATCGTAAGTGTATCCATAGGCTTTTAGGGCTGGGAAGAGATCCGGGGTTACTCCCAAGTAGGGGGCCCTGAAGCCTACGATCTCTTTCGCATCAAAGGCGTAGCCGTGTAAATATTTGTTATCAGGATTTGGCTGAGCCTTGTTGTTGAAGAATGCTCCAAATAGAAGATCGTTAAATTGTTTCAATTCCGCAGACCAGTCGCTTAGATTCCATTTGTCCGCTTCCGCATCAAAATGTCCATTGGCATGAGAGGCAATCTCTTGTCCCTCTTGGATGGAGTTGTTCATTTGATCCACGCGGTTTGAAATAGCCTGAACGTTATCCTCGCCAAAACCAATCATTGAATATCCGCTGGAATGCTTCGGGGGTGCATAGGTATGCTTGTTGTCGTCTGAAAGGAGGTAAACTCCGCTCACGAAGTAGGTAAGGCTTAAAGGCTTCTTAGTCATTCTCATGGAGTTGGAGAAGTCGCGAATTTTTTGCCACTGCTCGAGGTTTAAACCACCGTCGAAGCCAACCATTACATACTGGGCCGGTCGAGCGACAGGTGTTTTTGCTGGGGCGAGTGTCATCCCTGTTGAGGCAGATAGAGTAAAAATGAGATTTAGAAAAAATCCAAAACGTGTGCGATTCACGATTCACCTCTGAAATCTGCACCCTGCAATTTTCGGCAGGGCGAGCTAAATTTCTTAGAGTGAAGCAGTGTCTGCGGTGATGTTCACCTTACTTGTTTTTAATCTCGAAGCAGACATGAATTTTTTTGTCGTGAAAGTCTTGAGGAATGCTTTCCTCGGTGATGTCTTTCACCTTGTATTTCGATAGAATATTCGCACTAATTTTGAATTTGCGCTTGTTGTTAGAGAAATACAAAACTCCATCAGGTTGCAGCATGCTCATGCAGCTCTCTACGAGGAAATCCTGATCTCTCTCCACGTCGAAGCTTTCGCTCATTTTTTTAGAATTTGAGAAAGTTGGAGGATCTAAGAAAATCATATCAAAGGCTGGAGCGCCCTGGTTGCGGCGCAGCCATTCAATGACGTTCTCGTTGATAAAGCTGTGCATGCTCGTATCAATTTGATTGAGCTCGAAGTTATCCTGAGCCCAACGGAGGTAAGTTTGTGACATGTCAATGCTGGTTGTGCGCGCGCCGCCCAAGGCGGCGAAAACGCTGACGGATCCTGTATAGCAGAACAAGTTCAAAAACTTTTTATCCTTGGCGGTTTTGAAGACTTTCTGGCGCATCGGACGGTGATCCAGGAACAAACCGGTATCCAGATAGTCATAAAGATTTACCTTGAGAAAAGCCTGAGACTCTCGAATGGTCATCGTTTCGTTTTTGGCCGTGAGTTTTTCGTATTGATTCAAACCCTCTTGGCGCTCACGTTTTTTGATCACAATTTTTTCATCAGAGCATTTGAATATGTGCTTAACCGCCTCAATGACATGAGGAAGATGCTGTTTGTCCATATCGACGTAGTAGTCGGTTTTGTCATAGATGACGTAGTGATCTTTATAGACATCCACAATGAATGGATACTCCGGGATATCTCGGTCGTACAGACGATAGGCCTCGATTTTAAGGCGTTCAGCCCACGGTTTTAACTTTTTGAGATTCTTTTCAAGGCGATTTTTAATCATGTCCATAGAGGGGTTTTAGACAAAAAGGCCCCGATATGGTACTAAATCTTGGATGTTAGAGGAAAAAAGAGCAGAGCATATAGCATTTTTACTCGCCGAGCCTGGCAGCGAGACAGCCTTTGTCGAACATAAAGGGGTGGTTTACTTTGCCCGTTTTCCTAAAGAGGCAGTGGCGCCTTCTTCGGCAGTGGTCAAACTTCTGCAAGGTTTGTTTGATCTGCATATCGATCATAGTTTTTTCATTTTGCGGCAGAGAATCTACACCACAGCACTACTGAGCGAAATGTGCCGAGGCATGATCAAAGTGGTGGCCAAAAGAGCCAGCGAAAGTATTTTGCCAATCAACCATTCCCTGGAGTTGGGGTTTGCCTTTCAAGAGATTGGTGATTCCCAGGATGTCCTGGCAAAGGTAACTCACCTCAATGAGGAAAACAGGGCTGATCTTAAAGACGTTCGGACCTGGCTTCTAGCTCAGCAACCACAAAATGATTTTCAATATTTACAAGCGGCGCAGGGCCTTTCGAGTCGGGTTCCGCGTGGTGAAATCCTGCATGACTATGATCGAAATATTGCGGCGATCTTGGTGGACTGTGATGGAGAAATTCTTAGCTTTGGATTGAACTCAAATTCGAAGAACAAGACATTACATGCGGAAGTAAACTTGTTGCAGCGGCTTTACAAAAACGGCGGGCATCGCATTCCTGAGGGCGCGGTGCTCTATAGCACTCACAAGCCTTGTAAGATGTGTGCGGGGATGATTCATGACTGGAGCGAGAACCCGCAAGCCTTGCAGGTCTTTTACGCCATAGAAGAAACAGGGGCGCTGTCCAGACAGACCGTGCTGGATCGCTTGGCCTTGAATAGACGCCTAGAGAGTTGATTCTGCGGGTGGCAAATACGAATTGATGGCCTTAAGCAGGGTGTCCTTGCGAATCGGTTTTGAAAGGTGCATATCACATCCGGCGTCCATGCTCTTGGCGACATCCTCCGTGAAGGCATTGGCCGTGCAGGCCAGAATTTTCGCGGGTTGACGGTTTTGCGCCTTTTCCAACTCGCGAATCAAGCGAGTCGCCTCGTATCCGTCCATCCCTGGCATTTGCACATCCATAAAAATAATGTCGAAGGAAGTTTGTTCCACCAAACGAAGGGCGTCGATGCCACTTTCGGCATAATGCACGTCATGCTGAGAGCTTTGCAGATAAATGCCAAAAAGATTACGATTGTCGTCGACATCGTCGACCACCAGAATCTTCATATTGCTGTCAATGAAGCGATGATTGATATCGGTCAGTTGGAAGCGACCCTGCATGGGATTGTGGATTGAAGTCGTGCGCTCCGTTGTCTCTGGCATTGTTGCTGTGAAAGAAAAGACACTGCCCGTGCCGATTTCACTTTCAAGCCAGATTTGTCCATTCATCATCTCAACCATTTTTTGTGAAATAGAAAGTCCTAAGCCTGTTCCGCCGTAACGACGTGTTGTGGCTGTGTCAGCTTGGGTAAAGGCCCGGAAGATATCTTTGTACATATGCCGGGGAATTCCGATGCCTGAATCGGAGATTCTGAAAAGCAGATTGCCAGGTCGTGTGGTGGTGTTTTTGCCAATCTTAAGAGTGATGGATCCCTGATGAGTAAATTTGATGGAGTTGCTCAAAAGATTGATCAGAATTTGGCGAAGACGATCACAGTCGCCGATAAAGTAGGAATCAAGCTCCGGATCCACCGCGACATGCAATTGCAGGCCTTTTTCCTTGGCTCGAAAACCCAGAACAGAGACCACATCATCAATCACCTTCTGCAGATCAAAAGGGGCCAGATTCAAATGAATCTCTCCGGATTCAACCTTCGTCAAATCAAGGATGTCATTGATGATAGTCATAAGCTGGTGGTTCGCTCTTTGTAAGATCTCAACAAAAGAGGATTGGCGCTCATCCAGTGAGGTTTCGGCAAGAGTGTCTGTGATTCCGATAATGGAATTCAGCGGAGTGCGAATTTCATGGCTCATGTTGGCCAAGAAGGAAGACTTGGCGTAAGTGGCAGCGCTTGCTTTGCTGGCGGCAAACTGCAGCTCGCGATTTTTTCTTTCGAGATTTTCAGCTAGTTGTTTTTTCTCGGTGATATCAATGACGATCATTAAAATTTTAATGATGTTATTGTTCTCGTCCTTTACAGGACTGTAAGATCCATGCACCCAAATGTTTTCATTGCTCTTGGTCGTGCATCTGAATTCCCCTGTTTGTGGACGCCCAGTGGTTAGATCTGCCCAATCAAAATCGGACAGGAAAATCGAATGAGGAGATCCTGCAATTTCATCAAATTCATAGCCCATCAATTTCAAAAAGTTTTGATTGGCCCATAGAATATGTCCTTTGACAGAGAACTCTACGAGTGCGTGTGAATTTAACAATGCTTCAAAAACTGAATCATTCATGTTTTGTAGTGTAACTAAACAAATCTTGTTAAATAAAATTACAAACACGCTTGGGAATTAAGATTGTGTAATCTACAAACCCAAAATCCATCCTTCCTTCTTCAAAGAGGGGACCTTGGGAGTTCTAAAGAGCCGCTTTCTCTTATGAAATAGCAATCCGCTGTAGGCCAGAATGATGGCGTCGCAAAAGTTCAGATTGTGCGGAGACCTGAGGACAGATGGGTGCAGTTTCACGAACTTTTGTGCGGCTAAGAAATTTTTCAGCGATTCAGTGTCGCGAGAATTTGATTTTATTATCTTTTTCCAAAGCAAATCCGGATGAGCTTCGAAGATCCAAGGACCATGGAGATGGAGGCGCTGATGATGGAGATCGTCCATGGGCCAAAGGGAAAACCACTTTTCTTTGGAGGATCCCAGCTCTGTCCAAGAGCGAAAGGTTCCTGTGCTTATGTTTTTTGGAGCAGAAGGCGTTTGAAAAATGGAACTCGCAGAGGCGATCCTTTCACACTCGCGCCGAGGGTGAGGATCCGAAGTCTTTTCCAGAAATTGTGCGAAGAAGGCATGGGCCGTCTTGGGTCCCAACTTTCTTCCATCATCGCTGAAGCGATGCGCTCTTTGCATTAACTCAAAGATATTTTTGTTTTTTGGAAAAACCCCCTTGGGAAGTCCCAGAACGCTGTCTAAAAGGATGATTGTTGAAGAAAGTTTGTGTTGTGGATTTAAGTCTTTGATCAAGGATTCGATATTTCTTTTATTAAGGCCCGAGATTGATAAATCACTTTCCAGTATCCAATGGGAGCCCGATTTGTAGATAGCAGCTGTCGGCAGAGGGCGAGAGTGTCCCTTTTCCGCAGCGGCCTCTGCTTGGTCAATTCCCAGGAAAATCTCAAATGACATGGCATTCTCGATTCTTTAAAAGTATGGTTAGTAATAAGATAGAAGCCAGCTTCGAGAGGGAGAAATAAATGATCACATATCCGTTAAAATTCAGTGTGAAGGCCTCTGGGACCGCTGGAATCAATGCCAATTGGCAAACCTCCAGTCATTCCATGGATCAAGTTTTGCCTGCAGCCGTGCCACCTGAGTTCGCCGGTCCGGGACATGGCTTTTCTCCTGAAGATTTCTATTCTTTGGCGATGGCCAACTGCTATATCGCGACCTTTAAAGTCTTCGCTGAAAGATCGCACCTGGATTATAAAGAGATTCAAGCTGATCTCACCTTGGAAGTGGATCGTGATGAAAAGGGATTTCCCTGGATGGCGAGGGCAGAAATGCAGGTCCGCCTTTATGGCCCTTCTTCAAAAGAAAAAGCTCAGGCTTTGCTTGATAAGACTTTGAAAGGCTGTTTGGTGATGAATTCCATCAAGACTGAAAAAAATGTGACCTTTGAGATCATCGACTGAGTTTGGTGGCTGCTAAATAGTCTGCGCAAAGAAATCGACGAGCTTGCCTTGATCTGAAGAGTAACTGATTTGAATAGGCTTGCAGCAGACTTCACAGTCTTCGACATAGAATTGCCGACCAGGTTCGGAGATATCCAGAAGCATTGAAATCTTCTGATGGCAGTACGGGCAATTGAAATACTTTTCAACTTCTGCGTTTTCAAAGCTTTCGAATTCTATTTTTTCATCCATAAAAAAAGCCCTCTTACACAAAGTATAAGAGGGCTCTTAATTTGATATAATTTGAAACTGTTGCTTATGCTATTTTGCAGTCGGAGTTTCGAACATAGAAGTCGCAAAGTAAGACTTACGGAAAGTTTTCCAGTTATTAGGTCTTACAGAAGCCACGCGCCAGAAGTAGTGTTTACCAGCTTCAAGCTTAGTCACTTCGAAAGAAGTTTCTTTGTGGAATTGATCTTCAGCAACCAACCATTTGAAGTTCGCATCAGTAGCCACTTGAACATGGTACTCTTGCGCGCCTTCAGCAGCTTTCCACTCAAGCTTTACAGCGTCACCTTTAACTGCAGTGAAGTAAGCAGGGCTTGAAAGCTCAGGTTTTGCCGGAACTTTTTGATCTTCAAGATTGGCTTGTTTTGGCGGGAACAAAGAATTCATTTTTTCAGCCAACTGCTCGTGACCGCCGTGGCCTTCACCGTGAGCTTCTTCAGCTGCGAGTGATTTGCTTGTTAGAGCGAAAGTAAGAGCAATAGCGAATACAGATACCAAGATCTTCATAGATAAGTCCTTTTTAAGTCAGTGCTACCAAAGTAAAATAAAACATCTTCGAAGAAAACCCTTTGCGTAATATGCTGGAGGGTGTTAGAAATTGCGTCGGTTATGTGGATGATCGCTCTGATAATATTGTAAACTATTGATATCAGGGAGGAAAGTCCGGACTCCAAATGGCAGCGCAAAGGGTAACGCCCTTCTACAGCAATGTAAGGAACAGTGGAACAGAGAGAATGTCCGGGGCTATGAGCCTGACACCGGGAACGGGAGGGTCAGGGGAGCCGCCGGAGTGAAAACAGCCAAACTCTGCGCGGAGCAAGATCAAATAGGGAGGCACTAGTAGGACGGCCAGTCCGTAGTCTCCGGGTAAGATCGCTCGAGGGTGTCAGTAATGCCACTCCCAGACGAATGATCATCCATTATTATCGGGAAACTCATGGGACCTGGTGATTTGGACAGAATCCGGCTTATAGCATGACCGATTTCCCACCTTCTTAAGTCTTCCCCCCTCGGGGGAGCCAACTCCGACGCCGTCGGAGGGTAGATTCGATAGGCTCGATAAGATCTTTATCAATGCCAACCAAAGCCGCCGCTACTCCAACAGAGTTAGACTGTAAGTTAGATCTTTTTTGATAAATCACATATATGGGCACAGGAAGTGTCCTTTTTTTTCCTTTTAAATCGTACTGATCATCGCCAGGCTTTAGGCGCTCATTTTCACCCTCGTTGAGAAAGGGCCAAATATCCGGGGCGAATGATTCAAAAAACAAAAGCGGCTCACCGGACAAGGTTTTTCCAACACCTTCAATTAACATGCGGCTGTTTCTGCGATTTTCGTTGGCATTGTAAGTGGCAGAAACAATCTCACCTTTTACAAACTCGAAGTCGTCTGGATTTCTTAGAAAATTGCGGAGCGGATCGAGATTGCGTTCTTTAAGAAAAAGACTTGCGGCAAAAAAGCATAAAGCCGCCATCACAATCATAATAATGCTGGAAAAATAGCCCTGCACAATTATTAAAAGAGAGGCGGCAATCAGCAAGCTAAGTAAGCCCGCGAAAGTAAAACCGATGATAACGAATAGAGAGATATGAGATCGCTCTCTAGAAAGAGTGCGAATTCTCTCCAGGGAGCGAAGATCGTTTTCTTGGGAGATGAGCAATGATTTCCATGAACGGTACATGTGTCTACTTTAGCACGAGATCAGTCGATCTCCAGATTCATTTTTTGAATTGTTCTATTCGACAATATTCACGAGTGACGGAATGAACATAAAGCGCTGAAGCGAGTTCTTCTTGATTCCACCATAGTACTGTTCGGCGACCTCTTTATCTTCAGGCTTATGTGAAGAAAGAAGTTTATAAACCTCAAGCATTCGGAGGCCGATTTTTTTGTTTTGATCCGCCCAAAATGCGAAGCCTCCCGTTGGGCCTGCATAACTACTGCTGTAGGGGGCATCGCCTTCGCGGCAGGCTCCGGTGGAGCTGTAAGCAACTCGGTACCATCCATTTGTTCCATCCATGTAAGTATGGAATAGAGGACGCTGCGGACTCATGACTTTCGCGGCAAATCCGTCGGCGACAGCTTTAAGCAAGCCTTGGGCGCGCAAGGTAGGATCCACGATTTTACCGCCGGCCCGAACAAGCCAAGGTTCATTTCGCTGTAGACTCTCAAACATAGGAACAAGTCGGCGAGCATGGCTAATATCCATGTTCACAGAGGGAATCACCGAAACTTTGTCCTTGGGAATGCGATATGTTTTGCTGCCAGTAACTTCACAGACAACTGGTTTTTCCAGAGACAAATGCCCCGCATAGGCCATGTCTTCATAACGACTCCAGGCTCCTAAATCAAAGAGGGCCAAGGTCACGGGTTTCTTTTGTTCCAGCACGGTCGCTTTATCAATACGTGAACGAAGGAAGTCGATTCCTTGATTGTACATCTTGGTCATTTTCCAATTCAAAAGCAGTCCCGGTCGGAACGGAGAAGCCAAGCCCAGTTTTAAATCCGCAGTTTTCATTTCGGAAAGAACAGTGAGGAGCCACATGTCTTTGTCATCGAAGGCATTTCTGAAATTACCTGGGACTTCCGTTCGCGGCAGTTTCGCCAACTTTTCCCAGCGACTTGAATACAGATCAATCCAGTACGGCAAGTGATCTTCAAAAATAACCGGCATAAAGGTCTCTAGGAAATGATGCATTTCCGGAGTCACTTCAGAGCGAGGCAAAGCCGCGATCGTGTTGATCGTATTAGAAATAAGTCCGGCAAATTGCACCGACACTAAGAAAACTTCTTTGTTCAGAAGATGGTTGCTGCGACAGATGTCTCCGCCTTTGCAGATCCATTTTCTTCTTTGGTCTTGGGGGTCCAACGTGAGAACTTTCGCGGACGGTTGCAAGATGCGAACGATTTCATTCAGCTGGGCGGTTCTTTGGCAGCGAGCCGACATGGTTAAGAAATTCTGCAGGAAAATCTGTACGTCATAAAGAGCATAGACGTCGCCCTCTTGAAGGAGTCGTCGATTGATGAGGTCCTCTATTTGTGGGCGGGCATCCGTATTCCAGAGGTTGATGGCCTCTTTTTCAAACTTTGGATTTCTGCAATCGCGAGCCCGCGAATAAGCGGGCAGCTCAAGCGCGAAGCTCATATTTCCAATGATGGAAAGAGCCAGAAAACAAAAGAGTTGAAGGAGTTTAAGCATGTAAGTTGGTATTACAAAACTTGCTCCAGGGTGGGGTGCTTTTAGCCGGTCGTGAAGAGGGGCTGAGTGTCTATTCTTTTGACAGGGGTCTCTGATTGTCACTCTGATGAAGTCTTGAATCGACGTCACCAGAGTCGGTTTTTTAAGAACTTGCGCTCGAGTAGAAGCGCAAAGCAAAGCGCCAGAATTTGTTGGTGATAAACAGAAGAATTCCCGCAAGGACGATAACCCAAGCAATCAAGCCCCATTGAGGCGGCTCTAAGAGCGCACGCGCAGGAACGCTGGCAATGACTCCGACCGGAAGTGCCGTGAGCAAAGTCCACTTCAACCAAGGGACATAGATCGAATCAGGGCGCATGCCCAAACGATAAATTTGATACCAGATAAATTGAAGATTTTCTGAGCGAGCAAAAATCACGGCCGTGGAGGCCATAACAAAACGCATGGCATACAAGGCGATCAAACCACAAGGAACCAAAATGATTAACCAAAGAAGGCGAATCCATTCGAAATCTGGCAGCTGCAAAATGCTGTAGATGAACCAGGTGATAGCGATGCAAAGGTTGCCAATCGCGGGAGTTGAAGCTTTTTGCAGACTGATCATGAACTGCGAGTTGACGGGTTTCGCAAGCAGCAGATCGAGATCTCCTTTGCGAACCTTTTCAGAAAACTGATCCAGATTTTCAGACAAGATAATCATGTAGAGTGCGTCGACCATAAAGACAACGCCCAGGAAAACGCGCATCTGCGGGAGATTCCATCCACCGATTAATTTGGTATGTGTGAAAAGCACCTCGAAGGTCACGACTTGGGCGATGTACCAGAAAATATCGGTCATCACGCGTGTCACAAAATTTGCGCGATACTCAAGGTCCGCGATGAAGCTGGCGCGGAACATGGCTAGGTACAAGCGAAGGTATTTGATGATGTGACTCACGCTACGCTCCCGTTCCTGTATATACGTTCAAACCTTTTTTCCACATCCAAGCGCCAAGAAGATTCACAACGACGATACCAATCGTCACAGAGATGAAAGATTGGTAGATCGAGGCGATTTCCAGGCGTCCTGTGAGATAGCCCACAGGAACATAAACTCCGGCGCTGAAGGGCAGAGCGATGACAAAAGATTTAAAAGGCTCTGGCATCAAATCCAAAGGGAAGAGTTCTCCGGTAAGCAGCCACAGCGCCAAGTTTTTTGCAGCGGTGAAGGAGTAGACTTTGTTCAGATAAAACGCGCAGGAAGCGATAACGAAACTGATCGAATGCACGAGGATCAAATAATAGAATTCCAAGGCAAACGCCATTGGCAGCCGTGCGAATTTGGTTGGAAGTTCGAAGATTCCAATGGCCATGAGGGGGATGATCATCGACACGATCGTCGTGATGAATTTATATCCCATCAACTGTGAGAAATAATATTCATAGTAACTCATGGGCCGGGTCAGCAGACTGTTGATTGAGCCCGAGTCAATTTCTTGAATCATGCGGGATTCATACATCCAGCTGGTGCAGATACGAGCAAAGAATGCGCCCCAAAGTGCATATGACAAATAGTATTCGCGGGTGAAACCTGCAATTTCAGTTGTCTGCGCACCACGAAAGACTGCAAACCACAGAAGGATTTCAATCCCCGTAGTCAGCGTCGGTTGCACAACAGCATCGACGAAGTAATTTAGTCTATACTCAAGATTGGAAACAATCGCGAGCTTAGCGAACGCGAGATTCCGTTTCCAAAAAACGGTGTATGACCTCTTCAAAATCGACCTCTTCATTTTCAGCCATACCTGTGTTGGCTTTTTTTACGAATTCTTTCACTGTGCCTTGGTAAACGATATTGCCTTTTGAAATCAGCAAGAGCTTGTTCGCCAGTTTGGCAATGTCGTCCATATAGTGGCTGGTAAGAATGATAGTGGGACCTTTATCTTTGACGTATTGATCAAGGAACTCACGGATAGTTTCCTGGGCAACGATATCAAGACCGATGGTGGGTTCGTCGAGGAACAATACTTTTGGCTCATGCAAAAGGGCCCCGATGATTTCCATCTTCATGCGTTCGCCAAGGCTGAGGCGACGCAATTGGGTATTCAAGACATGCGAGCATTGAAGCATCTCGGCCAGGTAAGCCACGCGCTTTCTGGCTGCTTCAGGCTCAAGGTCATAGATGCGTGCGAGCAAAGCATAAGAGTCCGCCGGGGAGATATCCCACCAAAGTTGATTCTTTTGCCCGAGAAGAATGCTGATCTGACTGAGGAATTCATTTTTGCGTTCCCATGGCTTGTAACCCAAAACAGTGGCGTCACCGCTGGTTGGCGTGACCAAGCCGGAAAGCATTTTCAGCAAAGTGGTTTTGCCTGCGCCATTGGCGCCGACCAGGCCGATGATTTGGCCCGGCTCAATAGACAAGGTGGTCTTGTCCAGAGCGACTTTGTTGACGTATTTTCTATTGAAGAATCCACGCAGTGAATTCAAAAAGCCTTCAGGCTTTTGATAAGTCTGATAGACGCGGGAAAGATCTTTGGTTTCGATTACGAACGACATGCGGGCGAGTATAGCGAAGTTCTAAGAAAGTCGTAGCTTTTTGTATGGCGCTTTTAGACAAGCGCCATGAATTTTAACAGAATAAAATTAGAGAATTTCTTCACTTGCAAAGTCAGCGTGCTTATCTTCATCGGTGAAGAATGTTTTGAGATCCGGGGAAACATAGCTGACCTCAGAAATACGACCTTCTTGGCAGCCTTTCAGTGTGTCGCGAGTTCCATCGTAATCACACTCACCTGTGTACCAAGCTTTTTCAGAGTACTGGATGGTGTAGCCCACGAGTTTTTGATCCTTATAAAAAGCAGTTACCAAATCCAAACGAGTGTAGCCAGAAGAAGTGTAGTCACCTTCAAGGATCGTGTCGCCCCAGATTTGCGCTTGCTCCCATGCGACCTTTTTCAATTGGTCTTTTAGAACAGCCGGCAATTTAGTTGATTTCGTTTTTTGATTATACAGAACCGCAAAACTGTAGGGAGCTTTGCAAGTTTTGTCAGAGCAAGCATTTGTGAAGTGAGCAGCCTCTTCATAAAATTTATCCCCTTGAGGACCCATTTTATCGGCCATGGCAAAAGGAGACACCAAAACGCTCAAAACCACTGCTGCAAAGAATTTCACGCCCATAACACACCTCTTGTTAAGAACCATAGCCCCAAAACAAAAGATCTTTTAATACATACCCAAGAAGTTAATATACACCCCACGCATACCAAAGGGTGCCTGCCGTTTTCTCGGAAAAGGTGCCTGTCATCTTTTTGGGTCTACACCGCATCAATTTTAAGAGTGCCTGCTTCATTTTCCGAAAAAGAAGCAGGTACTTTTTAGATTTTCTTTTCGAGGATGACGAATTCGAGGTTGTCGACTTTGGGTTGGCCGAAGCGTTCGTCGCCATAAGGGAAAGGGCGCTTTTCGCCGGTGTTGCGGAAGCCGAGCTTTTCATACCAGGCGATAAGCTCTTTGCGAACTGAGATCACGGTCATATAGATTTGAGTGCAATCCCAGAATTGGGCGAAGGCCTCACTCTCTTGAACCAACATGCGGCCGATTCCTTTTTTCTGAAGAGTAGGATCGACGGTGAGCATGCCTAAGTAGCACTTGTTTTCGTGCTGCTCCAGATGAACGCAGCCAACTAATTTGTCATCGTCGTCCTCATCTTGAGCAATTAGAATTGTCGAGTTGTCTCTTGTGAGTGCGGCAATAATACTTTCAGAATCAACACGTTGTCCGCCAAGCAAATCTGCTTCGGTCGTCCAACCTTTTTTGGAGCTGTCGCCGCGATAAGCGGAATTCACCAACGTAACGATGGCATCAACATGACTCTCATCAGCTTGTGTAAATTCAATATGCATAGAACCTCTCAATAAAATGCTGCGCTGTAGACCCAAAAAGATGGCAGGCACCTTTTCCGAGAAAACGGCAGGCACCCTTATTTTTTAGTGCAGTAGATGAATAACTCTTTGCCTTGGCGGTTGGGAACTGATTTTTGCCAGCGGCCCCAGAAAATGGGCTGGTAATTGTTTTTGAGGCGTTGGCGGAGTTCCCATTCTGTGCCGCCGAAAGGTGGGCCCTGGCGTTTTTCGAAGGTGAAGAAGACACCCATGAGGTGGCCGCCGTCGGCAAGAACGCGGTTCCAGACTTTGACCAGATCTTGGCGTAAGCTTGGGTTGATCGCGCAATAACAAGTGTGTTCGAAGACAACATCGAAAGATTTGTCGAAGCTGCGTGGGAGGTCGAACAAGTCGGCTTCCATAAACTTCAAATTTTCCATGTGGCCGTATAGTTTTTTGGCGCGCTCAAGTGCCAGAGGAGAAATATCCACGGCCGTCACGACATGACCTGCGGCTGCAAACATCGCAGCGTCGTGGCCTTCGCCGCAACCCAGAACCAGAATGCGCGAACGTGAGATCTTCAGACGCGGCAACATGTCTTTCAAGGCTTCCGCAGGTTCGCCTAAATTCCAACCGGGGTTGTTGTCGTTTTGATAAGACTTGCTCCAGAAAGTTTCTTTTTCAATTTCGGGCGTATCGTCCCAATAGGGAGGAATTTGATAAACTTTGCCATCGAAAGTGATGCTTTCATCGTCAAACTCTTCAAGCATATTGAAGAACTCGGCCTGGGCTTTTCGCGACATCACGAAAGGAACATTTTTTTCAGTGTAACCGTGGAAACGATCCCACTCATCTAGGGAAAGTGACTCAAGCTGGAAATTAAATTCAGTGCCGTAGAGGCCATGAATTTGCCAGGTTTTTCCTTCAAGATAAATTTGCTGGGCAATCAAAGGCTCGTCGAAGGCTTCGACGATGACGGGGGTTCCGCCGAAAGTACTCAGCAGAGTTCCGCCGGCGTGGACTTGTAGATTTTTTAGAAGCTCAGATCCCACTCGAGAGTCTTGGATGCGCAGCTCGCGGCTGACTCCGTAACCTTCTTCATCAATTTGAACGAATTGAGTGGGAATTGCCATTAGTGTTGTTCAGTTCCGTGAGTATCAGCAGGGGCTTCACTTGGAGCCGGTGTTGCTGGGGTTGTTGCTGGAACTTGAGTGTCACCACCAGGAGTGACCGTGGAGCCCTCAGTGAATGTAACGAAGTCGTTAGTTGTTTTCACGGATTGCAAAGTCCATTTATCAACTTTTGAATCTTCAGAAGGTTCGCGGTGAAGAATAGCTTCGCCTTCGATCACTTGCTCAAGAGCTTCGCCGCCCTCAGAAAAGTCCACAAATCTGTAAGAAAACACCGCGCGAACTTTGTTGTCCGTCATAGTTTCAGTCCAAAGTCTTTGGATCGTAAGGTCTTTGGCGTGAGGTTTCTTTGAAGCCAAAGTGTCCTTGATAAGTTCAGCCAATTTAACTTGAATGCCGGAGTGCGTCTCGAAGCCAATTGCCTCAGTTGTATGAACAACATTCCAAGTCCAAATCAAAGCAGCGATGAAAACAACAAGGCTTACAATTTTCTTCATACGAAGAGTCCTCTCTCTATTTACTCAGTGTGATAAAACTGACATCTTAATCCGAGCATGATATTTGGTTTTTTTCAACGCTCGCACAGAGAGGATATCTCATGAACCAACAATGGCTGACAATCTTAATGTCAAAGGGGATTGAGCTGGAACAAAATCTGCATCAGCAGCTTCAGCACGCCAAAGATGGCCTAAAAACTCAGCTTGAAGATCGTGGCATTCGCTTGAGCGCCGCAGATTTGGCGGCTTTGCTCGAGGAAGTCTCCCCGAAGGCTTCGCATGCTGCTTTGAGTTATGCGCTTGATATCGTTCGTCCTTTCTCTGCGGGGATGGGGCTGAGAATTTCTCGCTTATCAGACACACAAGTTGAGATGGTTGTGCCGGCGCGCACGCGAAATTTAAATGACGCAAATACAATGCATGAAGGTGCGATTACGACCGCGGCCATTGAGGCGGCGAAGCTCTTGTGGATGCGTCATGCTCCATTGGGAAATTTCGAAATCACAGTGACTCGCATTGAGGCGGACTTCTTTAAAGTTCAAAATACTGAGTGTCGCTTGCGTATGGAACTTCCAGAGACAACTCGCGAAGTTGTTCTGGCAGAGCTTCGCGATCAGCGCGAGACTTCGGCCGAAGCGGAAGTAAAAGTTTTTGATGAGCATGACCAGGCCGTTGGTGGAATTATTTTTCAATTGAAATTCAAACACACTCCCGCGCTCACATAAAAGTTGGTCGGAAGAGTTTGTTTTAGTTATTCGCAAAGTTGATTAGAAAAGGTTTTATGGAAATTTTAGAAAGTCATATCGATACAGGTTCTGCGGACTTCAAAGCCAATCAAGAGGCGATGCTTTCAGTTGTTAAAGAATGGCGCGAAAGAGTCGACCTCGTAAAACAAGGTGGCGGGGCAGATGCTACGAAGAAGCACAAAGCCCGCGGTAAAATGACGGCGCGTGAGCGTATCGAAGCGCTGGTTGACGGCGGAACTGCTTTCTTGGAATTTTCCACTTTGGCAGCTTGGGATATGTATGAAGGCCAAGCTCCTGGTGCTGGAGTTGTTACGGGAATCGGTGTGGTTCATGGAACAGAATGCGTGATTGTTGCCAACGATGCGACTGTCAAGGGTGGAACATACTTCCCAATGACTGTGAAGAAGCATCTTCGCGCTCAAGAGATCGCTTTTGAAAATGGTTTGCCATGTATTTATCTGGTCGATTCCGGTGGCGCTTTCTTGCCGATGCAAGCGGATGTCTTCCCTGATCGTGATCACTTCGGAAGAATTTTCTACAATCAAGCGCGTATGTCTGCGGCGAACATTCCGCAAATTGCGGTGGTCATGGGTTCCTGCACAGCCGGCGGAGCTTATGTGCCGGCGATGAGTGATGAAACGGTGATCGTTAAAGAAAATGGTACGATCTTCTTGGGAGGACCTCCTTTGGTCAAAGCAGCAACCGGTGAAGTGGTTGATGCCCAAGAACTTGGTGGTGCCGCTGTTCACTGTGAGCAATCAGGGGTGACAGATCATTTCGCAGAAGATGATCAGCATGCGGTTGAGATCACACGTTCAATCGTAGCGCACTTGAATCATAAAAAAGTGGTTCAGTTGAAAATGCTTCCTATTGAAGAGCCGTTGTTTGATTCAAAAGAAATTTACGGCGTGATCCCTAAAGACAGCCGTGTTCCCTTTGACGTTCGCGAAATCATTGCACGTTTGGTGGATGGCTCCAGATTTCATGAGTTCAAAGCTTTGTATGGAAAAACTTTGGTCACTGGCTTTGCTCATATCTGGGGAATGCCTGTGGGAATTATCGCGAACAACGGTGTGTTGTTCAGCGAAAGCGCGCAGAAGGCGGCTCACTTTATCGAGCTTTGCGAACAGCGTGAAGTGCCATTGATCTTCTTGCAGAACATCACCGGCTTCATGGTCGGTAAGAAATATGAAACGGAAGGTATTGCGAAACACGGCGCCAAAATGGTGATGGCTGTTTCGAATGCGCATGTGCCTAAATTTACGGTGGTCATTGGCGGTTCTTACGGAGCTGGTAACTACGGTATGTGTGGTCGCGCTTACCAACCTCGCCAAATGTGGATGTGGCCGAACGCGAAGATCAGCGTGATGGGTGGCGAGCAGGCAGCGAATGTTCTTTTGACAGTAAAAATGGATCAGATGGCTGCTAAAGGACAAAATATGGATGCCGCGGCTCAAGCGGAGTTCAAGCGTCCGACCTTGGAAAAATACGAGCACGAAAGTTCAGCGTATTATTCATCCGCGCGTCTTTGGGATGATGGTATCATTGATCCTGCAGACACTCGCAGAGTTTTGGCTTTGGGAATTGCAGCAAGTCTGAACAAGTCTTGGGGAGATAAAACTCAAGGCGTGTTCCGTATGTAGGCTTGCTTTCGCTCTGGTTTAAAATAGTTTTTGGATGGGATGTATATGAGTTTTTTAACTGTGACAGAATTGGATCTTGTGGCCTATGTGAAGCTCAATAGGCCTGATGTGCGTAATGCCTTCAATCCAGAGATGATTCATGAAATCACTCAGACTTTCCATTCCTTCAATCATCGTCATGATTTGCGTGCAGTGGTTTTGCAAGGTGAAGGCAAATCCTTCTGTGCCGGTGCGGATCTAAACTGGATGAAGGAGATGGTGAACTTCACTTTCCATCAAAATCGCGAAGACTCTTTGAAGCTTTTTATGATGTTCGAGGCGATTGCAAAGTGTGCGCTTCCCGTAATTGGAATGGTCCATGGCGCAGCCTTTGGTGGTGCCCTGGGGTTGATCGCAGCTTGCGATGAAGTGGTGGCGGAAGAAGGCACACAATTTTGTTTTAGTGAAGTGAAGCTGGGAATTGCCCCTGCGGTGATCAGTGCTTTTGTCGCTCGGAAAACAGTTCCGGGAAAAGTTCGTCCTTTGATGCTTTCAGCAGTGGTGTTCAATCCTCATATCGCCCAGCAAGCGGGCTTGATCAATGAAGTGGTGCCGGCTGGAGAAGGTCACACAGCTGTGCAAAAGATTATTCATAACTACAAGCAATGCGGTTCTGAAGCCGTTCGTGAAACGAAAAAGCTTCTGAATGATATTGATCGTCTGTCGTGGGAGCAACTTCGCGATCGCACCTCAACATTGATAGCTGAACGTCGTGCCAGCTCTGAAGGTCAAGAAGGATTAAAGGCTTTCCTTGAAAAGCGTGAGCCTTCGTGGAGAAATTAAAGTCCATAATTTGGGTTTTCATTGCGATTCTGTCCATTCAAGGTGGGGCGACTTTTGCCAAGCAGCTGTTTCCCGCGATTGGACCTGAGGCGACAACTTTCCTGCGGGTTTGGATCTCTGCCTTGTTATTGCTTGCTGTCTATCGACCGTGGAAACAGGGGCTGTCCAGGAAAGCAATTTTTGCGGTGGTTCTTTATGGGATGTCCCTCGGAGCCATGAATCTGCTTTTCTATCTGGCTCTCGAACGCATTCCATTGGGTGTGGCAGTGGCCCTTGAGTTCGTGGGGCCTTTATCTGTCGCCTTGTTTGCGTCTAGAAAGGCCCGGGATTTCCTTTGGGCTTTGTTGGCGGCTGCAGGAATTATTCTCATTCTTCCTCATACAGATTTTTCACAGAGTATTGATTTGCTCGGAGTTTTGTTTGCTCTAGCTGCCGGCGTTTGCTGGGGGCTCTATATTATTTTTGCAAAAAAAGTCGGAGAGCATATTATCGGAGGCAAAGCCACAGCGTTGGGGATGTTCGTTGCGGCTTTAACAGTGACGCCGACATCCTTAAGCCATGTTCATTTTGCTGAGCTTGATGGAAAGATCTGGATGATGGCGTTCTTTGTGGCAATTTTGTCCAGTGCACTTCCTTATTCACTTGAGATGATGGCTTTACGAAGCATCCCCGAGAAAACATTTGGTGTTTTGATGAGTTTGGAGCCGGCGTTTGCAGCTTTGATGGGGCTTCTGTTTTTAAGCGAGAACTTGAATGGGACTCAGTGGCTGGCGATCTTTTGTGTGATGGCGGCTTCTGCGGGCAGCTCTTTAACAGCTCACAACGTGACTCCGCCACCTCAAACTTGAGCTCGTCATATTCCGAGATTTATTTCGTCGCAAGGTGATACTCCGCAATTTATTTATGTGAGTATATCAAGAATAAAAAAGCTATTGCCGAGAAGTAATCTATGAACAGGTCAAACATCATACAGATGGATTTGGCCCTGTCTGGTGCGCTTTCGGTATTGGGCTTTTTTCATAATCAAAAGAAAAAACAATTTGCCGAAGATGCGCATCGCTCGTTGCGCCGTCTTGCCTTTTACATGGAACCTTCGGTTTTTACCAAAACGGGGTTCGTGTGGAAGGAATAAGAGAATTAAGCTCAGTCATTCTGGTAACTTTCAATTCTTCATGCTCAAAGACATTCAAAGAAACGGACAATCGCTTTGCGATGTTGATGCTAGGGCAATGGGCCTTGGCGATCATTTGTTCAGTCTTCTTGTCACCTCCGGCTTACAAGGGAATGGAGGCAGTCCTTCATACCAACATTTGGATGACCTTGTTCTTTGGTGGTGCGTTGACTTTTGTGGCCTCAGCGTTTGCGCTGGTGCACGCGGGGGAAGAGATCACCCGGCATGTGGTGGCCATTGCTCAGGTGCTCATGGCGGCCTTGTTGGTCTTTCTTGTGGACGGAAGAATCGAAGGCTCGCTTCTGCTGTTGGCGGCTTTCGCGCTCTTGGCGTTCTATCGCGATTGGCGAGTACTTGTGACGGCCTCGATTGTAATTGGGGCAAGTTCGCAGTTCATTGCCGCCACGCACCAGTGGTTCTAAAGACAGCGTGAAAGGCCCTTGGCAATTGCCTTCCAAGGCATTCAAGTTTATAGGTAAAAGCTCTTAAAATTGGAGCTTTTGCACCATGACAAAAATGCCTGGTAAATTCAGTCGTATCGCTATTGCAAACCGTGGGGAAGTTGCGGTTCGAATCATCAAAGCTTGTGAAGAGCTGGGGATTGAAACAGTCCTGCTACATTCTGAAGCCGATATCAACTCTCGCGCATACAGAATGGCGACGAAAACTATTTGCATCGGCCCCGCGCCGACTGCGGAAAGCTATCTGAGCATTCCTGCGAATGTGAACGGAGCTTTAGCAGCGGGTGCCCAAGCAATTCACCCAGGCTTTGGTTTCTTATCTGAGAATGCTGACTTCGCAGAAGCGGTTGAAAAAGCTGGAATGACCTTCATTGGCCCCTCCGCGGAATCTATTCGCTCTTTGGGTGACAAGGTTCACTGTAAAGAGCTTGCGAAAAAAGCAGGACTGCCGTTGGTGCCTGGCTATCAAGGTGAGAACCAAGAAGTTGCCCATTTGATTCAACAGGCTGAAAAAATTGGTTACCCTGTCATCGTCAAAGCAGCAGCTGGTGGCGGTGGTCGCGGTATGAAGTTGATCACAAACTCTGCAGACGCGGCCGAGTTGATTGAATCCGCGCAAAGGGAAGCTCAGTCAGCCTTTGGGTCTCCAAAAGTTTTTCTAGAGAAATACCTGGATCGTGCCAAGCACATTGAGTTCCAAATCTTCGGCGACAGTTCCGGCCAGGTGATTCATTTCTTTGACCGTGAGTGTTCGGTGCAACGTCGTCATCAAAAAATTATCGAAGAGGCGACATCGCCTTCATTGACTGATGATTTGCGCCGTCGCATGGGTGAAGCCGCTTGCGCGATTGCCACCGTTGGAAAGTACAAAGGTGCGGGCACGGTGGAATTCCTGCTTCAAGATGGTGAGTTTTATCTGCTTGAAGTGAATACGCGTTTGCAGGTTGAGCATCCGGTGACTGAAGAAGTTATGGGCGTTGATTTGGTGAAAATGCAAATCCTGACGGCTCAGGGCGATTTCATACATGATCCAAAACAGGTACGCATTCCACGTGGTCACTCCATTGAATGTCGTATCTACGCAGAGAATCCTTTTATGGGTGGCGTGCCTTCGACAGGTTTGTTGGGACATGTTGAATGGCCGGAAGGACCCGGGCGCCGTTATGAGTATGGATTTGATCAGGGTGATGTGATCACGCCATTCTACGACCCGATGATCGCGAAAGTGATTGTTTGGGATGAGAATCGTCCGCGTGCGATTCAAAAAATGATCCGCGTGTTGAAAGACTCCGTGGTTTTCGGTGTGCACACGAATATTCCATATTTGATTGAAATTCTGTCTCACAAAGAATTTGTGATGGGCACCATGACGACTCGATTCATTGAGACATATTTTGCTGAAGCTTTGAAAGAACCGGCTTTGTCTGAAACAGAAAAGAAAATTGCTGAAGGAGCTTTATTGCAACTTCGCGGTGGTGGAGCTTCTGAGGCGGCGATGGCAACATCTCCATGGTCATCTTTCTGGAGAGGTATCTAATGGAAGTAAAAGTTAGAATCGACGGAGTTGATCATAAAGCCCAAGCGCAACTCATGAAGGGAACTTTGTGGGTTCATGTAAATGGTCGTACATTTACAATGGATTCAGGCACTGGACAAAAGTCTCGTAAAAAGGCCGGCGCTGGTGGTTCTTCAGATACGGTTTCTGCTCCGATGCCGGGCAAGGTGACCAAGCTTCTTGTGCAATCTGGCACTGCGGTGAAGGTTGGTCAGGCGGTCCTGGTGATGGAAGCCATGAAAATGGAGTACACCTTGAAGTGCGAAATCGATGGTACAATTGATTCAATTTCATGCGCGGTTGGTGATCAGGTGGCTTTGGGAAAAGCCCTTGTGAAAATCAAACCTTCTGCCGAAAAGTAAGCCTATGAAAAAGAGTTCAGTCGTTATTGTGGAAATGGGACTTCGTGACGGACTTCAAAACGAGAAAACCGTTTTGGATGCAGACACGCGTGTTGAGTTTGCAAAACGACTGATTGACGCGGGAACAAAGCGAGTCGAAATTGGCTCATTTGTTTCTCCAACTTGGGTTCCGCAAATGGCGGGGACTGCTGATGTATTGGCTAAGACTTTTGCTTTGCAAAAGGTGGGAAAGCTTTCCAAGAAGGCCGAGCTGTCAGTTTTGGTTCCCAATGAGCGTGGGCTGCAAGATGCGATTCAAAGTGGCGTGAAGGAAGTTGCGATCTTCGCGGCTTGTTCTGAATCCTTTTCTAAAAAGAATATCAATTGTTCTATTGAGGAAAGCTTTCAACGTTTCGCACCGGTAATGGCTTTGGCGAAGAAGCATAAAATCAAAGTGCGTGGTTACTTGTCGACTTGTTTTGGTTGTCCATTCGAAGGCAAAGTGTCGGAAGCCAAAGTGGTTAAGCTGGCTCAACGCATGCATAAGCTTGGCGTGTATGAGCTTTCAATTGGAGACACCATTGGTGTGGCTGATGTTGGCCAAGTTCGTTCTTTATTTAAGAAACTAAAAAAAGTGGTTCCAGCTAAAAAGCTCGCAGGACATTTCCATGACACTCGCGGGCAGGCTTTGGCCAATATTCTTGCGGCTTATGATTTAGGTATCACAGTGTTTGATACCAGCCTTGGCGGTCTTGGTGGTTGCCCTTATGCTCCGGGTGCGACAGGCAACGTGGCGACAGAAGATGTCGTGTACATGCTTCACGGAATGGGCGTAAAGACAGGCTTGAATCTCGATAAGCTGCTTGAAATCAATCCATGGATCGCTGAAAAAATTCAGCATCCTCTTCCTTCCAAAGTCGGTAAAGTCGGCAGACTAAAACCCCTCGGTAAAGTTTAAGTACGGTGAGGTACGCCGTACCTTTTTGAGGCTCACGGCGTTAGTTGGACTACTCTTCTCTATTTGATTGCTGATGAAGTCTTGTCTGCTGGTGCGGATTTGGTGCCGGACTGTTTTGCTTTTTCTATTTCGAAGATTTTATTCGCTGCCGCTTCAGCCCATTTCTTTCCGTTTGTTCCATCGAAATGCAAGCCATCACTACCTGTTTTGATATCGCTTTGCTGAAGGCCAATGCCATTGGCGCTGTCGATGACGGTACAGCGAGGCGAGGCTGTCTTCTTAATAATGTCGATCAGCTTCACAAGTCGCTCATTGGTTTTTTGATAAGGCTTGCTTCCGGATTTATCTGTCCAAGTGGGAGTCACCCAATAGCAAGTGGCTTTTGAATTTTGCTTTTCCAGTTCTGAAATAATCAACTGCACTTGTTTCTTTGCGGAGGCATCTGAGTTTGCAGAAGGGTTGCGGTAGTCCGCGAAGTTGTCACCCAGCTCGATGACGATGCGATTGGGGTTTGTTTTTGCCAACAAGGGACCTAGCTCTGGAAGTTCAGCTGCGGTTCCACCTTTGATCAGTCTTTCGTTTTCGTTATTGCGATCAGCAAAGCCATAACTGAGGGTGCGTTGTTTGGCATTAGCCGCGACAAAATTGCTTGGTGAGGCGCCAGCCAGTCCAAGCGTGCGCGTGTCTTCTTTGGTTTTAGTGCGAAAGATTTTATGCATATTTTCGCCGAAGGGACCCACGACATGGGAGTCACCGATGATGAGTGTTTCAACATTGGCGAAGACCGCAGAGCTTATGAAAAAGATGATAAGTGCCGAATATTTCATAGGTAATTTAAGTGTCTTGTAAACTGCAGCAGACTTCAAGTATACTGAAACAGTCCGGTGCTAAACCAGACGTCTATGAGAAAATAATATCCGTCTTACTTCCTATTTTAAGAACCAAATTCTGATCCTTCTGGATCATTGACGGATATATCTATGCATAACAATTTATTTCAAGTGACCGCAAGGTCCTTGGGCTTTGAGCTTCCGCAGGGAAGAAAGCTCTTTTCTGACATATCATTCACCTTGAATTCATCACGCTATGGCCTTGTAGGTCCTAATGGTGTTGGCAAGTCCACTCTGGCGAAAATCTTAGCTGGTGAAAACTCTCATTCCGAAGGCGAGCTGCGGATCTCCAACAAGGTCACGTATTTGCGCCAAGACAGTGAGCGACCTTTAGTGACCGTGGCTGAGTATTTGGCAGACCTTTGGGAGAGCCCATTTGCAGACCCTCAAGTGTGGGGGCCTCTCTTGGAGGGGCTGTCTTTTGAAAAACCTCTTTCTGTGTTAAGTGGCGGGGAGTGGACCAGAGTTCGCATCGCGCAGGCTCTGATGTTGGATGCAGGTCTTTTAATATTGGATGAACCGACCAACAATCTCGATCAGGAAGCTCGAGCTCAGATTCAGGAGTTCGTCCGCGGCTACCAAGGGACTTTGCTGGTGATCAGTCATGATCGTCTTTTGCTTGAAGAGGTTGAGTGCATTCTGGAGCTTTCCAATCAGGGACTGTCATCGTATGGCGGCAATTATTCGTTCTATCAGCAAGAAAAGTCAGCGGAGCGAGCGCTGCAGAGTGAAACATTAGATCGACTTCGTCGCGAGAAGAAGAAGCTCGAGCGCGAACACTATCAAAAAGTTTCTTCTCAAGAAAAAAGAATGAGGGCGGGCGCTGCGAAGGCGGCCAAAGGTGGACTGCCAAGAATTCTTATTGGCGCTTTGAAAAGACAGGCTCAGGAAACGCGCGGGCGCATTCATAGCCATGAGGATAAGCGTGTGGAAAATGCGCGAGATGAATTTTCACAATTCTATTCAGGAATGAAGTTAGAAAGCGCTCTGGGTTTGAATCTTCCCGAAACGGCGATTCCTCTTGGCAAGTTGGTTTTCGCCTTTGAAAAATTCAATTTCCAATTTGTCTCTGTAGCCCATTGTCTATGGAAGGAAGAAATCAACCTGGTGATGAAAGGACCAAGGCGGTGGGCTCTGGCGGGGGTGAATGGAGCGGGCAAGTCCACTCTCATCAGTCTTCTGCTCAGTGAGGGGGTAAATCCGTCAGGGAGCTATGTCGGTTCGATGAAGAGAGGGGACCTTCCCACTGCCTACCTGGATCAGCAGTACTCGGTTTTGGACAAGGACAAGTCGGTGTTGGAAAATGTTTTGAGTTCTACACAACGAACACTGACGGAGATTCGCAACGAGCTTGCACGATTTCAGTTTGTTGGGGAGCAAGTTCATCAACAGGTGGATTCCTTAAGTGGGGGAGAAAAGCTCAAAGCGGCATTGGCTAAAATCTTATTGGCCTCGCCCTCTCCGCAGTTTTTGATCTTAGATGAACCAACCAATAACTTGGATATCGCAAGCCTTGAGGTCCTTGAGGATGCGCTTCAAGGTTTTCAGGGAGCTTTATTGGTCGTTTCCCATGATGAAGTTTTCTTGAAGAACATTGGGATTGAGGAGGTCTATGTTTTGCAATCTAAGCCCCTTGTATGATTTCACGTTGGCTCACATATCTTAGTTTCGCGTGTTTTGGCCTACTTAGCCTGGTTGTTCTTCAGATGACGAAGAGGCCGCTTTGTATCGATTCCAAAGTTGTCGAAAGAATTGACAGGCTTGCTGGGAAAACCAGCGAGTCGATTTACCGTTGTGCTTTGAACAAAGATACCGGCTACAGCGAGTATTTCGGTCTACAAAGTCGTGACTTGGGTTCGCGCATTCAACAGACCGAGAAGGTCCTGGAGAGCTTGGAGCCTTTCTATAAAAAGATCCAAGTGACCATCATGGAGGATCATCCATATCTCTATCGTATTCAAGGGCATCAGCTCTTCATCGGCAGCAAACTTCTGGAGGCTCCTGGGCACCTCGAGAAGGGGTTGGCCAAAATCTGGTACCGTGAACGCAATGAGACTCTTTTCGCGCAGCAAAGCCTCATGGAAGAAGTCGTGACCGACTTCTTGGTTTATCTGCAATCAGGCGACTTGGATATCGGTGATCCAAATACTCATTTGGCCACGGCTCTTCGTAAGGTCAAATGGCCTTATATATTAAAGTCAGTCGCCGCCTATTGTGATTCTTCATGGAAGCAATCCGAGCACTTCGCGATCTGTCAGAATCGCACAGATGCCGAGAATGTGTTGAAAGATCAAGTCACCGAGATGAGTCTTCGTCCTTTGTTGGTGTCGAGCTGGGTGCGCTCTTACAAGCAGTTGAGCATGAAGGACCGCTTTGATTTTGTGAACAACCTCACGCAGTTCTTGCGTTCGGATCACAGCCTTCATTTGCCAATGGTGAGTGAAACTTTAGGGGTTGTGCCTGCGACGACCTTGGTAAAGGCTGCTGAAGCCATTAAGAATGTAAATCTGTTTGTCTCCAGCTCTACAGTTGCCAAGGAATCAAATGCGCATCGCAGTTTCGTCGCGAATTTAACAAATGAGCTTCGCACCAGCGGGTTCCAAGACGCTTTCGCGGAAGCGGCCTTTGACGTCTTATTTGTAAGCCAAGTTCCTTTAACAGATTCTTCAAAAGTCTTCCAAGATTTCGAGAAGATCGCCAAGAACCAACCGAAGTTGCAGATGGCATTGAGAGACGGCCAAAACTTGTGGATGCTTCCATCTCGGTATCCGATTCCAGTAGCTTCTTTCGGTCAGATCAAAGCAAACCGTACGATTGTTGAAAAGTGCGGCGGTTATAATTTTAGCTATGTGATGGACTATGCTGATGTTACTGAAAAGCTTTTAGTTGTGGATCGCTGTGACCTTAAGAAACAAGTGCAGTATGAGAAGTTTCTGGCTGAAGGCGCAGAAGGATTTGCCATTCAAAATAAAGGCCTGTCCTTTGTTCAATTCCATTTGCCGTCATTGTTGATGAAAAGAACAGAGCTTGAGCAGGTTGCCAATGTCTTTGAATTCATCCAAAAGAGGGATCTTGAAAGTCCCTCATTCAAAAGTTTGGGATGGCGTGAAGTTCGCTGGAGCCAACAAGCCAATGCTTATCAACCAAAAGCCTTTGTCGACGCCATTGAGTGGTTTCGAGTTCCCACCCTCTAAATTATTACTCTTCTAGTGAGGGCAGTTCGGCGCGGAAATTCGAAATTTCTGCCGCGAGCTGATCTTGCTGTTTGCGAAGGGCTTCGACCTCGCGATTTTTTGAATTCACAGTATTCTGTTTGATGCTGATGTCCCCGGACAAAGCATTGATCTGGCCATCAATATATCCTGCTTGAGTGGGGTTTTGTGCGCTCAAGGCGTTGCTTCTTTGCATCTCAAGGAAATTGCGTCGTCCTTGCAGATTGTTGAGTTCTGCATACACATTGTTGAGCTCAGATTGCTTGGTCAAAAGTGTGAAATTGATTTGTTGGCGCTGATTTTCCTTATCGAGAATTTGCGCGTCAACGAAGCGTTTCCGCCCACGGCGATATCCAGGAAGAAAATCTTTTTCTAAATTTGCCGGGCAAACATTTTGGTACTTCTTGCCGGAGGCACCTGCCGCCACTGAGTTGGCCTTAGAACAGTAATCACGGATTCCTTGTGAATGCTGCGCCAGAATGCTGTTGATTGACGGACCTTCGCAAAGGCCGCGATAGAACAGATCGCCCGATTTACCGATTTGATAAGCCTTCTGGGGAGTGCAGTATTGCTCCATGCCTGCTTTAAAGCCCTGATCGAGTTGGGTTTCATTGATGTTCGCTTCAGCCTTGCGACATTCTTGCAAAGTCTTATCAGCATTCAGCCACTCACCACGTAGAGCCACTTTCTGACCATGGTCGAACCAATTTATATTTTCACATTCTTGTCTTTTGAAGTAGCTCGAGCAGCCAAGAAGATTGATTGAACAAATGAGAGCGAAAGTGGAAAGCGCCAGATGTCGTTTCATTTTAGGATGATCCTTATCCAATAAGCTGTTTCAACTCTGTTTCTTGAGAGTGCTGGTCTTCCATGGCTTGCAGCATGGTCAACTCCAATTCCTCAATGTGCGCGCTGGTCTCGTGCAGATCCTTTGCCAAAGAAGCGGCATTGCTGCCTCCACCTGTCGCCAGAGATTCATTTAAAGCGTCTCTTTTTTTGCTCAATTCGGCAATCTTCTTATCGCAGTCCTCAATCAGCTTCTGCGCTTTTTTTATGAGACCTTCAAGGCGTTTGCGCTCTTCCTTGTAGTTGAACTTTGAGGAATCTGTGGCAGAGCTGACCGTCGAAGTCGTTTTGGCTTCTGGAAGGTCTAAGTTTCTTTCCGCAAGGAAGCCTTTTTGCAAACTCCAGACATATTCATCATAAGTGCCAGGGTAAAGAGTGAGCAATCCATGATTCACTTCCAGAATTTTATTCGCGACACGACCGATGAAGCCGCGGTCATGGCTGACCGTGATGATGGTGCCTTCATATCTTTCAAGCGCCGTCGTAAGAGCTTCGACAGTGTCAAAGTCCAAGTGATTCGTCGGTTCATCCAGCAACAACAGTGGAGATTTTTGCAAAAGTATTTGCCCTAAAGCCACGCGGGACTTTTCGCCACCCGAAAGAATTTTTACTTTTTTGTAAACAGCATCGCCACTAAAGAGCAAGCTTCCGGCGATATTCAAAACTTCTTGCTGAGTCACTTCTTTGTGGGCTGCGGAGGCCATCGCTTCCAGAACTGTGTGCTCTGGATTCAAAGCTTCTGGAGTGTGTTGCGCAAAGTAAGACAGACTGACTTGGTGACCCCATTTGATGGCACCACTCAATAAAGGAATTTGCTGACCCAAAGATTTTAGCAAAGTCGATTTCCCGGCTCCGTTAAGACCCACAATGCCCAGGTGATTGCCACGTTCCAAGCGGAGGTTCACGTTCTTTAGAATAACTTTGTCGCCATATCCGCATTCACCATTCTCAAGTTCAAGAATCATTTTGCCGGTAGGGCTTGCTGGCGGAATTTGAATGTGCGAATGAGTGGGCGCGGCCTTCAGTTCGATCATCTCCATCTTCTCGAGAGCTTTCAGGCGACTTTGCGCCTGGCGGGCCTTTGTGGCTTTCGCACCAAATCTGGTGACGAAGTCCATGATGGATTTCTTCTTGGCCTGTTGGCTAAGAGCCTGCTTTTGCAAGAGTTCTGCAAGCATGGCTTTTTGTTCGAAGTAGTCATCGAGATTACCTGCGAACTTTACAATGTCACCGGCTTCCACTTCCAAAATATGATCGGTCACGCGACGAAGGAATTCGCGGTCGTGCGAGATCAGCAGGAAGGCGCCTTTAAATTCCTGAAGAAAGCTTTCCAGAACCAGCAAAGTTTCCAAATCCAGAAAGTTCGTTGGCTCATCCAGCAGAAGCAGGTTGGGCTCTTGGCCGATCAGGAACAATAGCTTTACGCGCATGCGGTAACCACCGCTGAGCTGTTTTAAATGAGATTGGAAGTGCTGTTCTGTCAGACCTAGCTTTAAACCGAACTGTTTGAGCTCCCACAAAGGTTTGATGCAGTTCTTTGCCAGGTACTCTTCGACCTTTTCGTCGACATTCCAGTCAGACTCTTGTTCCAGGTAGCCAAGGCGGAGCTGTTGAGATTTTGTGACGAGGCCCTGATCAAGATGTTCCTGATCAACAAGAATTTTGAACATAGTCGTCTTGCCGGCGCCATTTGGTCCGATAACACCGACATGCTCGCCTTCATTGATGGCGAAGGTGGCGTCTTCAAATAATACTCTTGAGCCAAAGCCTTTGTGGCCGCCTTGGACTTGTAACAGCGTGATTCCCATAGCAAGAGCACTTTCCTCGAGATCGTTCAGTTGGTCAATCTTTTAGGGGGTGCTGTCTTGAACCGAGGCTTGAATCTAAGAAGAGAGGCATAAGGAATGCCTCTCTGTTTTTTGGATTGAAGAAACGATGCGACACCGGCGCCGGAAGTAGATTTCAAATATTGCCTGTGTAGGCGGGATGAATTGTCCCTCTGTCCTTAGTGCGGTGAAGGCAGACGTTTATTTATTGTTTTTTCTGCTCTCTGCGCGTTTTTCTTTTATACGATTTTTGTCATTAACAAACACGACAGTCGGTTTGTGTTTTTGTGCTTCTTCGAAGCTCAATCCGCAATAAGAGCAGATGATCACAAGATCGCCCTTTTGTACATGGCGAGCCGCCGCTCCGTTGAGGCAGATTTCGCCTTTATTGCCTTTGATCACGTAAGTAGAGAAGCGTGCGCCGTTGTTGCAGTTGTAGATATCAACACGCTCGTTGATCAAAAGACCTGAAGCCTTGATCAGATCCGGGCAAACGCTCACCGAGCCTTCGTAGTTTAGATCAGCACCCGTTACGGTCGCGCGATGAATTTTTGTTCTAAGCATTGAGACATTCATAATATTACCTCTAAGCGCTTTGCTGCTTAAGCAATTAGTTGTTAAGTTGAAGGGCAATCAACATACCTTTTAGGACCAAGTCCGGGATGATCACATCAAAAACTTTTTCTTTTTCAAATAGGGACGAGAAACCGCCCGTGCCGATGACAAAAGGCTTTTCCCCGTGGAAGCACTCTTTGGTCATGCGTTCGATGATTTCCTTCATCGCGCCGACATGGCTGTAATACAAGCCCGATTGAATGCTTTCAATTGTCGAGCGGCCCAGGGCCTCGTGCATAGCAACGATTTCCACTGAAGGAAGTTTCGCTGTTTTGCTTTCCAAGGCCTCCATGCACAAACGAAGACCCGCAACGATGGAACCGCCAAGATAGTCTTTCTCTTTAGTCAATGCGCAGAAGGTTGTCGCCGTGCCGAGATCCACAATCACTACGTTCTGATTTGGATAAAGGTGAGTGGCTGCAATGGAGTTGGCAATACGATCCGCGCCCACTTCCAAAGGGTTGCGGTACTTGACCTTCAAACCTGTTTTCACACCGGCTTGCAAGATGAATGGATTGATATTGAAGTACTTCATGCAGGCGCCACGAAGAGAGTAAATAACTTCTGGAACAACACTGCAGATGGCGATCTGGCGAATCTTCGTGGGGTCGTAGCCGTTCTCGCGAATGGCTGTTCTTAAGAAAATACCAGTCTCGTCTGAAGAGGCGCCGCTCTTTGAGTTTTTACGAAATGACAGGACCATTTTGTCTTTATCAAAAAGTCCTCCGAAAATTTGTGTGTTGCCAACATCCAGGCACAAAATCATAAGTTATCCTTAAGTTCTAAAAAATCAAACTTGTGAATTGAGTTTGTCAAAGTCGTCTTTGGCGATGACTCGAACAAGCTCGCTCGTTAAGCGATCTAAACTTTCACAAGCCACAAAGCCTTCGTGGTTATATAAAGTGAATTTGTGGGTTCTATTAACAATATCAATATCCGTCAAATCATTATGAACGACATAGTCCGCATGGGAGCCTTTAAATAGCTTTTCCACGGCGGCCCGTTTTTGTTCTTCATTGGCATGACTGGTCAGCTTGAAAGCAATCACCTTGAGATCTTTATTTTTTGAATAGTCTTTCAGGCGATCGACAATTTTGTGATTTCGCTGCAAGTGAATCGTCATCGTTTCAGAGTCAGAAGAAACTTTCTTCATTTCCAAAGGACGGTATTTTTGGCCATCAATTTCAATATCAGACACCGAATAGTCGCTGACGGCCGCCGCATGAATGACATGGCTAAAGCTTTCTGTCGAAAGATAGTGTTTTAGCTTTTCATCCAGGCTTGCAAAGCTGACAAAGACATCGCGATGGCTGATATGTTCAGCCTTAGGCGACGAGTGGGCTTGCAACAACGTCACATCAAAACCCATTTGAGTCAGATACTCTGCCAAGGCGATTCCGGTCCGCCCGGAGCTCAGATTTGAGATCACGCGAACAGTATCAATCGGTTCCTGCGTCCCGCCGGCAGTGACTAACACCTTAATTTTAGAAAGCGCTGGTGAGCGAGGGGCGACAGAAGCCGTTTCGGCTTCCGATACCTTAACCTTTAACTTTTCCAGGACAATTTTCAAAATTAAATCCGGCTCAAGCAGTTTGCCGTAGCCATCTTCACCACAAGCAAGAATTCCTGAAGCAGAGTCCAGCACCTCAATACCATAAGTCTTTAGGCTCTCCAGGGACTTTTGTGTCACGGGATGCATATACATGCTGGTATTCATCGCGGGAGCTATTAAGAATGGTTTTTTAAAGTCATGAGCCAGGAAAAGCGTCGAAAGAAGATCGTCGCCAATTCCTTGCGCCGCTTTGTTGATGAAGTTCGCCGTGGCAGGGGCTACCAGAATCAAATCCGCCCAACGCATAAGGTGAATATGATCCATGACATTGCCACTGGCATACATATCACTGACGACAGGCTTGCCCGTCAGTCCTTCAAGAGTCGCATTGCCGACGAACTTCAGGGCCGCAGGCGAAGCCACGACTTGAACCTCGCAGCCCGCTTGAACAAGACGAGAGATCACGTGACAGGCTTTGTAACAGGCTATCGAGCCCGTCATCATAAAAAGAACTTTAGATTTGGACATTGTCGATCAACCTTACTTCACCTAAAAATGCCGCCACATAACGGCGGTTGTCGATGTCGGTGACATAGTCGACTTTGAAACCCTGCTGATTCAAACTGTTTGCAGCTTCCTCGGCAGATTTGCTTTCGCGGATAGCTTTATAGATCGCAGGAGCTTTGGCGCGTTCTTCAGAATTCAGACGAGTATTGCGGGAACTTTTCGCAAGGCCGTCTTCTTCGCGCACGGTTGCAACGGGAACGATTTCCAGATCCATAAAGAAGCTTTCAACCATGCCTTTGATCAAAGTCATTTGCTGAAAGTCTTTTTCGCCAAAGTACGCTTTGGTGGGAGCAACGATATTGAAAAGTTTCATAACCACGGACAGTACGCCATCAAAGTGGCCTGGGCGATGAGCTCCGTCCAAAAGCTTTGAATACTCGCCCTCTGTGACTTTGTAGCGATAGTTATCAGGATACATTTCCGGATAGCGTGGATAGAAAATCGCGTCGACTTTATTTGTCTCGGCCATTTTCAAATCCTGATCCCAGGTCAGAGGATATTTCTCAAAGTCTTTAGGATCATTGAACTGAGTGGGATTAACGAAAATAGACAGAACCACCAAGTCATTTTCCTGGCGTGCACGCTTCAACAACTCTTCGTGGCCAGAGTGCAAAGCGCCCATCGTGGGTACAAATCCTACGGAGGAACCTTTTTGTTGCCGACGCCATTGCTTGAATTCCTGAGGAGAGCGCAGAACAACTGTCATGAGTAGCTCTCTTTCTCTGTGGGGAATTCGCTGTGGATAACCTCTTGATGATAGGTATTGAAAGCCTCTTTGAGGTTGTTAAAGCCGTCATAGTAAGTTTTCAAGAATTTCGGTTTGAACCCTTGATTCATGCCGAGCATATCTTGCAGAACCAGAACCTGTCCGTCAGTGGCAGGGCCCGCGCCGATGCCGATCGTTGGAATGTCCAAGGCCGCCGTGATTTCTTCTGCCAAATGCGAAGGAACACATTCAAGAACGATGCAGAAGGACCCGGCATCCTGCAGACGTAAAGCTTCTTCCTTGATGCGTGCTTGTGCTTTCTCATCGCGACCTTGAACTTTAAAGCCGCCAAGTTGATGCACGGATTGAGGAGTTAAACCCAAATGCCCCATCACTGGAACGCCAGAGCCGATCATGTGTTTGACCAGTTTGTAGTTTCCTTCTCCGCCTTCAAGTTTCACCGCGTGAGCACCGGCACGCATGATGACCTCTGCGGCTGTCATTGAGGCCGTAACACCTTTGCGATAGCTCATGAAAGGCATGTCACCGACGATGAATTTCTTATCGCCAGCGCCGCGTGCGACTGCACCAGTGTAAAGAGCCATAATATCAACAGTCGCGCTTAGAGTCGTTTGATGTCCCAGCATGGTGTTGGCGAGAGAATCTCCGACCAGAAGACAATCGACATCACTCTCGGCAAGAATCTTTGCGAATGTGTAGTCATAGCAAGTCACCATGGTGAATTTTTGCTTTTTAATTTTCTTTTCGTGGAAGTCGAGGATGGATTTCATAAGGCCTCACTTTCTGGGATATTCGGGCCAGTATGTTTTTAAAAACGCTTTGTAGATTTCTGCCGTCGAATCGGAATCCAGTGCCTGCAAATTTGCATTCACTGTTTCAATATCTTTTCTGACCAAGGGGCCTGTCAGAGCTTTGCCAGGCTCTGCGAAAGTGTTGCCAACCACCTTCTCAATATAAAGCTTTGCTGCTTCAGAGGGAATTTTCATCTCAGCAAAGCCTTCAAGCATCTTGGCAAGAAGCAAAGTCGTGAAGTTGCCACCGAGCACGCAATAGGCATGGTAAAGAGCTTTTTGTTCGGCAGGCAAAACACTCGAAGGATTTGTCAGGCCAGGCAGGGCTTCATTTAAAGAAGCACCCGTCATAGTGAAGTGGATCTTTTTATAGAATTCGAGATCATACAGATCAGGACCAAACGTCATTAAGGGGTGGGCGGCAATCATAACATCAAAGTTATGCGCCCCTGAGAAGTGCACGACTGTTTTTTCAAGGCCCGCGAGGTGCAAGCGAAAGAAGCCTTCAATCGCGTTGTCACTGATTGCTAAGAGCACATGGCTGCTTTCATGAATCAATTTCTTTAACGCATGAGGGTCTTGAGAGCGATCCCAGCTTTTATGTTTTAAATTTAATAAATGGAAATAGTGACCGATATGTCGGGCGACGCGGCCAGAGCCAATAACTAAATAGCTTGTAGAAGATAACTTATTCGTCGCCATATATTTTTCGGTACCTGTCTGTTTCTAGATCAAGTCCTCTGTAATGCTCGGAATCTAGCACAATTTTAACAGATTACAATGACTCTTGCCATGATGGGTCAGGGGTGGTAGGTCGATAGTCCTATGAAGTATTTTTACTGGCTCGGCGCTGCTGCCGTTATCGCTCTAGGTATCTATTTTTCCACGCAAATTTCTGTTAAGCCTCAGTCGCTATCGAAGCTTGAGTTGACTCAGGTTGCGGTGCCAGAAGACCTCGGGAAACTCGTCTTTGAGAACCTTCGTCGCGAGGTGAAAGCCGCTCCAGTTTTGATGTTAGGGGTCACTCCCAATCAGATCGAAGATTTGGAATTGTGGAGAGGTTTTCTTGAAGCGAACCAAGAGCAGGGCTCAAAGTACGACCTAATCGTCGTGGAGTCGATGCTTCCTTATGTTGAGATCTTCAACAACGGGATGCACCTGCAGGTCAAAGATGAAATGCCTCGTATGGTCGAGGGGATCAATAAAGCTCTGGCACAGGGTCTGCGTGTTGTGATCATTGTTCCGAGCATCTACGCTTCTCAGTTGATTAAGAGCAATCCCGTTTCGCGTTTGAAGGAAGAATTCAAAGTGGACGTGACAAGTATGTCAGTCAGCAAATTTCCACTAACGCGAGAACAGGAAGCGAGCTTTGATCCAGCTTGTTCCGCCGGCGGCGCCGTGGATCCTGCGGGGACAAGTGCTTTGGGTTGCATGGTGCGGGATATCGCGCGTAAGACTTATCGCAAAAAGTTTGAAGCCAACAAATACTCTGGACTGTTAGAGCAGACTGGGGCTAAAGATTATTTGATCTTGTTTAATAGGAATTAGCAGAGTCAATGAGCGGAGAAATCATGAAGAAGCTATTAGTGTCCGTGATCGCAGTTGTGTTGGCGGTGCCATTGATGGCTTCCGCCCAAAGCAGTCTTGAGGGTCTTTACAGAAATGAAGACAACTCCAAGCAAGTTCGTTTGGTGCAATTCAATCGTTCTTTGACGATGAATACAGTGAGCTACTATTCCACGGGTGCTGCAGTAAATTGGTTCTTTGAGTTTATTTTGCCAGCAGGACGCGATGTGAAGGTTGGCGAAACAATCACGGGTCGTGTGCGCAGCCTGGATTCTTATTATAACTGTGTCTTCGATGAAAAAGCCTTTATTCAAAAAGATTTCCAAGGAAACTTGAAAATCAATCATCCTCTTTTGACTTATCACCGTGAAACGCGCTCTGTGCGCGATAATAGTGGCGGGGGCTATCAATACGGACGCCGTGTTGATTGGAATGGCTGGGGTTGGGTGGAGACCGGTTACTACTTCCCTATCGAACGCTGGAGAGTGATTTCTTCTGAGTGCGTGATCGATCAGCGCAACTGGACAACGGCTTTGTTGATACCTGTCAACGGAGCTCCGCCGCAACCTCTTCCGAATTCAAAAAAGTAATCGGCAGTTAAAGCCAATTTAAGGATAGCGCCATGAAGAAAATTGCAGTTGTCACTGGAGCCAGTCGCGGTCTTGGATATGCAACCAGCGAAGCCCTCGCGCAAAGAGGCTTCAAAGTCGTCATGGCGATGAGAGATCCAGAGAAATCTCAAAAGCAAATCAACGCAATGAAAATGAAAGACCTCGATGTCGTTGCAATGAAACTTGATGTGTCTCAAGAAAAGAGCATCAACGAATTCGCGGAAGCTTTTCGCCGCGAATACGGTTATCTGGATGTCCTGGTGAACAATGCGGGCATCTTCATTGATGACGAAGACGGTGGAAATAAATCCGTATTCAAGACAAAGTCGTCAACGATTCAAAAAACCTTTGCGACAAATACTCTGGGCCCTTTCTTGCTCACCCAAAAACTCTTCCCTTTGATGCAACAAGAGGGCAGTGGTCGCATCGTGAACGTTTCCTCTGGTATGGGCCAGCTCAGTGAAATGGACGGCAATTATGCTGCCTATCGCATTTCAAAAACTGCACTTAACGTAGTCACGCAAGTCTTCGCCGCCGAAGGCAAAGGCCACGATATTCTAGTCAATTCCATCTGCCCTGGTTGGGTCCGTACCGACATGGGCGGCGCAGGAGCAAGCCGTGATATCAATCAAGGAATCAAAGGCATTCTTTGGGCAGCCACTCTTCCAAAGGGCGGCCCCACAGGCGGCTTCTTCCGAGACGGCGACGCCATCCCTTGGTAAAGGTACGCCGTACCTTTTTGTAACGTGAAGAGACTTCATTATGGGATGCGGTTGAGGGTGACTTGGCCGACAAAGTTATACTCGCCAATCTTACTTTTCTCATAGTAGTTCCCGACCCATTGGTCAGTCCCTCCGACTGGGTAGATTTGAATGTATCCATCATCATCGTTAACATTCACGATCAAGGCTTTGCTGCCGTCAGGGCGAGTGAAGTTTTTCAACATCTGATTACCCCGTGATCGACTGAAGGTTTTGCCGTTGGATTTTTCTGTCAGAGTAATCAAAGAAGAGCTGCTGGTTCTGCCTTGAGCTGTGATGTCGTTGATTTCCCAGTAAAGAATCCAATCTGACTTGTGCTTTTTTCGGTCGAAGAAATGGATCTCACCTTGAAAACGACCTTCGATGATCAAGGCTTCACCACGTGAAATATCATGTGAAGATTTTAATGTGGTAAAAAGATCTTCAATGGGATTTTGTTTCAAAGCGCGAAGAATGTCTTCTTCGCGGTCCATGTTGGCGATTCGCTTTTCATTTAATATCCAAGCTGGAGTTTTCACGATGGTTGGAGTTGTTGCAGCAGGAGGAGTCGACATATTACTTTGTTGAGGCGCCGGAGAAGGCGTCGGAGTCACTGCCGGAGCCAGTCCTGGGATCGCACAAGCTCCCTCAAGAAGAGCAGGATTTAAAGGTTTAAAGCTTAGTTTCAAACCAAGATCGGCAAGGAAGACAGTGACGATCTTGCCGAGGATCTCATCCGCCTTCTTGTAGCGATCTTCCATGGTTTTGAGATTTTGATATTCTTCGAAATCCTTCTTGGTCAGTTCTACCAAATCAGCTTTCACTTTTTCTTCGATGCTTGCTTCAGATGACAATGTAGACACGGATTTTTGCCCCGCCTCATAAGAGGCAAAGCTGACGCCAATCAAAAGGAAAAAACCCAATAATAAAGTGGTCGAATTTTTCATATGTTAAGGCTAGCAGAATTTAGCGAAGGCAAAAAAGAAAAACCCTCGATGTCTCGAGGGTTTTGACGCAATGTAGACCAAATTTTGGCTTTAGAAAATCTCGTGGGCGAGAGGTCTGCGTGGAGCGCGGAAGTAGGTTCTTGGAGAAAGTTCCAAGAGGCCCGCCAGCTTTTCCATATAGACGCAAGCGTAACGATCTAGTTGGTAAGCGAAGTAGCTTTCTTCGTTTCCGGCTCTCATCAATTGACCCCAGTTCGAGTTGTACATCGACTGTTGTTTCTTGATGAGCTGACTGATCTGACCATCGATTTCTGAAATGGTCTTTTGCAGAACTTCGATTTGCGATTCATTAAGATCTGCAGACTTTTCAATCTTCTTGGTCATGATCTCAGTAAGTTCATCTTCAAGAGGTTCTTTTTTCTTCATCAGAATTTCGATCTCTTGATTGATGGGCTCTGCCTTTTTGTTGTTTTCAACTTCAACATCCAGCTCTTCGATGACCATGGCAGTTCTCCAGTTGCAATCCTTCTTCAAGCGAAGGATGTCACCGTAGATATGGTCCCCGATGTAAAGAATGTCATCACCTTGAAGATCCAAGTCGGCTGTGAACTTCTTAGCGTTTCCGCCTTGGTAGATTCCCGGTGTCAACTTGCCTTCCATGTTTGTCATGGTGCCATCTTCAGGGTTTACACGAAGATATCTTTGGCTTTCATAGAAGAACTTAGGCTTGGAAGCGAAAGTGATCACGATCTCAAACAGATCCTGCCAAGATTTGTGATCTTTCAGGAAAGGTTGAATCGCATAGTCCAAAAGCAACTTCGTGTAATGGTAGTCAGAGTTCGTTAGAACGAAGATCTTCTTTCCATGACGGCGGAACTTTTCAAGTCCTGCGACCAAGCTTGGATCTTTAATGATGTAATGATCCAAGTTTTGCTTCACGACATCTTTCAAAGAACCATCACGATGCGCTTCATCGACAGCGTCCATAACGTCGTCGGCGATTTGCACGTATTCAGGGTACTTATTGGCAGTGTCGGTGTCTTTCAATTCAACGATCTGTGCAATCAAATTTGCAGAAGAGATCGAGAACGAGGTATCGACAGCCAAGTAGTCACTGTTGCTGAGGTCGATGTATGTCGACTTGTACAATTTCTGATGGCTTTTGAAGTCGAGGGGTTTCAAGCCATGGTAGCTCGCGCGAATCGCCGTGTAGCGATTCAATTTCAAAAGATTTCCCATCTTACGGTCGATAACAAGTCCGCGAATGGCGAAGTTGTAGTCAAACGTCAGTTTGCGCAAAGTTTCTGGGTAACCGCGTTTTACCAGCTTGTCGATCATTGTCGTGTGTGACAAACGCTCGAAGTTTTCGCTGTTGTAGCGAACAAGCGTATGGTCCATGTCGACGCCGACATAGCGGATTTTTTTCATATTAAGAGTTCTATTAACAAATACTTTTCCAGGCATATTTTCTTATCTTTCAACGGGCAGTTGCAATTGATTCCAAAGCAACATTCCGCCTTTCATGTTGTAAACGTTCGTAAATCCATTCATCAGCGCATAAGCAGTGGCGTTGCCCGAGCGGGCTCCGCTGCGACAGATGAACACAATAGTCTGATCCTTTGGCAGATTGGCAATTTGACTTGGTAAAGTATCAAGTACGATCAACTCAGCTCCGCCCACATGGCCGAGCTCGCCAGTGAATTCGTCAGGTTGGCGAACGTCGATCATTTTAACTTGATTCATTTTTTGTTGAAGTTCAGCAGGAGCAATATCGAATACACCCTCGTAGTTCGGGTTTTCCGTTTTTGTTTCGAACTCAACTGTTGTGAATGCCATAGGCTTTACTGTCATAACCCCTCCTTGCAATGGAGCCAGAAGGTAAGAATACCAGAATTGGATTTTGTCTTCAATACAGAGCCCCTCGTATTCACGATTCTCGCCAGTTTTCACCGATTTTCGACGAGGGGCGTAGCGCAATGTCCGCGCTCAAATCTACCAGATTTGAACTCGCTCATTTTCCGGCAGGGTCATCTTGTCTCCGGCTTTACACTGGAATACTTCCGCGAAGGCCGGTTGTTGCTTCACTTGCTCATTGATGCGAGCCGCGCCCGAAGCATGGGGATCGGTTTTCCTCATTAACTTCTCAAAATCAGGGCGAGTGACTGAGCACCACAGGCGGCCATAGGCCACAAAAAACTTCTTCTTGTCGTCCACGCTGCCTTTGCCTTCAGGGAATGCGGCGTTGTAAGCAAAAGTCATCCCGACAAGGTCCGCTGTGTTTTCTCCCAAGGTCAAACGGCCATCATGTTCAGCTTTATTGAACTGATCGACCAATTTCTTCTGACGAGCGGCAAAGTCGAAGACATCTTTTTGAGTCATCCATTGTTTAAGGCGGCCCTCGGAATCATACTTGGCACCATTGTCATCGATGCTATGACCGAGTTCGTGGCCCACAACCGCTCCCACGGCCCCAAGATTTTCAATCAACGAACCGTCCTTGTTGTAGAACGGATATTGAAGAATCCCGATTGGCAAAACGAATTTGTTTTCGTTCTCACTGTAATAAGCATTCACCGTCAAAGGTCCCATACCCCATGCATCTTGGTTGGCAGGCTCTTGAAGCTCTTTCATCATTTTGCTGTGAGCCGCTTCACGGTAAAGATGCTTGTTCACCATCAGATCCGTCTTTGTGTATTTACGAATCGGCATGAAGTCCCACTCTTTATCGGAGTGAGGTTTTACGAGTTGCAAGCGAGCGACTTTGATCTTGGCAATAGCGCCTTTTTTACCCTCGGAAGAAAGCCATTTATTATTTTTAAGGCCTTCCAAAATGCTGGCACGAATGCTTTCCGCGACATCTTGAACTTTCTTTTCATCAAAGTTCGGGAAGACTTGATCGACCAGTGCCGCATCCAGTTCCTTCATGAAATATTCCGTAACCATATCTGTACAACGCTCAGCACGAACGGAGCGAGTGTCAGGTCCGCCGAAGTATTTCTTTTCGAAATCGAAGTTTTGTTGGAAGAATTTTGGATAGGCGTCATCCATTTGGTCGGAAAGATTTTTAACCAAAAGATAGTCTTTCCAAACAGCCAAAGGACGTTTCGGAAGTTCCTCGTTGAGGAAGGTCGCGGTCTCTGCAATCGGCTGGCTGACTAAAGCGTCTTTCGGTGTCTTTTTAAACAGAATTTCAAACTTTAGATTTGGATACTTTTTGATGGTGTCTTCCTGAGTGGAAAGAAATCTTTCACTCCAGCGTTGACGGCGTACTGCCGCCACGGGGAAAACTTTAATGAAGTCTTTTTCGAGCTCAACCAAATCCGTCGCGCGTTTTTCCGCATCAGCAGCTTTTACCTTGGGATCGATAGCTTTGAAGAAGGACGTCAGCAGTTTTTTATAATCCGCCATCAACTTCGCATCCTCATAATATTTATGATCAGGAAGGTTCATGAGGCTTCCGCCGATAATAATATTCAGTTTTTTCGGATTATCTAAGTCAGGAGTATTTCCCATCCACACAAAGGGACCGAAAAGACCTTTCGATGCATGTGTGTTGACGTAAGTAACCAGCTCCTCCGTCGTCTCAATGTCTTTTAAATCTTTCTGAAATTTTTTAACTTCAGCTTTTTCTGAATTGGCGCGGGCTTTGGGATCCATGCAGGACATGTACATATCGCGCATTTGCTCACTGCGTTCGCTCAAGCCTTTTTTCTGGGGCAATTCTGCCATGAACTTCTTTTTGATTTCCAATAGACGTTCGCGAGAGTCGCTGAAGGCAAAGAGATGGTGGCTGCGATCCGGGCGAAGCTTGAATGAAGCCTCAGCCTCAGAACAAACGTACTTGTGAAAGTCTTCACAGGGATTCGTCGTGGTGCTCAATGGAAATTCACGTTTTTCTGGAATTTCCGAAGAGGGCGCTTTGGCATATCCGGTCGCAGAGAATAAACAAACAGAAGCAAGCAGAGCCGATAAGGCGACTCTATTTAAAGAATGGTTCATTGTGTCGAATCCTTTCGAAAGACCCTCTTATTCCATTCCTGAATAATGTGAATTGCAATAGCCGCCTTGCTAATGGTCTAGGCGAATGGCATGATCAAACGCACTCATGACAAAAGCCGTTGTAGATTTATCACCCGAGCAAGCCGAAGCTCTGGATCTTTTAAGATCTGGAGAGAATGTCTTTCTGACGGGTGGTGCTGGCAGCGGCAAAAGCTTTCTGATCAGACAGTTCATGAGGGAGCTTGATCCCAAAGAGTTTCCGATCCTTGCCAGCACGGGAGCGGCGGCCGTGCTTTTGGGCGGTCGTACTTTCCATAGCTTTTTTGGATTGGGAATCATGGAAGGCGGAGCGGACGCGGCCTACGAGCGTGCTTCCCGGGATAATAAACTGATGGCGCGTCTTCGCAAAGTTGAGGGCGTGATCATTGATGAAATCTCAATGATTCCTGGCCAAGCCTTGATGATTGCCGAAGCCTTGTCACAAAAAGCCCGTGAATCAAAACTTCCCTGGGGCGGTCTACGTATTATCGCTGTCGGGGATTTTGCACAGTTACCACCAGTCACCCAAACCGGTGCTCGCGATTGGTGCTTCTTGAATGAAGTTTGGAAAAATTCGGGATTTCAAACCTCGATGCTTTCGCACAACCAAAGAGTTTCGGACAATCTTTTTTTGGATATCTTAAGTGATGTGCGCCACGGGCTTTCCACTCCACGTGTGCGCGATTTCCTGAATGAACATATTCAACATCATGATCCTGATCATCCGGGCACGCGACTTTTCCCTCGTAAGATCAATGCTGAAAACTTCAATCAAATGAAGCTTAAAGAATTGCACGAAGAAGAAGTTACGATTGATTCGATTTACTTTGGCTCTGAGAAGCATATTGAAATTCTGATGAAGACCGCTCCGGTTCCCGTGAAGCTGGTGTTGAAGCTGGGGTGTCGTGTGATGTTCCTGCAGAATGATCCGCAAAAACGCTGGGTGAACGGAACTCGTGGAGTCGTGACCGATATTGCCGATGATAAAATCATCGTTAAAAAAGATGGCGGTCGCGAAGTGCAGGTGGATAAGTCTTCTTTTGCTCTTCAAGATGCCGAAGGAAATGTCATGGCGTCGGTCATTCAATTCCCACTGACCTTGGCTTATGCCACGACCATTCATAAAAGCCAGGGGGCGACTCTTGATGATCTATGGTGTGATCTTAGTCATCTGTGGGAACCCGGTCATGCATACGTCGCTTTAAGTCGTCTAAGAAGTGCTGAAGGCTTGCATTTGATTGGCTGGAATCCTCGATCGATTATTGTCGATCCGAAGGTTTTGGATTTTTATAAGAAGCTCGAGAAATAGATAAAAGCTTAGTAGATCCACATGAGGTCTCGGAGCATGCCGATACCTAAAAGAATGAAGATGCACTGAAGCAATAGAACAAAATAGAACCATGGCGGATTTTTTTGTTTTTGATCCATGATGCCTCCTCATAATACCTTTCGGCTTAATCCGAAAAAACATCATACTATTTAGTCACATTACGAACTATTCATGTTCAAACGAACAGGTGTTCTACAAGAACAATGTGGTCCCATGAACAGGCCTCTTCCAGCTTGAAATAAGGGGTAAACAGCGATAGCCTCGTTGTTGCTTAGTTTCCTAATGATTACTGCAACTTACCTCTTAGAACAAGGAGCCCATAGATGGAACAAGTAAGGTCTTTGCCTATTCCAGCTCGCGGAACGTTGTTGTCCGTTGAACAGGCTATGCAGCTCGCTATCAGCGAAGCCTATAAGGGTGGTCCTCGGGTCAGTCCGAATCCTCTCGTAGGCTCAGTAGTTCTGGATAGAGAGGGGAGATTCCTGGCTTGTGGCTATCATGAATTTTACGGTGGACCCCACGCGGAAGTGAATGCGCTAAAAAATCTATCTGATGAAGAGCTCAAAGATGCTCATGTGATTGTGACCTTGGAACCTTGTGCCCATGAGGGGAAAACTCCTTCGTGTGCGAAGATGATTGCCAAGCTTCCTGTTAAAAAGGTGACCTTCGGCTTGATCGATCCCAATCCTCTGGTCGCAGGGCAGGGAGCTGCAATTCTTCACAAAGTAGGAATCCAAGCCGACGTATTTACAAGTGCAGATAAAAAGCTCGAGCAGCAGATCAAGACTCAACTTGAAGAAGTCTGCGAGGCCTTCTTGTGGAACTTCCGCCAAAAGAAAGTTTTTGTCGCTTTGAAGATGGCGAGCAGCCTCGATGGACAAGTGGCATTGAAATCCGGCGAGAGTCAGTGGATCACCGGGCCTGAGTCACGTGAATTTGTTCATTATATTCGCTCTTGTTACGACGCCATTTTGGTCGGCAAAGGCACTATTGAATTCGACGATCCTTCTTTGAATATTCGTCATCCACAGATCGAGAAGAAAAATAAAGTCGTGGTCATTGATGGTGAAGCGGAGCTGTTGGCAAAGTTCCCAGATCTGAAATTGGCCCAAATTCATGATATGCAAGATGTCTTTTGGTGTGTGGCTGCTGACTTGAAAGAGGAAGCACAGGCCAAAGTGGCGAAGATGTCGAAAGCACCTCAGATGGTTTTTGTGAAAACCAATGTTGGCGGTGATTTGGATCTTGAGGATTTGTTAGCGCAACTTTATCAGCTGGGCTTGCGCTCGGTGCTGGTCGAAGGCGGTGCTATGACGGCAAGTTCATTTGTGGCCCAATGTTTGGTGAATAGAATTTGGATGTTTCAGGCTCCCATCATCATGGGGTCCGGGGGCTCGCGCTCTTGGACGGAAACAGTTCGCATTGATCAGATGAAAAATAAAATTCAAATCAGAAATCCGCGCTATCAAACTTTCGGCGGTGATTTTATGATTACAGGGACTTTGTAGTAAGGAACTAGAAGATGACTGACGAAACGATGAACGCAGGAAACAACTCTGAAAACTCTCAACCCAAGTACCGCTGGGTCCGAGCTAGCGATGGAGCTTTGGCCGGAGTTTGTAAGGGCTTGGGGCAGGCCTTAGGTATTGAAACGTGGATGCTTCGCGTTATATGGATTGTAGCTATTTTATGGTTCGGCACTGGAGTCCTCTTATATTTGATCTTGGCGGTATGTCTGCCACGCGTCGATAGACTGGACCAAGCTCTAGATAGAAAGCTTCTGGGTGTGTGTGCTAGAATTGCTAAGAGATATCAGCTTGAGGTCGGTATCGTCAGAACAGCCGCTGTGTTGTTTTTGTTGGTGACCTTTGGAGCTGCGATCTTGGTTTATGGCCTTTGTTACTTCTTAGTACCCACGGCTGAAACCAGATAGGTAAGTCGCTTTAATGGCGCAGGAGTATTTCACTATATATGGGTGATGACAGTAGTAGGTCGATCGTAAAATCCCTCAAAAAAGAATGGTCCCTTTTCCTCGAAGCCTTTCAAGGCGAGGAAAATTCTGAAACTGAGAAGTCTAATCAAAAATCAACAGATGCTTTTGATTTCTCTCAGGTTGAAGTCATGAACTTGGATAAGGTCCGCGAGATCACCAAGGGTCTGACTGAGGATCGTAAAAAGCTAAATCAAAAACTTGAAACATTATCCAAAGAGTTGGATCTGAACTCTGCGAAGCTTGAAAGCTTGCGCTTGGTTGGTGGCAATGAAGATGAAACCTATCAGCGTATTCAAGAGTTGAATGACTTAGGTCATGCAATGGCGGAAGCGATGGCGAAATTAGATAAAAAGCTGCGCGAAGCCCGTTCGAAAGAATTGGAAATTCAAGAAGAAGCTTAATCCAAAGGACGGCCTTGGTCGCCGTCCCATCTTAGATATCTATTTAATAAAGAAAAAACTGATAAAGGCAGTCAGACCCACAAGGCCTGAGCCAGCACCCATGTAGAAGAAGAACTTCTTGCGGGTCAAGACACCGATCGCGATCACGGCGATGGCAACTTGGAAGAATGTCACAGCCATCGCAAGGCGTTCATGCCAATGCAGGAACTTCTCGCTGGCTTCTTCTTTCTCTTTCGCAGTTTCCTGGATGTGTTCTTGTTCTTGTTTGTACTTTTCGATCTTCTCTTGAATCTTGGCGATTTTTTCTTCGCCTTGGTTGGTATTCATTTCCAAGCGGAACTCTTGCAAAGCGCTTTTGATTCCTTTGGCTTGATAGTAAGACCACTGATCCGAAGATTTGATTTGTTCGATCATGGCTTCGTTTGAATAGTGACCGGCAAGCAAAGCGCAGATCGCCGCAAAAACCGCGAGGATGGCGGAAAGAACTGCACCCAAATTAATTAAGCTTGGGCCGCTTCCGCTGTGATGATCCTCATGCAAAGAAGCATGTTGAAGATGTTCTTGTGTTTGCTCGAGGGGAACTTCAATTTCGTCCATAAAACCCTATTAACTCAGTTAAGTGAAAAGTATGCTTATTTAACTTTTGTTAATATCACGTTTTTGGAACTCTTTCCACTCTCTTAGTTTGCGCGTGGCTTGTTGCAGAACGGTTTCCAGGATCACCAACTCTTTTTTGGTCGGGGTGTTTTGCAGAAGCATACGACGAAGTACCGTGAAGGCATTGATCTTCTTTTGCTTGGTCAAATCAAAACCCATTTCCTCGAGCCAGGTTTTCAAGGTCTGTTCGGGATTGATCCCTTCAATACCTTGAGGTGCACGACGTTCATCTCCTCCGTCTAAAGTGGTGCGGCTTCCGCCCCAAGCTCGACGTAAAGAGAACATTCCCAGTAAGGTGGCTTGCGCCAAGTTTAAGCTCCAGTTTTCACCCCAAGTGGGAAGGCAGGCGCAGAAGTTTGCGTGCTCAAGATCTTCACCTGAAAGACCCCAGTCCTCGGGACCGAAAACCAAGTGCAAAAGATAAGGGGTTTCGCTGGAGTGTTGAAATTGGGGAGCATGATCTTTGATGTCAGCAAGAACTTCATCAATATCCCGAACCTGCCGGCCTTTGCCATCACGAGCGGTGAAGCAGATTTTGATGCTCTCGGGTTCTTTCTCTAGAAAATCGTCCCAACTTTTGTAGGTGGTTCTATTCTGTAAACCCGTCTGCCCGGTAGCCGCTGTTTGTTGAGCTTCGTAAGTGATCTCGCATTGAGGATCAATCAGAATGAGCTTGTCCACCCCCATGTTGCTCATGGCTCTGGAGGTTGCACCGATATTTCGTTCATAGATTGTGCGCACTAAAACAATGCGCACTTCAAAGGGACGTTTCATTTACAGAGTTCCTGCTAGGGCAAGTCCATCTTGGATTAAGTTTTTGGTTTTTTCGTCTTTGCCTGCCAAAGCTTGAAGATCCTTCTCAAGTTTTGTTTTCAAAACGGCTTGCGGTGCGCGTGCATTCAAAAGTTCAATGGCTTCCAGGCGAAGCAGCCAGTCTTCTTTGAAATCGTGATCGTGAGTTGTCAGCAAGGCAGAAAGTTTTTCTTCCAAAGCTGCACCCATTACTTTGTTTTCACGAAGTTCCCGCAAGTTTCCGTACTGGCGTTGCAATTTCAATTCTTGCTCGGTGTATATAGGAGCAGGAACACGTTTTGCCACAAAGTCATCAACTTCACCGTAAGCTTCACGATCTGCAGCGCCACCGAAAACAGAAGTCACTGAAGATCCCACAGCCATATCGAAAGTACCCCATTCGGGCGCAAATAAAATGCGGCCTTGGAATTCGGCTTTAGCGTTTTTCAAAGACAGCAACAAAGTTTTGCCATCGCGAGTGAGAAGATCTTGAACGTCACCAGTCACAACAACCCCAGAATTAAATTCTAGTTTCGTTGTTTTTCCCTGAGTCACATTCAAAGAATCCCACTCGGCAGAAGTCAAAGTCGACGGGCAGCGGCCCGGGAAAGCTTTGAGAAAGCCAACCGGAGTTCCAAAGCCGTGGGCGTGATACTGTTGCCCGTGCCCGGGAAGTTGCTTGTCTTGATAGTTCAACTGCGAAGGACCTTGCAGGCGCAAATAAGCCACTTCATTGTTCGCAGTGATCGCTTCAACAATTTGTCCCGAAATCTGAATTCCAGAATTAAGTTCGGCGGTATTCACGGATTGGGCCTCGATGGCTTTATTCAAACCGGCAAGTCCGCCAATTCGGAAAGCCATTTGTTTGGCCATGTCTTCAAGAACGCTCGTCAAAGATTTAAAATCTGAGGCGACGAACAACTGAGGCTGAGGCTCGGTGATATCATAACCCATCTTGATGCATTCCACAGACAACGGAATTTTCTTAACTTTGTCGTTCAAGCACCATTTCGCTTCGCCAACACTTGAAAGAAGTCCGGCGCCGAAAATTTTTGGATTCTTTAAGTCACCAATCAATCCATACTCAGCGGTCCACCAATTCATGCGGCCCAACTCTGTTGCTTCTGAGATGTGTTGAATGCTTTTGCTGACTTGCTCCAGTTTGTCTTCAGAAGCTTTGATGTCTTCTTTGGTCGAGCTGGGATTTTCTTTGATATCGGAAAGCTCACGAATTGCTTCGTAAAGATTAAGATCTTCTTTGCTGATGATCGCCTTCTTCGCAACCTGTGCATACTGGCGAAGGTATTCGGCGAATTCAGGATGAATCAAAATTGGCGCATGTCCCGCCGCCTCGTGAACGATATCAGGAGCCGGAGTGTAAAGAAGATGATCCAGAGTTCGCATGTCAGAAGCGATCGGAAGAACACCCAAAGACTGAAGCTCCATGAAGGCTGCTGGTGGAATGAAACCGCTTACTGGGTAAGCGCGCCAGCCAAATTCTTGAAGTTTTTTGCTGATATCATCAATGCGCGGGATGCGTTCGACATCAATGCCCGTTTTCACAAGGCCATCTAAGTAGCACTCGTGAGCATGGACCGCGAGGAAGGCACGCAACTGGCGCAAAACATAGCGCCAGACCGCCTGATCAATCGGAGTGTATTTTTCGTAGTGTTGTTCTACGACGTATTTTCTTAAGTGCGGGGGTAGAAAGTCAGTCTCCATAATTAGTGCTCCCTAAAGGGATGGATCCTCTTTTGAGAGATAATTTTGAACATAATCTGGAACTGCTTTTTCCAAAGGCCATTTTGCCGGACTCATGCCTGCGCCCAACCATTTGTCGGTCTTTGCTTCGGTGTAGTACTGATACTGACCACGAATGTTTTCCGGCATTTCCAGCCAATTGATCTTAGTTTCTTTGCCCATGGCTTTGAAAGTGGCATTGGCCAAATCCAACCAAGTGCGTGGCTTTCCGAAGCCCATGTTGTAGACGCCATTTTTTGGTTTCTTTTCCATGAGCTCAGCCATCCAGCCAGTGACATCTTTGACGTAAACGAAGTCACGCATGAATTCGCCGTCTTTGTATTTTGGATTTGCTGATTTGAACAAGCCCAACGCACCAGATTCTTTGATCTGATTGTAGGCCTTGAAGACGACGCTCGCCATGGCTTCTTTTTTGTGTTCATTGGGACCGAACACGTTGAAGAACTTCAAGCCATACCAGTTTGGAGGAGTTTGCGTTTGCTTCAAAGCCCAACGATCGAAAAGAACTTTTGAATCACCGTAAAGGTTTAATGGCTTGAGCAATTCTGGATCGGTTGTGTCATCAAAGCCTAATTCGCCGGCACCATAAGTGGCAGCGCTGGAAGCATAGATCATCGATTTTTGGTGTTTTGTACACCATTCAAAGATTCGCTGTGTGTAGTAAGTGTTGTTCTCCCACAGAAACTCTTTGTTTGTTTCGGTCGTGGAAGAGCAGGCGCCCATGTGAATAATCCAAGTCACTTTGGACTTTGCTTCTTCGCTTTCGAGGAAGGGCCAAAGTTCATCTTTAAGAAGGAATTTAGAGTATTGGCGTTTCTTCAAGAGATCGCGCTCTTGCAAAGAAACCGAGTCCACAGCCACGATGTCGGTCACCCCTTTTTGGTTGAGTTCCCAGACCATCACACTTCCAATAAAACCATTCGCGCCAGTTACAATAATCATAGTGGATTCACCCTATTACAGGGGGGGGGATTTCTCAAGAAATAAGCCCTGTGGAAGCTCTGTCCAAACCTGCATTTTCTTCACGAAACCCCTGTCTAGACCGAACCAATTCGAGCTGGGGCGGTACGGCCCTTGCTCTCCCACTGACAGAAGCTGTCACAGTCGGTGTGTCAGATATTGGGAGGCAATGGGTGTTACGCTCGCCGCGATTGACCATCATTTCATTGTTAATTTTCACCATGGGGATCAGCCTTTCGTTGTCGCGTGTAAAAAGCGACTCTTCCAAGGTCAAATCAGTGGACGCCTACTGGGCCGAGTCGGGGCTCGGTCCAGCGGCCTTGGAAGACCTTCTTCAAGATAATATCTGCGGCAGTTCTGAACGCTATTTCTTGGCTTGTGCCAGTTCTATTCTCAATATCGCCAACCGTTTTAATATGACTTTGACCACAGAGGGCAAACTGGTTCCTGTGGACGTGAACATGTCAGCGGACATGAGCTCTGAAAAAATGCAGCTCGAAAGTTGGAAGCAATTCTTCAACAACAATACGGCGGCAGCCATGAAGCTTTCCTTCCTGAATGTTTGGAAACTTCTTAAGACAAAATATATTTCTGAAAAACAAGAATCCATGATGGTCGGTTTGGGGCTGAATGGTTTCATCTCTGTCTTCCGTGACCCTCACACTTATTTGATTCCGGTTGCGATGTTCAAAGAGGTGGTTTCCAAGGCCGACAACCAAACGACTTCCTTGGGAATCACTTTGGGGAGAGCCAACGGTCAGTATGTGGTGCGTAAAGTGATGGAAGGCAGCCCTGCGAAACTTCAAGGAGTTGAAAAAGGGGATGTTCTTGTGGAAATCAACGGGCAGAAGGTTCGTGGATTGATGCAGGGGCGTGTTTCTGAGCTTCTCAAAGGGGATGTCGGTGCCACTTCGGTGATCAGCGTTCTTCGTAACGGCGAGAAAAAGAAGTTCAAAATGGTTCGTGTTGAAATCACCGTAGCCACGGTATCCACACGAGTGATTGACGGCATTAAACCGATCGGTGTGATCGGTATTAATAAATTTGCCAAAGGTGTCTGTGAAAAAACCAAAGAAGCTATCGGCATGGTTAAGAAAGCTGATGTTCGAGGTTTGTTGTTAGATCTTCGAGACAATCCCGGTGGACAAATGGAAGAAGCTGCCTGTGTGGCGAGCCTCTTTGTCGGTGCGGATAAAAAGATTTTTGAATTGCGTTACTTGGATCCGGGTAAGAAATCTGAGCAGTACTATGGCGGAGAAGAAAAAATCTTTGATCGTCCGGTTGCGGTTTTGATGAATGCAGGATCCGCCAGTGCGGCAGAAATCGTGGCGGGGGCTTTGCGTGACTTGAATCGTGCGGTCTTGGTGGGGGAACGTACTTTTGGCAAGGGCTCGTTCCAAGAAGGTGAGCTATGGACTCAAAACAAACAGATCGCTTTGTTTGAAACCAAAGGATTCTATTATCTTCCCTCAGGACGTTCGCCGCAAATGAAGGGCTTGTCTCCGGATGTGGCAGTGAATTTTGATAAGATTGCTGTGGGTCGGGAGGAAGATCAGTTTATGAATCCTCTGCGTGCTCCAGAGAGACAAGTGAAGGCTTTGGCTGCTTCAATTTCGACCAAAGATTGTTTGGAAATGGAAGACGCTCATTTTTCAGAAGATATTCAACTTACCAAGGCTCGCCAGGTTTTATTCTGTACGAAAACAGTTGGAAAAACAGTGGCAGGGGTGAACTAAAATGATCAGTACTGAGCTCTTTAAACATAAATTTATCGCCGCAAAGAAAAAGTCCGACTTCTTGATGATTGTATTGCATGGTCGCGGCGACAGCATTCGTCCTTTCTATTCATTCGACGAAGAATTGAATATTCCAGAAATGAACTATCTGCTTTTGAATGCACCCAGAAAGTTTCTGGATGGTTATACTTGGTACGGGGAGCCTCCTTATCAAGCTCAAGGAGTGATGAAAATCCGCGAAAAGCTTTTTGATCTTTTGAATGACCTGGAAAATCAAGGTTGGAAGAGCGAAAACATCTTCCTTTTTGGATTTTCACAGGGCTGCTTAATCAGCGCGGATATCGGATTGAACTATCCTAGAAAACTAGGTGGGGTCGTTGGTATCAGTGGCTACTTCAATTTTTATCCTCGTTGGAAAAACAATCTGTCTTCAGATGCGAAACGAACGCCATGGTTGTTTACCCATGGACACCAGGACGATATTCTTCCCTTGGAAGAGACGAAGTATGGCGTTGATAAGTTGAAGACAGCCGGTCTGAAGGTCGAATGGGTCGAGATGGATAAGGATCATACTCTGAAAGATGAAGAGTATCCGATCATACGCAAATGGGTCCGTGAGAAATTGACGGATTTGAGGAAAAATTAAATTCCAGCGCACAGGGGCTGATAAAAAAAAGGGATGTATGACATCCCTTTTTTATTTTTCGGAGCCTTTGCGATCTTCTGCTTTCGTATACTTCTTTAAATCGTATCAAAATTAGAAAAGTAAACCCCGGGTTTAATTTTTTTAAGTTCATGATCGGCATCATGTAGCCATCTAAAGGACCTTCCGAAGAGTTGGCTGTAAACGCCACAAACGAAGAGGTGCCAAATGGGCGAATCATTCTTTAAATGGGATCAGCAAAAACTTACTACTCATGTCGATGCGATGGATCGTGAACATCAGAAGCTCATCGATATCATGAACCGCCTTTATGAGCGCCATGAAGCGAAGGCGACAAAGCCGGAATTACAATCTATTGTGCGTGAACTGGTTTCCTGGACAGTGACTCACTTCGAGCACGAGGAGAAATTCTTTGATACCTTGGCTTATTCCCAAGCGTCGGTTCACAAGAAAATTCATAAGGACTTGATCGCAAGGTTGAAAGAGCATGGCGGTGAATTTGAAAAGACCGGAGTGTTAACTCCGGCCTTCTTTCAGTTTCTTAAAACTTGGCTAACTGCTCACATCATGGGGATCGACACTAAATACGGTCTGATCGCTTCTCAAAAAGCGGGCTAGTGAGCCCGACAAAAGCAGGCTAGTTAGCCCGACGAAGGCAGGCTAGTTACAGCGGCGCCATTGCAAGTGGTAAACGAGGCCTGATGAAATATCGGCGCTATCCACCGTTGCAAGAGTTTGCTCGCGGCGAGAATTTGTTTGCGCCATCATTGACGTGTTGGCGCGAAGATTCACGCTGGCTCCACATGGAGTCCACACCATTGTTGTTGCCAACAAACCATCACTCACAGTGTAGTTGTCATTGTAAGGACCAGCGAATACGCGAGACACTCTGAAGCCACGGCTGCCTGCCCAGAAGTATTCAGCATCAAAACGCGCTTGAGCCCCACGAGGAACAGCAGTGAAGCCACGATAGTCCACTTGGAAAACCGCCACGCTATATCCATTTGGCACTGTCACTGGGATTGAGATGTTACAAGATTTACGGTCAATAGTTTTACCAGTCGTATTTCCCGCTTCTGTCACATAGCTATCAAATAGAATGCTGAGTGAAGATTGATCCGGACTGACAGTCACGCTAGCACTTCCCGCTGGACAACCAGTACCGCCGTAAGCCGCTTGTCCCAATCTCAAACTTTCCGCCTGAGCCTGAGTCGTCGCCAACACAGTCAAAGCCGCAACCACTTTCATTACCATTGCTAATTTCATACTTCCCCCTTTAATAGGTTCTCCCGAACCATTTTTGTTTTTTAAATTAATTCAAATCTCAAATCTCAAATCTCAAATCTCAAATCTCAAATCTCAAATTTCCAATGTCCAATTTCTATCTGCGGCCTGGTTCAGGAAAGCGCGGTGGTCTTCCTGGATTCGGCACCGGTGGTCTCGGATTTTCTTCGCGAGGTGGTGGAGTGTTTGGTGGTGCAGAAGGACCACATCTTCTCCATCTTAATTGAAAATTCTGTGACTGAATGGCACCGTCGACGCTGTCTAAGGTGATCTGTGCCTGGATGGATGACGATAGATTGAGATTTCGCGCCATCAAATAAGTCGTAATAAAGAGAGTTTGTTGGTCAACGGAAGAACAAGGAGCCCAAGGTGCTACACTTGGATTGAGTTCTTGGTGAATCGTGTAGTTGCCGTTGTAAGGCCCGCGGAATTCTTGAGCTCGGAACGAATATTTTCCGTTGTTTTCATATCCTGGGCGTTCATTGATGGGTTTGCTGCCATCAAATGAATAAAGAGCCTGATGGAAAACAGTGGAGCCTTGTTCTGCATAGGCGTAGCCGCGATAGTCTGCGGTGACGACTGTGAAGGTCCAACCGCGTGGCACGCGGAAGTTCACTCTTAACTCGCAATTAAGGCGAGAAATAGGATTGTGCAGGTCAGAAGCTGCGACATAATTATCAAGAAGAAGAGAAAAGGCTTGTCCATCCGGCGAAATATTCGCTGAATAGGAGCCTTGAGGGCATCCTGTTCCATTAGCTTGTAGTCCTTGAATTGAAATTCCCGCTGGCACTTCTGCGCGAGATGTTGAAACGAAAAATAACGGTGCGAGCAGAAGAAATAGACTTCTGTGCATGGTGCCCTCCCCCAAAAAACTTTTTTATCTGCTGGTGATCTTTTGATCACTGCAAAGGGGTAAAGCAAAGGGCAGGCCAATGGTATTGGGGACGAAGTGTCCCTGGTGCATTAACTAGATGCGTCTATATCAGATCGACTATCGCAGCGAAGAGTAAACTTTAATACTCCGACTTCGTCGGAGTGCAAATCAGCTACTCCGACTTCGTCGGAGTGCAAGCCAGCTAGATGGATTCTTTATTTTCTTCGACAAGACTTAAAAGTTTTGCGAACAGATCCATCTTGACGGCACCCGTGAATTCTTTCTCTTTATAAAAACGACCCACCGGAATTTCCGGCATGCCGTTGTGATCAAACACCAAGCGATCAACGATCTTTTGGATTTGTTCAAGAGGAAGGCCGCGTTTCTTTTCGGTGATGATTTCATCCACCATTTCGATCAAGGCATTTCCGGTGATGCGTTTGTCAGAATTGAGTTTCTCTGCGCGCTCACAGATTCCTTTCAAGATGGTGTCAGGCTTTTGTTTCCCCGCAGCTGTTACCACCAAGTCACGGTAAAGCTTCTGGAAAGATTCAATATGCAGGCGTTGCTTTTCGCCCATACGGGCATCACGGCTTTTGGCAAAGCTTGAGAGCACAGTTTTAAAGAAGTCTTTCTCCAGCATCCAGCGCTTTTCAAACGGAAGAGGGCTTTCTGATAAGAAATGCGGATAAGCTTTTAAAAGGTGGCGCATATTGTATAGAGCCGGATGATTGACTCCATCTGCGACCTTTTCTTCGGAGCCGCTGACTTTGGCTCTTTCAAAGAACGAGAACTCTCGGTCAAACTTCTCAAAGAGATCTTTTTTCTCAAGAATGTTCGCACGCTGTTTTTCGTTAAAGCCCATGCGGTAAAGAAGTCTTTGTGCGCGGAACTCAACGAACTGTGAATTAAATTTCAATACCATAGGGTGGCGGGCGAAATCACGAAGCGGCTTTTTCTGCTTCGTCTTCAGGTAATCCACCATTTGCGCAAAGACTTGAACAATCAAACGTGCTTTTTGTTTTTGCTCGTTCAGATTTGTCGAGAATCTTTCCACGTCATCGTATTTGTACTTATCGTGGCGAATGCCGAACTGGCGAATGCTGCCATAGTCAATAATACCGGCATCGGCGAGGACGTTGTCTCCGTCCCAGTCCAACCAGGCAAAAATATAATCAATATCAAGTAAGGCTGTGAACTCCGCGAAGGATTTGCAAACGGCATCCAGAAGTTCATCGTACTTAGCAGCGCCTTTGGCTTTGATATCCCAGGCCTTGTTGGCTACCTGACGATCAATAAGATAGTCGGTTGCCGCTTTTAAGGAATCATAGCGCTCTTGTTTCAAATAGAGGAAGAGATGGGCGGGGCGAACCAAGTTGTGAGCTGCGCGAACGCCGATGCCATAGCCTTTGCCAAGATCAATCACACAGAGCATGCGCTCAGTGCGAATTCCTTGTAAGTGCATCACTTCTGCCAGAATGGAGGCAGCCAGAAGCTCATCCATCTCTGCCAGTCCGCAGCCGTATCCAAACTCAGTGCCGCCTGTTTTCAAAGGCTTTTGCGCAGAGACGGCGCCAGGGGCAAGACACGTGACGCCCGTGCCGCGGCTTGAGACGTCCCAGGTTATTCCGCGATTATAGACAGTGCCATTCCAAATCCCACGACCATCGCCGGAGGTTTTTCCTTGTTTGTTCGCATGTTGCAACTGTAAGTACCGAGTTGCCATATACTTATGAGGACGGATGGTTTCGGGATCGATGCGACGATTGGTAAGCTCATCGTATTCATTTATGATTTGCAGAGAAAATGTTTCGATGAGTTTTTCAGCGAGTTCATCATTCATCTGATCAGAGTGATCTGCAGGGATGAGTCCCATTTCTTTTGCGAGAGCGAAGTTGAAGTAAGCGATTTTGCCAGTGTTGAGTTGGCGCACGCGGTAAGCGACAAATCCATCTTTGACTGCTTCCATCCAAGGATGGACGCCGTTGATCTGATCAAATGTCGAATAGAAGTTCGACATTTGCGAAAGCTTTTTAGCGCCGTTGTGCTTCATCGTCATGCTGGATCTTGGCTCCTTGTTTAAAAACGAGACACTCTTTATTTCTTCCGACTTCGCCGGAATACTTTTTTAAAATCCATAAACAAATACTACTCTTTTATATTAAGCCCTAAAAAACTTCCGCCGAATACTAGACTGGACATATTGAGGGGACTTTTTTAAATGAAATCATCTTGTTTGGCTTCCGGCTTTCTACTTCTGGCGCTGTTTTCAACGACCTCTTTCGCCGTCAAACAAGAGCCTGCGGGTCGCATGTTGCGCCCGAAATTTCACTCTGCGCCTGATTGCCAGGATCGTCCCGAGTTTCTTACTGAGATGAGAAACGACTTCCTTGGCGGCTTGTCTCGCTTGCCAGAGACGGTTTTGGTGGCCAGAGAAGTTGAGTTTTACGTTGAGGGAAATGAAAACGGCGGTCCGGTGAAGCTTCACGGTTACCAGTCTTTCTTAAGAACAAATGTGGGATCATCCGAGGTCCTGTGCGCGAACGCCGCACCAGACCTGAAGGAGCGGTTCTCGTTGTACGCGCCAACACTGATCGATACTCGCAAGCAACCGAAGGTGGGGCAAAGCTTGTGGCAATTTCAAATGATGACAGAGGGAAATAAATATTCTTTCTGGAATTTCAAAACACCGTCGTTTCAGCAGAATGAGGCGCTTGAGGCTTATCTAAAGAGCACGGGTGCGACTTATAAGATCTATCAAAAGACGCACACCGAGTTTGAATTGTTGCTGGTAAAGCAAACTGAGGGTGTGACTCAGTACCTTTCAATTACCTACGATGCCGTCCCCCACCTAAAGTAGGACTTCAGTCCTGTCGTAAAATCTGCAGCTATTTAAATAGAACGCAGCCAAAGCCGCCGTAGGGAGTGCGCAGGTTGGTGACCTGTCCTTGATAGAGGCGGGCCACGATAAGCTGAAGGCGGCCTTGGTAGGCATAGCAGCGCAGATCGTACTTGAAGCTCTGCGGACCTTCAGGAGTTTCAAAAACCTGCTCGGGAGCGGGAACATACTCTTGCCCGATGATGTCCTCTTTCAAAAGATCATCAAATGTTTTTCTGCTGATGGAGGAGCCTTTATAAGACTGCTTAGAGCCGAAAGCATTTTTAGGTTTGAAGAACAATTTCTTGCGAAGTGCCCAGATCTCTTCCGCAGTGCCTTTCGTGACATCGTAAGAACGCGGCACGGCTGTGCGCAAAAGTTTGATATCGGATTCTGAGAGGCCTTGGGCTTCGAAAAATCCCTCTTGGCTCCATTCAATCAAGCGCTGCTTATCTGCCAGCAAAAGATATTCATAGGGATTTGGCGAGAGGCAAACATCGCGGCTTAAGAATTTATCAAGCAACAGCTCACTGCTTTCATCACTCAGGAAGAAATCTGTATAGCGATTGTAAATAAAGTCTGGATCAAAACCTTTGAATAGATCCCGGTAGTCAACAATGCGTGAATCCCAGCCCCAAGACTTAAAGAGTTCGTTGTACACTAGGAATTCGACAAACAATCTTTGCTCTGAAGGTTTGTCGTCGGTGATAGCCACTTTAAAAGTGCCACCGACATCTTTACCCTGAAGCTTCATCTCGGTCAGGATGTTTTGGCGAATTTCGTCGAATGAAAAATCGCTGACAGGAAGAGGAAGTCCCTGGGCCTTGTACATTTCATGACCCAGCGCCAGGAATGAGGCATTGGTGTTGATTTCAATCAGTTTCAAATTTTGCTGTTCATCAACGTGAAAGTCGTAACTCATCAAGATGGATTTGTTGCCGGGATCTTTAAGTCCCTTCATGGCAATTAAATCTTCGTAGTGAGTTTGATAGGATTTTCTTTCGCGCAAATCGAACAGAGCTGAGACCACATCCTGCGCCTGTTGTAAAACGGCTTTAGGCAATTCGATCGTGAACGGAGAAAGAAGATTGTCGGCAACAGCCGACTCAAGGGGCTCGGTTGCAAGCCCCTTGAAGGAAGACCTGAGTTGTTGGATGAACTCAGCTTTAAGATTCATATTACTTCAAAGGCACGATGTGAACGTCGCCCTTTTTCCATCCCGCTGCGCAAAGCTCGCCAGATTGGCAACCTTGAAGAACGCGAAGGATTTCCTTGGCATCACGGCCGACAGCCGTGTTGTGAATGCCCATGTATTGAATTTTTTGGTCTGGATCGATAATGAACGTACCACGAGTTGCAATGCCACGTTCTTCAAAGAGAACGCCGTAATCACGTGCGATGCGTTTTGTAAGATCGGCAAGCAACGGGTAGCCCAAGTTGCCAAGATCATCTCGCAACCAACGTTTGTGCGAGTGCACTGAGTCTACGCTGCAACCCATAACCACTGCTCCCGCCATAGCGAATTCAGCAAGGTGCTCGCGGAATTGAGTCAATTCAGTTGGGCAAACAAAAGTAAAATCTAGAGGATAGAAAAAGAGGATGACCCATTTTCCTTTATAATCGCTCAAGTTCACGTCTCTTACGTCGCCACCGTCAAACACAGCTTGAGTTGAAAATTGTGGCGCGGGTTGGTTAATCATTGGCATAGACACTATCTCCTTGTATCTGCTATCTATTCATAGCTTTTTAGATTCGAAATACAAGGAGAAACTGTGAAAATCATCTCTTGGAACGTGAACGGAATTAGGGCTTGTCATAAGAAAGGCCTGGTCGATTTTGTGAACAAAGAAAATCCAGATATCTTCTGTGTGCAAGAAACAAAAGCTCATATTGATCAGGTGGAAACTGAAGCTCGCCAGTTGCATCGCAATTATGCTTATTGGTCATCAGGCGTGCGCAAAGGATACTCCGGTGTTGCGACTTTCGTAAATGAAGAGCCAAAGAATGTGGCGCACGGCATGGGCATTGATGCTTATGATCGTGAGGGAAGAATCGTAATTACGGATCATGGTCAGTTTGATCTTTATAATATTTATTTTCCGAACGGTGGGTCGGGAGATGAAAGACACAATTTCAAACAGCAATTCCTGAAAGATTTGAATCAGCATCTAAAAGAAAAATTAAAAGCGGGCCGGGAAATTGTCGTTGTCGGAGATTACAACGTTGCTCACCAGGCAATGGATGTTTACGATCCGATTCGCCTTTCAAAAGTCAGTGGTTTCTTTCCAGAAGAACGCGCGTGGTTTTCGTCATTTTTAGAGTTGGGTTTTATCGACACCTTCCGTTATTTTCATCCTAACGCGGCCAATCGCTACTCTTGGTGGTCTTATCGTGAACTGGCCCGCGAAAATAATCGCGGATGGAGAATTGACTACATTAGCGTTTCGAAAGGTCTTGAGAAATATCTTACTTCCGCGGATATTTTGGACCAAGTTGAAGGTTCGGATCACTGCCCGGTGGTTGCGGAACTGAGTTTTCCGTAAAGGAGCTATATGATCATTCCATTTCCCTTTATCATCGCTGAGGTTGTGATTTTCTTTCTTGGCGTGAATCAGTGGGGCTTCTTTAATACTTTGGGGCTTTATCTTTTGCCCTGCATTTTGGGCTTCATCATTGTCAGCACAGTCGGTCGCATGGCGATCATGACGTTGCAAAGCACGGTGACCCAAGGGCAGCTTCCGGCTAATAAGATTTTGCACTCAGGTGCGATCTTTTTGTCCGGTATCTTCTTTTTAATTCCGTCTTTCTTCACTCGCATCATCGGTGTGATTCTGCTTTTGCCGGGTCTTCGCCATTTGGCGGTGTGGAGATTTAAACTCTTTATGGCCAAGCAAATTAAAAAAGGTGCTGCCAGTTTCAACTTCGGTGGCAACGGCTTTGGCTTTGGTGGTATGGGAGGAATGGGCGGCATGGGGCGCGGCGGGCCTCAGGGCTTCCGCTATTATGAATTCCGCAACGACGGTACGGGCTTTCAAGATGTCAGTGAGGTCCGAGAAGAGCGTGAAATTCAAGCTGAGGTTGTCGATGTAACGCCACTTGAGATCACTCATGAAGAGAAGAAGCCGAAAGAAGACTAATTGTCGCGCTGAGCCTCAAAAAGGTACGGCGTACCTTTTTCTACCGCCTCGAGTTTGGCTTAATTTTTTGCGTTATTCTTTGTTCGTTGGTCACTCCTGAGAGGGTACTCTCAGGAGTCCAAGGTGTGCTTTGGTGTGTACCTTAGCGAGATGACACTTTTCTGGAGGCGGCTTTTTGTTGGGCTACGATGGGAGAGAAGTATTTTCTGAACATGCTTTGGCCCAAGTGAGCTGATTTTACTGTCCAGAATTTTTTGTTCACTGTGATGGCTGCGACTGCAATTTTGCGGTCTTCATCAAGAGCGTAGCCCACGAACCAGTCGACGCGGCCGCGAGGGTTGTCGCCGGTTAAGTGGCCTGTTTTTCCGCCCATTTCGATTTCGCGGAATTTACGATCTTTCATGATTGGACGGAAAGAACGACGAGAGGTTCCGGCAAGAACTGTCTGGCCCATTAATTCACGAAGTTTAGCTGCGGATTCTTTGCTCATCGTTGTGCCATGAGAAAGTGTGCTGCCTTGATAAAGGGTTTTGCCAGAGTCGTCTTGAACGTTGCTAACAACATAAGGAACAACCACCTGGCCATCGTTCGCAACAGAGGCTGCGATCATCGCGCCCTGCACAGGGCTCATGCGGTTGGACTTCGTGTAGCCAGAGGCTGCCTCGGCCATTTCAAAGCCTTTGCCCGGAGGAATGTAAGCCACGCCCATCTCAACTGGGAAGTCTGCTGGGATCTCTTGGTTGAACATGAAGCGGTTGGAGTATTCGTTCAAATCTTCTGGGTGAAGATTTTCAATGCTCAAACGACCAAACGCCGTGTTGATGGAGCGAGCAAAGGCATCCTTCAAAGTGATGACATTCGTCCAACGAGTGACGCGTTCTGAAAGAACGTTTTTCTTATAAAGTGTATGCGCGCCACCGTTGTAGTGGATTTTGTGTGAAGGGTTAACCCCGGCTTTGTCCACAGCCGCCGTTGCCGTTACAACTTTGAAGATGGAAGCAGCTGGAAAGGTCGCCTGCAAGTTGATGTTCGGCGCGTGAGCGTCGTCACGTTGGAAGCTCGACATTGTCAGAACTTCTCCTGTCGTGGCGTCCATCACGAAAATCGCGCCGTAGTCCGGTTTGTAAGACTTCAGCAGGCGATCCGCCTCTTTTTGCAGATCTGTGTCGATCGTGTATTTGACTGCAACGTCTTGCTCTTTGCCGTCCCAATTCAGCTTCATTTTCGCAGGCAAATCATTGGCGCGAACCTGATTGGCGAAGAGCTTCGCAATATGAGCACGCTCCTCAATTTGACTGGTGGCCTTTTTGGCAACTTGTTCTGCGGTTGGCGTGGTTGATTGGCCCTCTGAGGCTGTAAATCCCAAAAGGGAATAGAGGGCGATCGCCGAAGCGCTAGAAAATACGAATAGTTTTAGGAGCTTAGATTTTGTTTTGGATCGCATTCTTAAATGGTAGCATCATAAAATTATCAGTTTCAAGACCATTCTCGAAAGAAGTCGCTTTAATTGGTCCTCGCAAACTCAATGCGGACGAGCCTTTTAAGCCCATTTAATTTGTCGAGTTGCGACTCTCATGGTGACTCTCAGTGAGACTTGGACTAAAGACTATAAAGCATGAAGACCAAAGAACGCATTCTCCTAACTTCCGCAGAACTCTTCAACCGCAGTGGTGTGGTATCTATCACCACCAATCACATCGCAAAAGCGATGGAGATCAGTCCAGGAAATTTGTATTTCCACTATGACAACAAGGAAGAAATCCTGGAAGAGCTCTTCAAGAGAATGACGAAAGACACCTACGATGTTTGGCGTCCACGTCGTACCAAGAAGCTGACTCCTCAAGAATTCATTAACGAGAATTTCGAACTTTACTGGCGCTATCGTTTCTTCCATCGCGAAATGTATGCTCTTCGCCGCAAAGACCAGCAGTTGGCAAAAATGTGGAGAGCCCATATCCAGAAAATGATGAAGTTGATGGTCATCCTTTATCGCCAATGGGTGAAAGACGGCAAAATGGCCAAAATCGACGACGTCAGCGAAATGCAATACATCGCTGAGTCTTTATTGGCGATGGCGACGACCTTCCTTCAGTTCTTTGAGTCTGCAGAAAAGCAGCCCGGCAAGCGCACCATCGAACGCGGAAAACACCATGTGGCGCGCCTCTTGTTGCCTTACACTGCTGGCGAAACAAAGAACGAGTTTGAAAAATTTCTTAGGAAGTAGCCTAAAATGTCACCTCTAATGTCGATATAATCGATCTGAGGTGGCAGAGACCTTGCTTTAGTGGTCCTCATCGAATTGAGGTCCAATGATGAAAGCACTTATCCTATCACTATCTTTGCTTGTTACTTCCTTGGGGGCGAGTGCTTCTACGGATTGTGCTGACCTCAAAAAAGAGCTGGCTTCGATGCAAGAGGCTCAAGAAAAGATCATGAACAGTTTGGTGAGCAACCACGAAACTTTCGCCTCCACCATGGAGGAGTATTCTCAGGTCGTATCGACTTCAAAATCTGCATCTTCTAAATCTATTTCTCAAAGTATGGATCAATCAGCGAAGGCTTTCCGTGCGCGTGGGGTACAAGGTAAGCGCATGACCGGAAGGCTTAATCAAGCGACGGGTGATTTGATTGCCCGTGTATCTGCCTGCTTGAAATAGAGATCCATAAAGGAAAGCGGATGCCTCTCGGGGGAGAGCGTTTCGTGACCGGGCTGAAGGCGACTGAAACTAAGTAGGTCGCCTTTTGTCTTTATATATAGAGAATAAATGCACTTCCTTTCTGTATTTCTTGTCTGTACTTTTTGTCTGTGGCCTTCATTCGCGGGCTCTACTCGGTATTAATTAATAAGTCCAAGCCCTCAATAATTGACTCAAAAAGAGAATGTTAAGCCTTGTTTGGCGGGAGCAGTTTGCTTTTTGCTGACTTAGGTCTAGAATTTAACGCTACGCGTGTTTAGCTAAGAAAGTCATTTTTTAGCTGTTTATAATTGTAAGAAGCTTACTGGAAGTCGATTTTTAGAGTCTTTAGCCTAATCGCAGCATTGTCCTCAGTCATAAATTCGTTAGGATTTTCATAAGCTTAGTTAATTTTAAGTTAATGTAAGAATAAGTACTTGCAATATTTACACGCTTGGAACTTAATAGGTCAGTTCCAAATTGGCACTTAAGCAGGAACGAGGGGGCAGTATGGCTATCTCTGAAAAGCTTGTCACTGAATGTAGACAAAGACTTTTGCAAGCGAAGCAAGACATCCTTAATAGAGTTAAGGAAGGTCGTCTAAGCTTGGACCAGAATGAGGAAAAGGGCGGCGACGAAGGCGATCAAACGATCCGCGTTCTAGCTGAGCAAGAGTTCCTTAGCATGCACGAAAGACTTCGTGGTCAGCTAATGGAAATCGAGAGCGCTTTGGCTCGCATCGAAAATGGTTCATTCGGATACTGTGAAGAGACAGAGGAAGAAATTGAACCGGAAAGACTTCGTGCGCTTCCATGGACACGCTTGAGCATTGAGGGTGCGGAAATCCGCGAATCAATGAATAAGCGCTACGCTCGCGGCTAATAGCGCCGTTAAAATTAGAATAAGTATTTCTCGAGGGGATTAGAGGGGAATGAGCTGAAGGGCTTCATTCCCCTTGTTTTTTGCGAACTGTTCATGCGCAAAGAAAATTTCAGCCAAGGCTATCAGACACAGTATCGACATAAAATAAATGAAGATCTTCATAAGACATCCCTCCTGCATTTTTTAAATAGCAATGAGAATGCCAGACCAAACCGACACCAGTTTAATTACGAAAAATTTAAATCAGAATTAGAAATTAAAATTTGCGGATAAGACCAACCACGATCCCGCGGATCTCAACCTCTTCAGGTGAGAACCACATGGATTTCATCGTGGAATTGGATGGGCGAAGTTCTACTTTTTTCGACTTGTCGTCTGAATCCGGTTGGGCGCGGAGGTAGAAACGTTTGACCGTTGCTTCGTTGTCGACAGTCGCGACGATAATGTCTCCGTTCGTCGCAGATTTTTGTTCCTGAATCAGGATAATGTCTTCATCAAAGATTCCGTCTTCGATCATTGATTCCCCTTGAACTTTCAGAGCGAAAGATTTCGAAGGGTTTCTAACCATAGAAGGTGGAACGTCGACAAACTCGTCATATTTAAGTGCTTCAATAGGTTGTCCCGCTGCAACCTTACCAAGTAAGGGAAGGGACAGGATCTCATCACGAGCCTGGAGGAGCTTAGTGCGAGGAGATCCTGTCGTCGTCGAGACTTTTGCTTGGAGATGTTCCTGCACTGCCGACGCAGAGTGGAGCACCTGTATGGCTCTCTTCTGATTGAGGGGATTTGAAATGTATCCCTTGTTCGTTAACTGTTTCAGATAATTCTGAACCGAGTTGAACGAAGCCAATCCGAAGTGATCCTTAATTTCTTGATATGACGGAGAAACTCCTGAACTTAAGAGTTGAGCCTCGATGTATTCGAGGACTCCCTTCTCTTTAGGAGTCAGGGGCGCTGTCGGGGACGCTTGCTTTGGGAGGGGCGATTTCTTTGTCATAACTTACATATAAACTTACAGTGTAAATAATGTGTAAGTCAATGCGGAAAATTGCAGGTCTAGGAAAATAGTCGAGGATATTAGATTGCCGCAGACCGGCTATGGTCCAAGCTCAGCAGGACTCGGAGGAATATCCGAACCCGCACAGGAATTTTCGGCTTCCATCTAAGGTGGGAAGCCATTCTGATTAGATTACTCAGCTGCTGCGCAGTCTTTTTTATTCTCTTCGCAAGCAGGTTTGATCTTTGCAATTACCGGCTTCGCTTCAGAAGCGACCTGACGAATCGCAATTGGAGGCGGTGAGTTTTTGGCTTGGCTTACTGGCGCCATCGAGCAGTTTTGATAAAAAAGTATCACAACGGGATTAATTACCAGCATTGCGACAAAGCTAAAACCACCTCTATTGATCATACGTACCTCCGTAACTGAGTCTTAAATTGCACACCCTTTCTCTAACGGACGAAAGTCATCAAGACTTTAGTCAATTTGTAAGCATTCTCACCTTGGTTCAAAAAAAGGCGTTTTCTCAACTTGAGAGATTGCGCAGACGCGGTGATAATAGATAAGTGATGACGACATTTCGCCACTTAATTACTGGATTGTTTTTTGTCTGTGCTACCGCGACAGCGCAGGCAGAGTTTGCCAATCTTTCTGAAGCTTGTCTGAATGATCTAAAAAAGTTTCCGGGCGCGACGGATGACAAACTTTTGAAACAAGCTTGTGAGAAGGCCATTGTCGACGCTCAATGTGTGAGCGCGGAAGGCCGTCCTATTTACCACTATGAAAAACTAGCGACTGAGCCCGATGCCAAAAGAGTTCTGGTGTTCAGTCTTATTCATGGTGACGAAACGCCTGCAGGAACTGTGGGACGCTATTGGATGGAAAGACTGGAAGCAATCGCACCAAGAAATTCTTGGCGTGTGATCCCGGTTTTGAATCCTGACGGTGTGAAATATAAAACGCGCACCAATGCGAACAAAATTGATGTGAATAGAAACTTCCCAACAAAAGATTGGGATTCAGCAGCGATCTCTAACTGGAAAAGAACGACAGGAGCAAATCTTCGTCGCTTCCCAGGTAAAGAAGCGGGCAGCGAGCCTGAGACAAAATGTGCTCTTCATCATATTGAAGAATTCAAACCTGACTTCATCGTTTCAGTTCATACACCACTGAAAGTTTTGGATTTCGATGGTCCGCGTGTCGCGCCTCCTCCGAAGTTTGACTATCTGCCATGGAAGAGCTTGGGAAATTATCCCGGGAGTTTGGGTCGTTACATGTGGATGGAAAGAAACACCCCAGTGTTGACGATGGAATTGAAGGAAAACTTACCGCCGAATTTTGGTCCTTTTGAAAAGTTGCAGGACATCATCGGTACTCTGGTGAAGCTTGAAGCGAAGAAGACGACGGCTGCGACAAAGTCGAACTTCCTGCCGCTTGCTTTGGATCACAGATAGTACGAACACTGAATATCAGAATCGAAAAAGAGCTCTTCAAACTGAAGAGCTCTTTTTGTTTTTAGTATCTAAGTTTAATAGGTGAAAATCTTTTTAAGATCCTTGTCGACTTCAGGTGTGATGGTGATCTTTAAAGCCCCCAAATTTTCCTGAAGCTGTTCAATGCTGGTCGCTCCTAAAATAACACTGGTCATTCCCGGCTGAGCTGCCAACCAGGCTAAAGCCAATTGCCCACGACTGCACTCCAGTTGGTCGGCAATATTTTTCATGGCACGCACACGCTGCACATTTTGTTCTGTATAAAGAGTTTCTTTGAGCCAATCAATTTTTGAAAGTCGTCCCTCACTCACGCCATTATCATACTTGCCGGTAAGCAGGCCTGAGGCCAGAGGCGACCAGGTCACGAGTCCCATGCCGTGATGAGTGGCTTTCGGTTGGACGTCTTTTTCAAACTTTTCGCGCGTGAGTAAATTGTATTGAGGCTGCTCGACTTGAGGTTTGTAGTAGCCACGCTTTTCGCAGATATCCATAGCCTCTTGAATTTGATCGGCGGTCCATTCGCTGGTTCCCCAGTATAGAATTTTACCGTGATGAATAAGGTCATCCATGATACGAATTGTCTCTTCCACCGGAGTTTCCGGGTCGTAGCGATGGCAGAAATAGATATCCAAATACTCGGTACCAATACGTTGTAAACTTCTATTCACTGATTCGATCACATGTTTACGTGACAGGCCCTTGTCATTGATGTCTTCACTCATCGGCCAAAAAACTTTTGAAGAGATGACTAGTTCATTGCGTGGAAAATCTTTAAGCGCCGCACCCATGATGCGTTCGGATTCTCCTTTGGCATAAACGTCGGCGATGTCGAAGAAGTTGATTCCCGCTTCGAAGGCGACATGCAAAATACTTCTAACGGAGGTGAAATCCTTCACTGAACCACCAAAAGTAGTCCAGCCACCTAGAGAGAATTGACTGAGTTTAAGCCCGCAACGGCCGAGGTTGCGATAAGGCATATTTGGATTAGACATGAGCAACTCCTTAAAGCAGAAGTCTGCTACTCTTCATTGCTCATGTCTAGCTTGCTTGCACTCCGACTTGCTCGGAGTGCGGGACTAATGCAATACAGGATGTTGCAGGTAGTGATTGATCTCAATGATCCTGTCTTGTTGACTGATGACAGAATCTTGGATTTCAACGAGCTGTTTCAAAAGATTGTCTTTTGCCATCTTAATGGCTTGGTAGATATCTTCATGAACGCCCTCGGCCTCCATTTTTGTATCAGCCTCATTGAGAACAATCGCAATGCGGTAGAGCTTTTTGAGATCGCTACGTGAAAACTCCCGTCCTTCTGTTTCATATTGAAGCGCGAGTTTTCTTGGATCTCTGGCGACCACTGCGACTACAGTTTGTGGGGTGACGAAGCCGTCGAACTCAGCAATTTGCTGGTAAATGAACGACTTAACATCTGGATTCTGTTCGATAAGTTCTATTGTGGGGTTTGGAAGGGTCTGCATCGGGCTCCTCCTTTTCCTCTTACACCTAGTTTAACAATGAGGCTGAAATTTGTCTGGTCAAGAACCGCTCGGCATGAAAAATAAATTGAAAACCAATAGGATTGAAATAGAATCCCACACCTAGACCTTTGTCATGTGTCAGGGTGAGACTAAATTGGAATCTGAACTAAAATTACATTCATCATGGAAATCCAAGCTTCAATCTGAGTTCGAGAAGAGCTCAATGAAGAAGCTCACTACTTTTTTGGCTGACGAGTACAAGAAAGGAAAAGTCATCTATCCACAAGAGGATGATCTTTTTGCCGCATTGAATTTGACCCCTTTGGATAAAGTGAAGGTCGTCATTGTGGGGCAAGATCCTTATCATGGTCCAGGGCAGGCGCATGGACTTTGTTTCTCGGTCCAAGATGGCGTGCGTTTTCCTCCCTCTTTGCGCAATATTTTTAAGGAGCTTCAAGAGGATGTGGGTGTTGCGATACCCAAGAGTGGCTCTTTAAAAAAATGGGCAGAGCATGGTGTGCTTCTGCTCAATGCGGTTTTAACTGTTGAAGATGGCAAGGCCAATGCTCATCAGGGCAAAGGTTGGGAAGAGTTCACAGATAAGGTGATTCACCTGGTGAATGAAGAACGTGAAAACGTGGTGTTTATCCTTTGGGGTTCTTATGCCCAGAAGAAAGCCGCCTTTGTGGATCGAAAAAAGCACTTTGTGATCGAATCGGTGCATCCCTCGCCATTGTCCGCGCATCGCGGCTTCTTTGGGACCAAGCCCTTCTCCCGGGCCAATGCGTATCTGAAATCCAAAGGTCTTCCTGAGGTTGACTGGTCGCTTTAGCTCTCAATATGAGACAGATTAAGAGGAAGCCGTAGATTCCGATAAGAGGTCATTCCAAGGAGTGACTTATGAACTGGATGCTTTCCTCATTATTTGTAATTTCATCGATTATCGTTGCGCCAGGTTCGTCTGCGAGAGCTTCGGAGACTTCGGTGGGACGCAAGCCCGCATCAGCTAGAAGTGCAGTCTATGACGTCGTCAAAAAGGTCCGTGAAGATGACGATGGTGTGGTTATCCTTTTTGAGAAAAACACCGGATCTTACTATTTGCGTCGAGATCTTCCTGAGTTCGATGTATGTAAAAAGAAATTGCAAGAAAGTCTCAGTGGCAAAAAGCCTGTAAGCGTCACGGTGGACTCGTCTCAGCTCAATATTCTTGAAGTAAAATAATGCTCCGATGTAAACTGGTCTTCTTCTAAAGGAGACCAGCTATGAAAGCTATTTTGATCGCGCTCGTGACCCTGTCTTTTTCTTTCTCATCCCTCGCTACCACAAAAGAAGAAGTTCAACAGAAAACCGCTGAAGCGGCTTCTGCGGCTGCTGACTACAGCAAAGAACAAAAAGAGCAGTTCCAAAAAGATATGGAATCCAAACTTGACGATTTAAAATCTGAGATCGCTGATCTAAAGAAACAAGCGTCCGAAAAAACCGGCGAAGCAAAAAAAGAAATGAATGAGCAGATCGCCAAGCTTGAGAAAAAACAAACTGAAATGAAAAAAGATCTTTCTAAGCTTGGAAAAAGTTCTGGAAAAGCCTGGGCTGAATTGAAAGTCGGCATGAGTAAAGCATGGGGTTCTTTGTCTGAATCCTACGCAAAAGCTAAAACCAAATTCCAAGAAGAAAAATAATGAAACCAAGCGCAGTTCTTTTTACTCAGAACTTTCCGGCACCTAAGAAACTTGGTGAAGAACTTCTTCTGATTTATGATGAGGTTCTTCCTAAGAAGTCGGAAGAGTTCAAAAAATGGATGAAACAGATCCCTTTGCGTTACGCTGTTCAGGCGGGCGAGGGGCTGAAGAGTATTGACCTCTTTCCGGATCATATTTCTAAAATCACCACACTTTGTGAAAAGGCCTCTGTGAGCAAGCTGACTATCGTCGTCGTCGGTGGTGGCAGCGTCGGGGACTTTGGTGGATTTGTTGCGAGCATTCTAAAGCGCGGTGTGCGCTTGATTCATTTGCCCAGCACCTGGCTGGCCGCGATTGATTCTGCTCACGGTGGAAAGACTGCTTTGAATGTTGGCGGTGCAAAAAATCAAATCGGAACATTCTATCCAGCCACCGAAGTGGTCTTGGTCAAGTCCTTGTTGTTGTCACAGCCACCATCCCGCACCTTTGAAGGTTTCGGGGAGCTTCTGAAAATTGCCTTGATTGAAGGGGGAATTTTATGGGCTCAGCTTTCTCGTGAATATGAAGTGAATGCGGAAGTTTTGTGGAAGTATTTGGAAGCGGGTATTAAAGCGAAATACAAGGTCGTTAAAAAAGACCCTGAAGAAAAAAAAGGTCTGCGCCATGTCCTGAATCTGGGGCATACCGTTGGGCATGTTCTTGAAAGCTATTATGAGCTTCCGCACGGCATTTCTATCAACTACGGTTTGGAATTCGCGCTTCGCTGGAGTGTGGAAAAGAAGATCATGGCCAGGGAAGATTTTGATAGATTGCAGCGTCAGCCAGTGATGGCCTATCTGCTTTCTGCCTCGGCGGATCAGTTGTGGGATGTGAAGGCAAATGTCCTCAAAGAATTCCGACGCTTGCTTTTGAACGACAAGAAGAAAACAAAATCTGAAACATTGCGCTTCGTCTTTATCAAAAAGGCCGGTCAGACGGTTATTAAAGAAGTTCCTGTCGATGACATTCTGGTCGAGATTTGTCGTCAAAGAGAAGAAGAGTTGAATGGGTAATTTTCGCTTTCGCGGAGACATTCCGGGATCCAAATCTGTATTTAACCGCGCTTTGATTGTGCAAAGTTATTTCCCTGTTTTGGATCTTCGAGGTTTTTCCGAATGCGATGACGTTCGCCATATGCGTGAAGGTCTTAAAGACATTCGCGATCGCAGCCGCATCGACTGCGGTGAAGGTGGGACCACTTTTCGCTTTATGGCCCTGCGAGCTTCGAGACATCGAGGCGTGCATATTCTGGAAGCGGCCACGCGCTTGTTGGAGCGGCCTCAAAAAGGTTTGTTGGATCTTTTAAATCAGTTGGGCGTGCAAACTCATATCAAACGTAATGAGTTGTATGTCATCAGTGAAGGTTGGAAAAGACCACGCGGCCCCATCTTTGTGGATACTTCCGAGTCCAGTCAGTATGCATCTGCATTGGTTTTGAATGCCTGGCTGTTGGATTTTGATTTGGAGTTCGAGCTGGTCGGTGATCGTGTTTCAGAATCCTATTTTGATTTGACGATGAAGATGCTTCGCTATTTGGGTATGCGCTATCAAAAGACGCCCAAGGGTTATTTGATTCCCGCGGGACAAAGAATTGAAAAGTTGCAGTATGATATTGAAGCGGATTTAAGTTCAGGCTTCACAATGGCCGCGGCAGGGGCCTTGGCTGGTGAGAGTGTTATTACCAACTTTCCTTTACAGAGTCAGCAACCCGACAAAGTTTTTGTCGATATCTTAAAGCGCATGGGCGCAGAGGTTGAGCTTTCCGAAAATACATTGAGAGTTGTTAAGCCCACGATATTGAAATCTGTTGATTGTGACTTGTATCAGTCACCCGATCTCTTCCCGGTTTTGGCTGTGTTGTGCAGCTGGGCGGAGGGAACTTCGAAGCTATATAACGCTCCTCATTTGGTGAAGAAAGAATCCAATCGGATTCAGAGAGTCTCGGATCTTTTGTCTCTTGTGGGGGTTCGGCATGAAATATTGCCTGATGGCATGATCATTCATGGAGATCCTCAACAAAAGCTGGTGAAAAAAGTATCGTTTAATCCTGATAAAGATCATCGCATGGTGATGGCGGCATCTTTGATGAAACTTAAAGGGCACGGCATCACGATCGAGGAGCCTCAGGCCATCAACAAAAGCTTTCCTGAGTTTTGGGAAATGATAGGACTTCAACCATGATTACGGTCGTGATCGGTCACCGCGGAACTGGAAAAACGGAATTGATGAAGCGCTTGCAGGTTTCCTTGCCAGCGGGCTCCGCTGAGTTCGTGGATCTCGATCATGAAATAGAAATGAAGATTGGCAAGACGATCATGGAGCTTTTCCTGGAACATGGAGAAGCCTACTTCCGTGAGCTGGAGCGCCAATTGTTCCTGGAAACTTTGCAGAAGCCTCACAAGGACATGTATCTATTTGTCGGCGCCGGCTTTGACGTCAATGTTTTGCCGGAAACAGTGCGCACACTTTGGGTGCGTCGTAAAACCGATCTGGATGGACGAATTTTCCTCAATCGTCCCCGGTTGAATCCTGAGATGTCGCCTTTGGAAGAGTTCTTAAAGCGCGCGAAGCAGAGAGAAGAGAATTACGCGAAGGTCGCTGATGAAGTGTATCTGATGCCGGAAGGGCTTTTTGAAAACCATCACTTTGTACTGGGTGTTGAGAAAGCCATTCTGACTCATACGGCGACTCACATAGGTGGATGTTTGACGCTTCTTCCATCACTTCATGATAAGCCTTTGCGTTGGCAAATGTTTAAAGATCGATTCGCACAAAAAGGAATTGAACTGTTTGAATTGCGCGATGATTTTTTAACTCTCGAACGGATTCAACAAACCTTGCAGGAAATGCCTGGCGAGAAGTTTTTGTTTTCTTTCCGTGAGGTGAAAGATCGCAGAGAGTTTTGGACAAGTCCCGAGTGGTCTCAAATTTTAGCTCGTTCGACCTGGATCGATTGGCCTCTTGAACTGGGCAGCCCTGAGGAAGTTCTGAATCACGTTCCAAAAGAGAAACTGATCATTTCATGCCACGACATGAATGAGTTTGAGGCTTTGCAGTCTTATGAGAATCTGGCCGCTCATTTAAAGTTTGCTCCGATTGTAAAAAGCTATTCAGAACTTTGGGTTTATCACCAATGGCAAAAGGCCGTTTCATCGCATCGCAGTTTCTTGCCCAGATCAGAGAATGGTCGGTGGGCGTGGTACCGTCAATTGCAGATAGATCAGCAGCTTATCAACTTCTGGCGCGATGGTGAGGGCAGTGCCGGTGATCAACCTTCCTTGTTTCAATGGTTGATGACTCCACAGCATCCTGTGAATTTTGCTGCAGTCTTGGGGGCTCCCGTTGAGCACAGTTTCACTCCCATCGAGCATGCCGAATTCTTCCATAAAAGAAATCTTCCAGTTTTTGCCGTTCATATTGAGCGCGAAGAGTGGGATGAAGCGATGCCCATTTTGCAGAAGCTGGGATTGCAATATGCCGCAGTCACGGCACCTCACAAAGAAGCAGCGGCAAAATGGTGTGGGCATAAAGAGCTTTTTGCCTTGAATACTTTGTACTTCAATAAAGGAAAGCAACAATGGGTTGGGACCTCGACAGACGACGCGGGATTCTTAGAACTTATTGAAGGTGTTGGTATGATCGCACCCTTGCAAAAAGAGATTTTTGTCTGGGGCGGGGGCGGAACCTTGGGCATGATTCAAAAAGCTCTGCCTCATGCGAGCTATTTTTCATCGCGACAAGGGGCTGCGCGCCCGGGAACAGAAGACCTTGAAGGTGTTAAGCCGAAGATTTTGATTTGGGCGGCACCGCGGGGGCCGGAAACAGTTCTTCCTCCGAAAGAGTGGGATCCTGCGATGGTTTATGATTTAAATTATAAAGAAGACTCCATGGGGCGTGAATATGCGCAACTCAGTGGGGCTAACTACCAGTCAGGTTTGACGATGTTTATCGCCCAGGCTCAATTGCAAAGAGTTTTCTGGCAAAAATGCGAGGATGATCTATGAGTGCAAATCAATTTGGTTCCCGTTTTGTGATCACCTCTTTTGGTGAAAGCCATGGAACTGCTTTAGGCGTATTGATTGATGGTTGTCCAGCGGGAGTCACATTTGATGAGGCACTTCTGAAGAAGGAACTTGAGCGTCGCAGGCCGGGCCATCATGGGGCCGGAGCTGGGCAAGTTGTCGGGCAAGTCGTTTCTGGCAGAGCGGAGACCGATGCCGCAGAAGTATTGAGCGGAGTCTTCGAGGGAAAAACCCTGGGAACACCGATTGCGATGATCGTGAGAAATCAAGATGCGCGTTCCGAAGACTATGCACAAATTCAGAAGGCACCGCGAGCAGGGCATGCTGATGATATGTGGAAGAATAAATTCGGTCACAGTGATCATCGCGGTGGCGGTCGTTCTTCAGGCCGAGAAACAGTTTCACGTGTGATGGCCGGATCAGTGGCGCAAATGATGATGGCGCATGTAAGTGCACCAACAAAAGTCATTGGTTACGCCTCTCAGATTGGTTCTTACGAATTGACGCCCGACGAACGTGTTCGTGTGACGCAAAATCATATTGATTCCTATCAGGCGCGTTTTCCCTCTGTTCGTCACAATGAAATTGCGGAAATGCTAAAAAAAGCTCAAGAGTCAGGTGAAAGTTATGGCGGAGTGGCCGAGATCTTGGTGCAAAATCCTCCCGCAAATTTGGGACAGCCGGTATTTCATAAATTGAAATCGGATTTAGCCCAGGCTTTCTTGAGTGTGGGTGCCGCCAACGGTTTTGAATTGGGTTTGGGTTTTGAATCCGCAGCGGTGCAGGGAACTTCGTTTCATCAGGGTTCGCAAGAAGCTTATGGCGGGATTCGCGGGGGAATATCGACAGGGGAGTCCATTCTTCTCAGAGTTTCTTTTAAGCCCACCAGTTCGATTTTGGATGTCGCAAAAAAAGGCCGTCACGATCCCTGCATCGTCACGCGTGCCATTCCGGTTCTCGAGGCCATGACATGGCTCGTGTTGGCAGACCACTATTTGTGGTCTAAAACCGATAGAATATAATTAGCTGTTAATTGAGCCATAATTGAGGAGTTCAGATGGTTTCCGATATTTTTAATCCTGAGTGGTGGACTGAAGTTCCTGGTTTTAAATTTCAAGATATTACATATCACCGCGCCAAAGATCAGGGCACCGTTCGCATTGCCTTTAACAGACCGGAAGTGCGCAATGCCTTTAGACCGCAAACCGTGGATGAACTTTATACGGCCTTGGAGCATGCTCGCGTCACTCCGGATGTAGGGGTTGTTCTTATCACGGGCAATGGTCCTTCACCCAAAGACGGTGGCTGGGCTTTCTGTTCAGGGGGCGATCAACGCATTCGCGGTAAAGATGGCTACAAGTACGAAGATAAAGAAGCTGTTGGCAAGGCGGACCTGGCTCGTTTGGGTCGTTTGCATATTCTGGAAGTTCAGCGTTTGATTCGCTTTATGCCGAAGGTGGTTGTGGCCGTGGTTCCGGGTTGGTCCGTGGGTGGCGGGCATTCGCTGCATGTTGTTTGTGATCTTACCTTGGCCAGCCAAGAGCATGCGATCTTTAAACAGACAGATCCTGATGTGGCCAGCTTCGACAGCGGTTATGGCTCGGCTTATCTGGCAAAAATGGTGGGACAAAAACGTGCTCGTGAAATCTTCTTCTTGGGGCGCAACTACTCTGCGCAGGAAGCTTTTGATATGGGGATGGTGAATGCCGTGATTCCTCATAAAGATTTGGAAAAAGTCGCCTTGGAATGGGCGAAGGAAATGAATTCGAAGAGCCCAACAGCTATGAGAATGCTCAAATATGGCTTCAACATGGTTGATGACGGTCTCGTTGGTCAGCAATTGTTTGCCGGTGAGGCAACTCGTCTTGCCTATGGTACTGAAGAAGCAGTCGAAGGTCGCAATTCCTTCGTAGAGAAACGTCCTAAAGACTTCTCTAAATTCCCTTGGCACTACTAGGACTCTGTACGTTAGGGCTGTCTTAAAACACATAGCCAGCCGCACTCAACGGGGAGAAAATAAGAGCCATGAAAAGGTCCTCTTATTTTCTCCTTTTTATTTGCCTTGTGTCTTTGTGGGGATGTCCTACACGGAAACAAGTGCCTCAGCCTCCACCTCCGCAGCCACAAGAACCGCAAGTTCAAAAAGAAAAACCTCAAAGCATTTACATTCTTCCCGATGGCTCTCATATCATCATCGTTCAGCAGCAGCTCACTTATGATTGGATGGACGTCATTGAAGTCCTCAAAGGAATGGCGCCACTCGTAGGTCCTGCACCATGGTTCTTTAGGATGATTGCTTAGCGAGGACTAGGCCCATTGACTGTCTATGGACAAGCCCTACAATAAAGTGAGTGGAAGACTTATCAAACCTACCCATATCTCTGGATAATTTGCCAATAGATCTGAACTTCAGTGTTTGGGCTATTGTCGCCGGTCTTCTCTTTAGCTCCATCGGTCTTTGGCTTTTCCGTCACGGAAAAAGAAATGAAAATCGCCGCAATATCTACTCGGGCGTTGTCCTGATGATTTACCCGTATTTTATTGCCAGTGCCTTGATGAACTGGGTGATCGGCCTAGTCATCTGCGGCTACGTCTTCTACTGGTGGGACTAAAAAAAGAATCTCATCAAGGGCAACTGACTGCGTTACTCGTCGGCGCCGTACTTCTAGTGCGGCTTCTCCTCGCGCCTTGCATTTGCCCTTGCTGAGATCCTTTTTCGTAAAAAAAAGCACCTTTTTAGGGGTGCTTTGGGGAATCATAATTTTGGAGATCTATATCGATTACTTAGTCGATTATTTAACAGTGCCTTTGTAGATGTAAGCGATGCCGCCAGTTAGAGAGATGTATTCCATCTTTGAGAACTGACCGCTTTCTTTCATCAAATCTACGAAGCCGTCTTTGCAGGGGAAGGCCGCAGAAGATTTCTGCAAATACTCGTAAGCATCTTTTTGGCCCGTTACGAGACCGCCGATTTTAGGCAGGATGTTTTGAGAATAGAAATTGTAAAGTGGACCGAACACAGGAATGCTGACCTGTCCAAATTCAAGGACCATCACTTTGCCGCCAGACTTCGTCACACGACCCATTTCGCGCAAAGCTTGCACGGGATCGCTCACATTGCGAATGCCGAAAGAGATGCTGGAAACATCAAAAGTCTTGTCAGTGTACTGAAGTTGAGTCACGTCAGCTTGTTCGAATTGAATCTCAAGGCCACGCTCTTTGGCTTTGCCTGGAGCCGGAATCAACATCTCTGCGCAGAAATCGGTACCGATCACAGCGCCGTTATTGCCCACTGTTTTCTTGAATTCAATCGCCAGGTCGCCGGTGCCTGTCGCGCAATCCAAAACCTTGTCGCCAGGTTTTGCGCCTGCGTACTTAACAAGTTTCTTTCTCCAGAGGTGATGCACACCCATAGAAAGAACGTTGTTTCCTTTGTCATAGTTCGCCGCAACTTTGGAGAACATAGAACGAATGATTTCAGGATTTGGAGAATGATTAGTGGGCATGTTCAGTCACCTTGTGAAGAGGTCTGTCGATTGCTGTCAGAATTTTATCAAGTTTTTTCATCATCGCGCTGAAGTCGCTCAACGTAAGAGCTTGCATGCCATCAGAAAGAGCTTCTGCGGGACGAGGATGAACTTCAACGATGATTCCGTCAGCTCCTACCGCGGCTGCAGCACAAGCCAGATCAGGAACCAAAGCGCGAATACCCACTGCATGAGAAGGATCCACGATCACCGGAAGATTTGTATTTCTTTTTGCGTAAGCAACAGCATTTAAATCCAACGTGTTACGAGTCGCAGTTTCAAAAGTACGGATACCGCGCTCGCAAAGGATGACGTTTTGATTGCCACCATTGGTGATGTACTCAGCAGCTTTGATCCATTCGTTGATGTAAGCAGATAAACCGCGTTTCAAAAGAACTGGTTTTCTTTGTTTGCCCAGCTCACGAAGCAATTCATAGTTTTGCATGCTGCGTGAACCGACTTGGAAGCACTCTACCAGATCGTAGATTTCTTCGATTTGACGGATGTCAGTCACTTCAGAGACAAGGCTCATGTTGGTCTCTTTGCAGACGTTCTTAACGAAATCGAATGCAGCGGAACCCAATCCTTGGAAGTCTTTGGATGAGGTTCTCATTTTCCAAATACCACCACGAAGTAAGTGAGCACCGGATGCCTTGACTCCGTTGGCCGTTTCCATGAATTGCGCAGGGCTTTCGATAGAGCATGGACCAGCGATCACTGTGAAGTTGGGACCACCGATATCAAACCCGCCAATATTGACTATTTGGGTTGAGGGACTTGTTTGCATAGTTTGAATTTCCATACTACGAACTTCTTCTGTTCACCCAGAAATTGAGGGCTTATTGTGGATCGGCAGAATAGCATAACGCTTCAAAGCTTTACAAACTTTTTACGGTCAGGGGCCCTCTTGCGACATGAGGGCCAATGGATCCTCATTGAAGGCCCATTTGAACCTGTAAAAAATGCCAATTCGTCAGCTAATTCATCAGAGATTTCAGTATTTTGGCCCGATTTTTATGAACTCGAAGGCAAGCCCCTTTTTCAAGGAACTGTCACGTACGAACTAAAGAGCTCTGACATTCAGCAGATTTGCGAGAGTTATTTGCGCGCGAATGCAGTGAGTGACGGCCCCCAAAGCAAAATCCTAGGCAAGGCGCCATGGCGTGAGCCTCTGCAAGAGCACTTCGCGACGGCCTTAATTAGCATGCTTGCAAAAATCAAAGATGGTGAAATTCAAAAAGCAGTTCCGGCGGTGTTTGCGCGAACTGCACAAACAGTGAGTCCCCATGACCTCGCGCAGATGATTTTCAATCTAAGCAAAGCGCCTGAGACTTTGCATGTCTATGGGTTCTGGCAAAACGGCGAAGGCGTGCTGGGGGCGACTCCCGAGGTGTTGTTCGATTTTGATTTCGGAATTTTGAAAACCATGGCCTTGGCAGGCACGTGTCCAAAAAGTGAAAGCACAGAACGTGAATCCTTGCTTAAAGATCCGAAAGAAATGCAAGAGCATGGCTTGGTTGTTGAGGATCTAAAAAGTCGTTTGGCAAAATGGGGATCTGTGAAAACAGAGGGCCCAAAGATTTTAGAGCTTCCGACTTTGTTCCATCTCAAAACAGACTTTGTGGTGAAATGTCATGCAACGCCCAATTTCAGGAAACTGACTGAAGAGCTTCATCCGACTCCAGCATTGGGAGTGGCCCCACGTTCTGCGGGTTACAAGTGGATGGCCGAGTACCCAGGTCAAGAGGGACGCCGAGGATTCGGAGGTCCATTCGCCTTTTTCGACCAGAATAAGGCTCTGTGTCTTGTCGGCATTCGAAATTTACAGTGGAATAGCGAGGAAGCCATGATTGGTTCAGGGTGCGGCGTTGTTGCTGCCAGTGAATTGGATCGCGAGTGGCGAGAACTCTTTCAAAAACGTTTATCAGTGAAAAAGATTTTGGGGCTTGAATTATGACAAATATGGAACTTGCAGCAAAGGTCATTCAGGAGTTAGTGGACACTGGAGTTCGCGAATTTGTTTTATGTGCTGGAGCTCGAAACAGTCCCTTGGTGCATATTCTTGACGAGAATAAAAATCTTAAAGTTTATACGTTCTTTGAAGAGCGTTCTGCAGCTTTCTTTGCCTTGGGGCGAATCGCCAGCAGTCGTCGTCCGGTCGCAATCTTCACAACCTCTGGAACTGCCGTTGCAGAGCTTTTGCCAGCTGCAGTTGAGGGCACTTATTCATCTTTGCCATTGATCATGATTACTGCGGATCGTCCGAAGCACTATCGTGGCAGTGGGGCTCCGCAAACGATAGAGCAAGTTGGGATTTTTTCATACTACAATGAAGTGGCTTTGGATCTGGATGCAGAGAATTCGCATCTTTCTTTCAAAAGTCTTTCATGGAAAAAACCAATTCACGTCAACGTCAGTTTTGAAGAGCCTTTGATTGATGGGCCGGTTCCGCAAATTAAGATTCCAGCAGTCGCAGAGCGCACCAAGCTTCCAGGACAGACTCCACTTGGAACTTTGAAAGAGATGGAAACTTTCTTGAATACTCACAAACCTTTGGTGATCGTGGGGATTCTTCCAGAAAAAGCTTATGGCACCGTTTTGGAGTTTTTGAAACAATACAAAGCGCCAGTTTATGCGGAAGGCATCTCAAGTCTTCGTGGGCATCCAGAGCTTCAGGATATTTTGATTCAATCCGGAGAACAGATGATTCACCGAATTCTGCAATCTGGGGAGTGCGATTCCATCTTGCGCATCGGTGGCGTTCCTACGGTGCGTTTGTGGCGCGATCTTGAAGATAAATATAGAAAAATCCCGGTTTTCTCGGTCAGCTTTAATCACTACACGGGTTTAAGTCGTGAAGTCCAACACGTTAATTCATTGGATTTGCTAAGTCAGGTGGAGTTCACCTCGAAGCAACATGAAAATGTAAAAGTGAATTTTGATGATGCTGCCCAAGCAGCCAAAGTCAGAGCTTTGCTGATGAAATATCCTGAGTCTGAGCAGGGTATGATTTATTCTTTGTCGAAGAAAATGAAAAAAAGCTCTGTGTATCTTGGAAATTCACTACCGATTCGTGAGTGGGATTCTTGTGCAGATCAGGATTCGCCTCCTTTGCGTGTAGCTGCGAATCGCGGAGCAAATGGTATCGACGGACAGATCTCGACGTTCATGGGCTGGGCTCATCCAGAGACTGAAAATTGGTGCCTTGTTGGGGATTTGACAGCAATGTATGATTTATCGGCACTTTGGGTCACTTCTCAGGTCGATGCTCAGAAGTTCCGTATTGTCGTTATCAACAATGGTGGGGGACAAATCTTCTCTCGCATGTTCAAAAAAGAGATTTTCATAAACAAACACCAGATTTCTTTCGAATCTTGGGCAAAGATGTGGAATTGGTCTTATCAGCAGTGGCATAATATTCCAGTAACAACTGAGTTGGCTGATAAACAGATCATCGAACTTTTGCCGAATGCGCAACAAACGCAGGATTTTTGGAAGGAGCTGGAAGCTCTGTGGAAAGAGTAAATCTTTTCTTTCTTCACGGGTTCTTAGGAAGACCCACTGACTGGGAGGCTGTGAAAGCAGCCTTACCAAAGAGTGATCGTTTGACGATCTATACGCCCGACTATTTCAAAGAGAAGAATCTAAATCCCAATCATAATTTCACAAGCTGGGCTCAGAATTTCAATCGCTGGGTGCAGATGGAGACCAACGGCACAGATCGCAACGTGTTGGTTGGATACTCTCTGGGAGGCCGTCTCGCTTTGCACGCTCTCGAACAGAAGCCAGCACTTTGGTATAAAACGATTTTGATTTCTACGAATCCCGGTTTCAATGATCCTCTCAAAGCTTTTGATCCGAGCTCTGAAGACCGCCGCTTGCGCTGGATGAATGACTCCTATTGGGCGGAGGAATTTTTGAAATCTTCGTGGGAAACTCTTTTACGCAATTGGAATGCGCAACCGGTTTTTGGCGGAGGCGAGGAAGAACCTCAGCGTATTGAAAAAGAATATTCACGCGAGGCTCTGGGTTTGGCTTTGACGAACTGGTCCCTGGCTCAACAGAAAAACATGCGCCCTTTGCTTCAGGAGCTTTCTTCTAAGATTTGTTTTGCAGTGGGGGAGCGCGATGAGAAATTCGTGGCCTTGGCAGAACAACTCAGACGAGATATCGGCAATCTGAGGGTGGAATTGATCCCTGAAGCATCACATCGAGTTCTTTTCGATCGCCCCAAGGATCTGGCAGAGAAAATTAAATCACTTATTCAGCAATTGCTTTGAGGCTTCGCTGATCCACGGAAGATATTCAGAGACATTGATATAAATCGACTTCTCGGTGCAGAAGTCTTTCTGCTCGAGATAGTTTTCCTTTTCGTCGCCGCTCAACTCTTTAGGGACCGTCCATAGCATTGCAGAGGCAATGCCTACAACATAGTAGTCACTTTGACTTTTTATCAGCGCGGGACCGCCAGAGTCGCCGTTGCAAATTCCGACACCAGAGCTTTGATCAACACGGAACTGCTTTTTGTCTGCGCTTACACTGTCGACTTGAAGCCCGACATGGCGGAGTTGGCCGGCGCCTTGAATATCACCTTCGGCAGAGGCTTTTTTGCCGGTAATTCGGCCATAGCCCAAAGCCAGAAAGAGTTGCTGAGGCTGAATATTGAGATTGGATTTTGTTGGCAGGCGGGCAGGGAAAAATCCATTCGGTAAATTTCCTTTGAAACTGACCAGTGCCAAGTCATTGCGTTCTTCTGCCCCCGCCTTATTGTAGCGATCGTGAACCACGATGTCGTCACTGTTGCGCAAATCATAAGGTCCCATCACAGGATTATTTCCGAAAGCGATCGTGATGCCCTTCTTGTTGGGGCCGATGCAGTGAGCAGCTGTGAGAATAAGATTTTCTGAAATCAGGGTGCCGGTGCAGGACATTTTTGTGCTGCCGTCATACAGAAAGGCAACTGTGCGACCAGCTATATTGTTGGTATCTGTTTCTGTTCCGCCAACGATAGCACTACTTTGTGCATTCAATGCCGTAACAGGGCTGCTATTTTTTTGGCAACCACAAAGAATAAAAACGACTAAAGAGCCGACTAACAACAAATTCGTTTTCATGGGTATGGAAATAACAAAAGGGCTGCTAGTTGAGTAGCAGCCCTTTGAGTATTGAAAAGTCTTCTTAACAGTTTGGGAACTAACTAGTTGCCGTTTGTTGCAACATTGTTAAGTCTGTTTGGATCCGTCAAAGATGTGACCATTTTTTTAGCAGTTTGGCTGATCCATACTTTGTAAGCGTAAGCGTTTGTGTAGACTGCATTTTTAGAACAGTCATTTCTTGGGTCATTGGCTCCGCGGCTTGTAACACCCCAAAGGTACAATTTACCTTTGATGGCAACATAAGCTGGGCCGCCAGAGTCACCGTGACAAGCGCCAGTACCTGAAGTTTGGTCCAAAAGAACCTCTGTCATGCCGTGTTTGTTGTCGGCAATTTTCACTGCAGTTTTGCGAAGAACGCCAGATCCAGGCATTGCCACTTCAGCACAATTTGTAAGGTTCATTGGATCATCACAAACCACTTTGCCGGTTTGAATCGCATTGATCAAATCAGGGTAAGTGTTTTTATCAATCGGTGTTTGGACAACTTTATTTGTGCCGTAACCTGCAAGTAAAACCGTAGTTCCATTTTTAAGTGCAGACATGTCAGTCAGGAAAGTCGCCGGAACGAAGCCTTTTGGAACACTTCCTTGGAAGTGTATAAGCGCGATATCGCCTTGATCTTTCTGAGCAGTCTGACGAGTTGCCCAGTATGGAGAAACTTGCGCCGCATCGACAGGACGAGATTGGCTTTCAGAAGCTGAGTCGATATCTGGAGCAAAAATGATTGTCATGTATTTATCTACACAGTGAGCAGCCGTTAGAACCAGGTTTCCTGGAAGAAGAGATCCTGTGCAGATCGCTCCGCCGTTTTCATCGTCATTTTGAGAGTAAATTGCGACGATGCTTTTTGCGATCGCCTCGTTAGGGGCAACTAGTTTGCCGTCAATAATTGCTGACGAATCAAGTTGTGAGTTGGAAGTTTGAAGCTGTGAAGTTTCGCTGTTTTGTGGAGTGCAGGCAGCGAAAGAAAGTGTTGAAAGAACCCCTACGATCAGACTTTTATTCAGTCCCACTTAATCCCCCCGGATAGTGCTGCATCGCGATGCGCGGTGCGTGAAGTGAATAAACCCAATTTGGCACCGGTTTACAACAAATTAATACTTATGCCTGATATAAGCGCTCTCGAAAGAGCGCTTATTCATGAAGTTCTTACAGGGATCTGCAGGCGTCTGTCGCTTCTATTAGAGCTGAGCGAGTTCCGGGCTCCGCAGCCGCATGTCCGGAATCTGCGATGATTGTAAATTTTGCTTCTGGCCATGCCTTATGAAGTTCCCAAGCTGACTTCGCCGGGCACACCACATCGTAACGACCCTGAACGATGAATCCAGGGATGTGGCGAATCTTATCGACATTCTCAAGAAGCCAATTGTTGGTCTTAAAGAAAGCGTTATTAGTGAAGTAGTGACACTCAATACGCGCAAAGCTCAACGCAAAATCAGGATCATCGAATTCATCAACAGCACTTGGATCCATATACAAACGAGAAGTTGCCGCTTCCCATTTACTCCACGCCGTCGCAGCTTCCAAACGGATGTGGGCATCGTGATGTGTGAGGCGTTTGTAGTAGGCGCTGACTAGATCATGACGTTCATTTTCAGGAATTGGTTTTAAGTATTCATCCCAGACATCAGGGAAAATTTGCGAAGCACCTTCCTGATAAAACCATTTAATTTCTGATGGACGGCACAGGAAAATTCCACGCAAGACGAGGGCTTTCACTCTGTCCGGATGAGTGATTGCATAGGCCAATGCCAATGTCGAACCCCAACTGCCGCCGAAAACAACCCATTTGTCGATTTTCAAAAACTCACGAATGGTTTCCGTGTCCTTGACGAGATCCCAAGTCGTATTTTCACGAAGCTCTGCACAGGGAGTGGATTGTCCTGAACCGCGTTGATCGAACAAGACGATGCGATATATTTTAGGATCGAAAAATCTGCGGTGATCTGGAGCCACTCCGCCGCCGGGCCCGCCGTGCAAGAAAACCACGGGTTTGCCTTGGGGATTGCCAACTTCTTCATAGTATAAATTATGAAGCTCTGAAACTTTGAGGAAGCCTTTGTTGTACGGCTCAATGGGTGGATAGAATTCGCGAAGAGTTGCGGTCATAAATTTCCTTTCACAGGTTTGATTCAAAATCGATTTACTATTTAGTGCGCCATCCAACTTTATGGGTCCACTCCAGATATTCTTGATAGCGCTTCTGGGGGTTCGGTGGATGGTATTCGCCGGTAAGGGGAGTGATGACCAGGCTTTCAATGGGATCCAAGTCCATGGCGGCTCGGCGTTTATTTAAATTTTCTTCATCTTCAACATCGGTGATACGCAGTATTCCGTTTTCATCCCAGTCGGCGTTGGTCGCGTAGACTTGCTTTCGGCCCTCGTAAAAACGAATGCGATCAATGAGGGTCGCGACGTACATTTTGGGGACCTTGTTGGCCTTGGCCAGATCTTGCAAAATAACTTCCTGGGCCCGCATAAATTCAGGCAGGCTGATTGCGTGAAGAACTATTTTTATCGCGGCGGTGCAGACTTCTTTGCTGACCACGTCGGTGGTGGGGAAGCCCTTCTCGTCGATGATCTCTTTCAATTTGTGCGCATTCTTCAGATGAATTTTCTCCATCGCCGGATGATAGCCGTGAAAAAGCTCGCCGGTCTCGGCGAGGGCATCGCGCACCGCCTGATCTTCACGCATCATGTGCAATATTTCTTCGCCAATTTCAGTCCACGATTTGTTAGCCATGATTGAAGAAGTCCTGTTTGAATCGAGCTTTTTCCTGGTCGGAAATAAAACTCGCGTTGAAGGCAATCTGGTTGCAGCGACGGAAGTCCTCTTCGCTGAAGTTATGCACGCGGTGAAGAACTTCATAGTCATCGCTGAGGGTGGTTGCAAAGACACCAGGGTCATCCGAGTTGATGGTGACCAGGACACCGCTGTTGACGAGATTGCGAATTGGATGCGCTTCGTATGTTTCAAAAGACTGGGTGAGATAGTTGCTGATCGGGCATACTTCCAGAGGAATCTTATGATCGCGCACGAAATTAAGAATATTTAAATCTCTGACAATTTGAATGCCGTGGCCGATGCGTTCGGCCCCTAAAATTTCAACGGAGTCTTTGACCCAGGACGCAGCCAGATCATTGGGTGTTTCGCCGGAATGCACAGTGATGTGAAGGCCGGCTTTCTTGGCTTTTTGGAAGAGAGGTGCAAAGGCTTTCGGATCAAAGCCTTCTTCATTATCTGCCAAGTCCAAAGCAATGAAGCTGTCTTTGTGATCGATAGCGAAATCCACAACCTTTTCCGCAATGTTGTAAGGTTTTACCCGCTGAACAATGCAGATCATTCCTACAGCCATGGCAAATTTCTTTTTTGCCATGTCGACACCTTTTGTCAGGGAGCGATGAATCTTCTCGAAGTCGAGTGAGGCGTGGCCATCTGCGATGAAGGTGGGTGCGTAACGAAGCTCCAAAAGACGGATTCCATCGTTGTAAGCATCTTCGCAGGCTTCAAATGCAATACGCGTGAGTATTTCTTCGCTGGCTAAAACTTTTTGTGCGTTGAGAAATTTGCCGAGCACAGAACCCAGGTCTTTCATGGGTTTTGTGATAAGGAACTGGTCCTTTTGGCCTTGCGAAGTTGGGGCCAGCTGGATGCCAACTTGGGGGGCCAATTCAACCAGAGTGCTCCAACGCACTGAGCAGTCCAAATGCCTGTGCAGCTCGACTTTCAAAAGATCGCGAATGTTCTGGGAAAACAGTTTTTGCATTTGAAGTTCCTCGTCTTGGGAAGTAAAACATAACCCTATGACAGAACCTATTCAAATCAAAACAAAACTCGCGGGCAATCCTTCTCAAGAACCTCAATTTAAAAGCTTTGTAAAAAGCAAAGACGGACGTTCCATTCCAGTGGCAGATCCACGCTCAACACGTGCTCTGGTTTCTTTGATGGATATGAATGCTGTCTTGGGTGGCGCTGCTTCCCATTACGGTGGTCCTGCGGCCTTCGCGGAATTGATGTCCGCGTTGCACGGTTTTGTTTTCGATGTGGCAACACGCGAGAAGAAGCAATGGTTCGACCTTTTCCATATCGTCAACGATGCCGGTCACTGCGAAAATGGTTTGTATGCTTTGAAAGCAAATTACAACATGGCAGGATTGACGATTGATTCGTTGAAAAAATTCCGTTCGATCGAGAGTGGTTTGACTGGTCACGGTGAAGTTCACTGTTTCCCAGAAGGCGTTTTTGTCTCTAACGGTCCGTTGGGTTCTGCTTTTCCACAAACTCAAGGTTTGGCAATGGGAGAAGCGTTCTCTGGCAAAAACCGAGTGACGATCACAGCGATTTCTGACGGTGCCAGCATGGAAGGCGAAGCGAAGGAAGCCTACGCAGCTATTCCGGGTCTTGCTCAAGCCGGCAAACTGGCTCCTTACGTTTTGCTCATCAGCGATAACAATACAAAACTTTCTGGTCGTATTGATCAGGAATCATTCTCTATGAATCCAAGCTTCGAATCTTTGAAGGCGTTGGGTTGGAAGATCATCACCTTGGCGGATGGAAACAATTTGCAAAAATGTTTCGATGCGATTGCAGAGGCGGTTGAGTCTGCGAAAGCAAATCCTAAAGTTCCAGTGGCGATCTGGGCAAAAACAATTAAGGGAATTGGAACCAAGAAAACGGCAGAGTCGGCTTCGGGTGGTCATGGTTTTCCTCTGAAATCTCCTTCTGAATTACCTGCTTTCTTGTCTGAAATTTACGGAGGCGAAGCTTTGCCGGCTGTTTACAACACTTGGATTGATGAACTCAACAAGTGGGAAGCGGACATTAAAGCCAAAGCTGTGAAAGATTCTGGCGAGAAAATTCAAACAGGTATTTCTTCTGCGATGGTTCGCGCGCGTAAAGCGGGCTTGCCAGTTTTGTCTGTGACTTCAGATCTTCCTGGCTCTACAGGGGTTGCTGGATTTAGAAAAGAATTCCCACAGGATTCATTCGATGTCGGTGTTGCGGAAAGCAACATGGTTTCAGCGGCGGCGGGTCTTTCAAAATTGGGCTATATCCCTGTTGTGGATACTTTTGCGCAATTTGGTGTGACTAAAGGCGCTTTGCCTTTGACGATGGGTGCTTTGTCGGAAGCTCCGATTGTTGCGGTTTTCTCTCATACTGGTTTCCAAGATGCTGCTGATGGTGCTTCTCACCAGGCTTTGAGCTATATGGCGATGGTTTCATCCATTCCGCATGTTGATGTTTACTCATTGTCTTGCAGCGAAGAAGCAGATGCTTTGATGTTTACGGTTCTTGAAAACTTTGCGAAAGATCGCAAAGCTGGAAAAGTTCCGAACAGCTCTATCTTTTTCTTGGGGCGTGAAAACTTCCCTAAGACTTATGTTGCCGGTACCGCTTATGACTTGAAAAAAGCGCAGGTGCTTGCTGATACAACTGCGGGCAAAGCGAAGTCTGTGACGATTGCGACGACGGGTTCGTTGGTGCCACAAGCATTGGAAGCCGCGAAGCAACTGGAAACTCAAGGTGTGGGTGCCGTTGTTGTGAACTGTGCAAACGTCAATCATGTCGACGTTGCCACTTTCAAAACCACTTTGGCAAAAACTCAAGGCCGTCTGGTGACTGTCGAAGATCACCAAGTAATTGGTGGCTTCGGCCAAATGCTGGCTCATGCGCTTTTGCAAGCTGGGGTTGAGATCAAATTGAAATCACTGGGCGTGCACGGGGAGTTTGGCCAAAGCTCTTACACAGCTCTTGAGCTTTATAAGAAACACAAAGTTGATGCCTCAGCGATCGTAACCGCCGCTCTTTAAAAGGTACCTGCTTCCTTTTCGTTCAAAAAAGAACACAGGAAGTCGGGGAAGTCCTCAATTTGGCGTGATCCAATCGGCATATAAATTTGCTTAAGCTGAAAAATAAAAAAAGGCGTTGTTCTAAGAAGAACAGCGCCTTTTTTGTACTTTTTTAAATCAAAAGGAAGCAGGTACCTTAAGCGGCTTTTGCTTCTTCATTGTGAGAGAAGTTGGCCATAACACCCATTTGATCTGCAGAGAATGCAGATACGATGTCCACCAAGATCACGACTTTGTTGTCGACTTTACCCATGCCGCGTACGAAAGACATAGCGTTTTCGTTGCCAAGCACTGGAGAAGGCTCGATTTGATTTTCTTGAAGATCTACGACCTCTTTAACAGAGTCTACGATCATACCCACTTGACCGATTTCAGTGTCGATCACAATGATGCATGTGTCGCGAGTCGTATCCTGAGAATCCATACCAAACTTGATACGAAGATTTACAACAGGAATGATTTTACCACGCAGATTCATAACACCCTTTACGTAGTCAGGTGTGCGCGGAACAGGTGTGATTTCACCAAACTGATTGATTTCGCGTACGGTTTCGATAGCGACACCGTATTGCTCAGACATCAATTGGAAGGTGAGGTATTGGCCCGGCTTAGCTTTCATAGATAAATCGCTCATATGTTATTGCCTTTCACAGTGGAAAAAATGGAATACACATTCTTTTCGTGCGAAAATCAGGGGGACTTAAGAGATATTTGCGAAGTTGTTAATTTTTAGTTAAGTCCCCCATGTCCGACTCAGAATGAAACACGGCTCGACGAACCGATTGCTTTTTATAATTCCTTTGCAAGGAAGGGTACCAAAGGACTAGTTCACCATTAAATGGCGCTTCTCTAGACTAAGGAAGGAAATAGGTCTGACGTCTAAAGGCCGATACTTTTAATGATTAAAAGCACTTAAAAGCATTCACGGAGCATAGTAATGAGCGGTGACAATTCCTTTTTCGAAGAACTGCAGTCAGATTTCCTCAACGAATCAGCCTTCATGTTGGAACAATATGAAGAGTCGATGATCAAATTGGAAACCAGTCAAGAACCTGCAAAAGACTTAACAGATATCTTCCGTGTGGCCCATTCCGTAAAGGGTGGTGCAGCAGCTGTGGGTTTGATGGATCTCGCAAAGTTTGCCCACGTGATGGAGGATCTTTTGGATCTTCTTCGTTCGCGGCCCGAGTTGGTGAATCCAAATGCCATTTCACTCTTGCTTGTGTCGGGCGATGAATTGAAAAATCGCATCGCGGCTTTGCAACAAGGACAGGGTGGCCCATGGGACACTTCCGCTTTGAAAGCTCAATTGATTGAAATTACAGAATCACTTTCTGGTAAAAAGAAAAAACATCACGAGCCGGAAGAAGTGACTCCGGTCAGTGAAGAAGTCAAAGAGCAAGCGCCCGATGATTTCTTTGCCGTGACTCCGGCAGCAGAAGCAGTTTCCGCTTCCGCTCCGCCAGAGGAAGACTTCACAAACCATGAACTGCTTGCAGAGTTGCTTGCGGGATTATCTCCTGAAGATCAGGCAGAGTTCCGAGCTCAAGAAGCGGCTGCGGCTGCTCCTGCTCCGGCTTTGCATGTGGCACCGGCTCCAGAGCCTGTTGTTGAAATGGAAGAAAAAGCTGCGCCAGTTGTGGCGGCACCCGTTGCCCCTGTCGCATTGAAAGTTGTTCCGAAGGCTGCAGCGCCGACTCCTCCCAAAGCGGCGGGCGATGGCGGTGGACCGAAGGGCCCAAGCAAACCAGCAGCCAGCGCTATCAAAGTTGATACAGGTCGCGTTGACTCAGTTCTTGATGCCGTCGGTGAGTTGGTTGTCTTGAAAAATCAGCTGGTGCACGATGAAACGGTTCGCAGCGGAGTCAATCTTCGTCTTGAAGCTATCGTGGACCAACTCGATAAGGCTGTGCGTGAATTGTACGAAAAAACTTTGAGCATTCGTATGACCCCGCTTAAATCTATGTTCATTAAAATTCAACGTATCGTGCGCGACGTTTCTTTGACTTTGGATAAGCCTGTCGATTTGCAATTGGTGGGTGAAGAGACAGAGGTTGAAAGAACAGTCTTTGAACTTCTTGGCGATCCTCTCGTTCACTTGGTTCGTAACTCTATGGATCACGGGATTGAGAAAAGAGAGACCCGTCAACAACGCGGCAAACCTGCGACGGCGAAAGTCACAGTGTCGGCGAAGCAAAATGGCGGTAACGTTGTCATCGAAATTATCGATGACGGTGGTGGTATTAACCGTGAAAAAGTATTGGGCAAAGCGATTGAAAGAGGATTGGTGCCTCAGGGGGTAGACCCAGCGACAATTCCAGACGAAACTGTCTTCCAATATATTTTCCAACCGGGATTCTCGACTGCAGATAAGATTTCTGATCTTTCCGGCCGTGGCGTTGGTTTGGATGTCGTGAAATCAAACTTGGATAAGATCAATGGTAAAATCAATATCATGTCTAAATCTGGAGTGGGAACGACTTTCCGTCTGACGATTCCTCTCAGCACGGCAATTACCGATGGTATCATCGTGGCTTTGGATGGCGCCCGCTATATTCTGCCAATCCATTCAATCCGTGAAATCGTTAGAGTACAACCTAAGGACTACACGAATGTTTCTAATGCCGGAAAAGTGGCAAGCATCCGTGGACTCTTGTTGCCAGTGATTGATGTGTCGAAAACTTTGGGCTCTATCAACTGGAAACTCAATAAAAAAGACGACATGTTAGTAAAGCGCAGCGAAACCTCATTGAGTGCTCGCCGTGAAGAGACCATGCTTGTTGTTATTGAGTCTATGACCGGTCAGATGGCTTTCCCTGTAGATGATGTTTTAGGACAAGCACAGGTGGTCGTAAAACCAATTACGACAGGAGTGCAAATCCCTGAGGTGGCAGGAGCAGCAATCCTCGGTGATGGTCGTACAGTTCTTATTCTTGATCCAAGTGCGTTGGTTAATAATATTGCTAGAAATAGAGATGTGGCGGCTGCATGAGTGCTGTAAAAAAAGTGAATACCGAAGCAACGTCAGCGTTGTATGACTTTGAAGAGATCAAGCTCTCTGACAAGCTGTACACCAAGTTTGCGACGAAGATGTATGAATTGGCGGGTGTGGATCTTCCGTTCACTCCAAAAAATCACGCTCTGATTCGCAATCGCATTGTGAAGCTGTTGCGCAGGCACTCTTTGAAGTCGTACGAAGAGTATTGGGGATTGCTTGAAAGAGGTAATAATGACCTAATTCAGGAATTCATCTCGGCTTTGACCACAAATATGACCTCTTTCTATCGTGAGTCGAATCATTTTGATTTCCTTCAGAAAGCGCTGCCAGAGTTGGCTAAGAAATGTGGAAACGATCTTCGTATGTGGTGTGCTGCTGCGAGTACAGGCCAAGAGCCTTACACCATCGCGATCACAGCTTGTGAGGCGCAGGCAGAGATGCCAAGTGCAAAAGTTCGTCTTTTGGCGACGGATATTGACTTGCAGGTTTTGAAAAAAGCCTCTGTGGGCACTTATGAAGAGCGTGAGATGCAGGGGCTTCCGCCTGTACAACGAAGCAAATATTTTGAAAAAGTAAAATCCAACGGGGATGAGTTTTTCAGAGCAAAAGATCAAATTCATAACATGATCCGCTTTGCCCAATTCAACCTGATGAATCCAAAGTACGAGTTTCAGCATAAGTTCCATGTGATCTTCTGCAGAAACGTTTTGATTTACTTTGATGAAGCAACAACAAAAAGGGTCATCGATAATTTGACCTCTTGTTTGGCGCCTGGTGGCTATTTGATTTTAGGACATTCTGAGTCAGGCAACGTAAAACATTCAAACCTCAAGCCGCTGTCACGTGCGGTTTATCAGAAGATTTAAGGGGAAGCCGTATGGCTAAAATTCGTGTTCTAATTGTTGATGACTCCGCAGTGATTCGTAAACTTTTAGAAAAAATATTTTCTTCCAGCCCTGATATTGAAGTGGTGGGAACGGCGTCAGATCCCTATATTGCACGCGATAAACTTGTGCAACTGAAGCCTGACGTGATGACTTTGGATGTGGAGATGCCACGTATGGATGGCATCAGCTTCCTGGAAAAAGTTATGCAGCATTTTCCCACTCGCACAATCATCTTTTCTAGCTTGGCGAAAACCGGATCCGAAACTTACTTCCGTGCTTTAGAAGCGGGTGCGATTGAGATCATGGAAAAGCCGTCGATTGACGTCAGTCAGTCATTGGAAACTTTGTCTAAAGATATCATTGAGAAAGTGCGTGTGGTCGCCAAAGCCCGCGTGAATGCGATCGCGAAAGTTGCAGCACCCTCGGGGCCTGTGGCGAAAGTGGCGCGTACTTCATTGGCCAGAACAACCCATCAAATGATTGCCGTGGCATCTTCGACAGGTGGAACTGAGGCTTTGAAAGTCTTCTTGTCAGGCATGCCGGCGGATATTCCTGGAACTGTGGTGGTGCAACACATGCCACCGGGTTTTACCAAGTCATTTGCTGACAATCTCAATAAGATGTTTCCCTTCGAAGTGAAGGAAGCCGAAGAAGGTGATCAGGTCGTTCCAGGTCGTGTGTTGATCGCGCCGGGCAACTACCACATGGAGATCACGCGCAGTGGTGCTTATTACTACGTGAAGCTTCATCAGGGGCCAGCCTTGCACAGTGTGCGTCCCGCTGCAGATTATCTCATGAAATCAGTCGCAAAGTTTGCGGGTAAGAATGCCTTGGGTGTTGTTTTGACCGGTATGGGTAAGGACGGCGCAGAGGGTTTGCTTGAGATGAAAAATGCAGGTGCCTATACGGTCGCGCAAAATGAAGAAACATGCGTGGTGTATGGAATGCCTGCGGCCGCGGTGGCCTTGGGTGCTGCAGATAAGGTTCTGGCTCTTGATAAAATTGCCGGAGATCTTTTGAAACAGCTTTCAGCTCGAAATGCTGCTTAAGACTCTTTTTAGTTCAAAGGCCCCACTTTTATTAAGTGGGGCTGCGAAACCTTCTGAATAATTATTTCGCTTCCTTTGCCAGCTCGTTCAGAGCTTGCGTAAAGAATCTCAATCCCAAAGTCAGTTGGGTATTTTCAACGTCAGTCAAAGTGCTATCCTCAGGCGCATCCTGGAACAACTCAGCAATGATGTACTTGAAAACTTCCGGTTGGCAGAACTCTTCGGCGTTCTTAATGAGCGAAACAAACCACTCTTCCGTGATATTTTCGTCGTCAGGCATGGCCGCTTCAAAAGCTTCGTAAAGGCTGATGACTTCCTCTTCTGGCATTGCGCGAAGAGTGCCATAGGTCGCCACGACAGATCTCCAGATAATCAAACCCATGATTACGATCAGATCCTGAGCCTCTTCATTGAGGTCTTCCGCGAAGTCCACCAGGAATTGAGCAAGATCCGGTTGGCCTTCAAAAAGTCCATCCGTCAGTTTGATCATGTCTTCATCGCTATCAATTGTCGAAACAAGCTCAATAGCAGCATCTAGGGTCTTAAAAGAAACTAATTTCAAGGGGCACTCCTAAAGAATCCCACCCAAGGGGCGGGAGTGTGGGCAGAAAATCAGTGAACAGGAGCGGATTTGCCGCCACTGAATTTTTCGATCTGTTGTAGCCAGTAATGAATTTCATTTGCCGAAAGAGAGTAATCCATCATCGACAATTTGAGAGCGAGACCGAAGCAATCGTTGGAAACGAAGGCCATCTGACGGCGCTCTCCTTTGCGGGAGTAAACGTCGATTTTGCGAAGACCTGACATCAAATGCATCGCCTTCATCAAAACCAGAGCTTCTTGTTTAAAGATGCCCAGTTCTTCACGCATAAAATAAGCAAGTTTTGGATCATCGAACACTTCAGCATTGGTCCAAGACTCTTCACCGTATTGAGCTTTCATGAAAGCAAACATGAAGGCTGCGAAAAGTTCTGTGGGATCTTGCTTGTCGATGCCCGCTTGGTTGATGCGCGCCAAATGGATCTCAAAGATTTCCATTTTTGCGGGATCCACAAAGACAGAGTGCAGGCCTGGAAGGATTTGCTCAAGGATGTGCAAATCAAAAAGCTCCATGAAGGCCAAATGAGGCTCTTTCAGGCGCAAGAACTTCAACCATTCTTCACGACGACGTGGCAGGGCTGACTTTTTAAGCTCGCCACTGCATTCTGCAATTGCAGAACGCATCGAGGACTCAATCGAAAAGTGCAATTTGTGCGATAAACGAATCGCACGCAGGATGCGAATAGGATCTTCGATCAGACGCTCTTTAGGATCGCCGATCATGCGAAGCACGCGGTCTTCGATATCTTTGATGCCGCCCGTGTAGTCGATCAACTTGCGTTGAACAGGGTCGTAGAAAATGGAATTCACGGTGAAGTCGCGGCGTTGGGCATCCTCTTCAACCGTACCGAAGTAATTATCACCTTCAACAGCATCTTCTTCTGTTTGCGCCGCCAGTTCTTCAGAGCTGACATTGCGACGGAAAGTAGCGACTTCGAATTGCTGATCGCCGCGTTTGACCAAAACAAGTTTGAAACGACGGCCAATGATGTAGGCATTAGAAACTTTTTTACGGACCTGGTTCGGTAGAGCACTGGTCGCGATATCGAAGTCCTTGGGATGAATTCCAACCAGAAGGTCGCGCACGCAGCCGCCCACTAAGTAGGTTTCGAAACCAGACTCTTGGAGGTTTTTAACAATTCGAAGAGCAAAGGAATCAATCCAGTCTTCATGAAGCTGAGGCTTTTGTTGAGAATTCATCGAGGCTGAATCTAAACGCTTTCCCCTTAAAATTCAAACTTGAAATACCCGAAAGGCGGGCGCAGGATGGGAAAATCATGGCTTATCTCGATAACTTCAATCATCAATTCTATGGTCCAGAAACAGGCAGTCCAGAGCCTCGAAAGTGGATCTTTATTCACGGTCTAATGGGTTTTGGACAAAACTGGCGACGAATCATTTCAGGCTTGGAAAAGACCGAACGATGCCTTGCTTTTGATCAAAGGGGCCACGGTCGATCTTTCAAACCTGAATCTGGTTACAGTCCTGAAGACTATGCCGATGATTTGAAGAAGATTGTCGACGAGCTGGGCTGGAAGAAGTTCAACCTGGTCGGCCACTCCATGGGAGGCCGCAATGTCCTGGTTTTTGCCTCTAAATACCCCGAATACGTTGATAAACTGGTAATTGAGGACATCGGCCCCGAATCTAGCGCCAACGCCCATGAGTATTATGCTTATTTGTTGAATCTGGCTCCCACACCCTTTGCGAGCAGAGATGAGGCCCGCAAATTCTTTGCTGAGGACTTTATTCAGAAGGCTAAGACCCGAGAAAACGTCGAAGTCTTGTCGAAGTTCTTTTATAGCAATATGGAGGAAAAACCAGACGGGACCGTCGATTGGCGCTTCTCAAAGTATGCTATCATTGAGTCAGTTAAGGCAGGTCGTAATATGGATCGATGGCAGGAGGTCAGAGATCTAAAGGTTCCCACTCTGTTGATCAGGGGGGAAAGCTCGCAGGAGCTGAGCCAGCAGAATTACGAAGCCATGTTAGCCAGCAATCCAATGATTAAGGGCGTCGTAATACCCGGCGCTGGACATTGGGTCCATTCAGATCAAGCTCAGGCCTTTGTAGAGGCCCTAAAGAGCTTTGTTGGTGACTTTCCCAGCCCTGAAAAGTAATTTTGGGGCTTAAACCCGGAGTAGTAAAAGTTGAAATTTTCAGAGTTAAATTTAGAAGCCACATTGGCATCCGCAATCACCAAACTTGGTTATGAAGATTGCACCCCAGTTCAAGAGCAGGCCATCCCACACGTTCTCGATGGGAAAGACGTCGCAGGTCTTGCGCAAACAGGCACAGGCAAAACAGCAGCATTCGTTCTTCCTTTGATGGAGCGTATTCTTCGCGCTCGCCCAGCCCCTGGCGACGTGAGTGAAGAAGAAAAAGCAATTATCGAAAAACGCGCTTTCAAAGATTGGAAACCACAAAACTTTATTTTGATTCTGGTTCCAACTCGCGAATTGGCGGAACAAGTTCAAGATAATATTTTGAAATTGAGCATCGATTCAGGTTTGCGCGGATTTGCGATTTACGGCGGCACTGGTTATGACAAACAAAAAGACGCTCTTAAAAATAGCGTTGAGTTTATCGTAGCAACCCCAGGTCGCTTGATTGACCTTTACAAGGAACATCTTGTTGATTTGAAACAAGTGCGTGCAGTCGTCTTCGATGAAGCGGATCGTATGTTCGACATGGGTTTCAAAGATGATATGAAGTTCATCTTGCAAAGAATCCCTAGAGAACGTCAGATCCTGGTGTTCTCTGCCACATTGAATTTCGATGTTTTGAACACGATCTATCAGTTCGGTTCTGAACCGGTAGAGATCAACATCAGCCGTGACCAGGCAAAAGCTGACAACGTGAAGGACCAAATCTTCCACGTCGGTAGCAATGAGAAGCCTCAACATCTTCTTTCTTTGTTAAAAGCACAGAATCCAAAACAAGCGATCATCTTCACAAACTTCAAATTGAATGTTGAGAAGATCACCAAGTTCTTGGTGGATAACGGAGTTCCAGCGATGGCGATTTCGAGCTTGTTGACTCAAGCGCAGCGCAATCGCGTGATTGAACAGTTCAAGGCTGAAAATCATTTGAACATTCTAGTGGCGACAGACGTAGCTGCCCGTGGTTTGGATATCAAAGGCGTAGACCTTGTGATCAACTACGAACTTCCAATGGACAGCGAATCTTACGTTCATCGTATTGGTCGTACCGGCCGTGCGGGAACAACAGGTTCAGCGTTCTCATTGGTTGGCGATAAAGACATCGAGTCCTTGGCGCGCATTGAAGAATATTTGAAGCATAAAATTGAAGTGGGCTATCTTGAAAATGATCAGCTTCTTCAAGAGTTCAAACCTTTCCCATCTCATTTCGATGGTCACTATCCAAAATCATTGGATCGTGGGCCTCGCAAAGAGGGTGGAGACCGTGGACCTCGTCGTGAAGGCGGCCCTCGCAGAGAAGGCGAACGTGGCCCTCGTAGAGAAGGCGGAGGCCGTGATGGCAACCGTGGTCCTCGCAGAGAAGGTGACCGTGGACCTCGTGGTGAACACAGACAAGGTCAAGGTTCAGGCCCTATTGCTCAAGGAACGAAAACGGAAAGACCGCCACGTCCAGAGCACAAACATACAGAACACAAACGCCAAGATGGACAGCGCCCACAACACGCTCACAAACGTCACGAAAATCGTGGCAGCGGACCTATCAAGAAAATTGAAGGTGGACGTAAACCAGGCGGTTACCAGCACGCGAAGAAAGCTCCAGCTCCTAAGAGCGTGGGACAAAAAATTGCGGGATTCTTTAAGAAGATTTTCTCGTAAGGTTTTAGTTTCAGATTTCTTGGAATCTAAATTGAAATAAAAAAGGAGCCCTGCGGCTCCTTTTTTTGCTCTTTGATCTCTACTTCTTCAGTAGTTTCACAACGTCTTCGTTTTGAGCCTTGATCGCGATATCAAGGGCGGTTTTGCCGTTTTGATTTTTCGCTTTCTTGTCAGCTCCGGCCTTCAGTAAGATGCTTGCCGTTTTTGCGGATCCAAAACGTGCTGCTTCCATCAAAGGTGTCGTACTGGCGTTGCTGGCTTTGTTGACCAATGCCGGCTTCTTTTTGATAAGCAAATTCATAATGTCATTTTGATTTGCTGTGGTGGCGATCAAAAGCGCTGATTCACCTTCACCACTGATATCATCAACCATCGCCCCTTGTTTGATCAGATCAAGAGCGATTTCTGGTTGTTCATTGACCAAAGCAAAGTACAAAGCTGTCTGGCCTTCTTGGTTCTTGATATTCACATCGGCTTTGTGTTCCAACAAAAACTTCGCAGCTTCCTGGTGACCGTTCGAGGCCGCCACCATCAATGCTGTGTAGCCGGCTTTGTCTTTCGCGTTGATATCAACTTTTGATTTTACTAAAGAGTTGAGTTTTTTAACGTCGCCTTCGGCCGAAGCACTCATTAGGGGGCTCGTGGTGCCTGCAGTTTCCTTTTTGGCAGTCCCTGCGCAGGCTGTTTGCACAACCAGCGCCAGAGAGAGAGAAACGAGAACTGCGAATTTCTTATTCATAAGAGCTCCTATTTCAAACTTGTTGAAACTTTCGAAGTCTGTTCTTCAACCAATGTAGACTGATCATCCGTAGGGTTCATATCGCCAAGTTGCTTGTAGCTAAACTTCGTGAGCTTTTGTCTTTCCGCCAACGTCTGCACCAAAGAACGGATCAGGACACGCGCGTTTGTGGTGTCTGCACCTCCGTAATTGTCCGGTGAGGTGAGGACTGCGAAGAAGAGGTCGCCATCTTTTGTGGAAAGCATGCCGCCGAAAGTAATCGCCTTATCCGCAGAGCCCGTTTTTGCAACCAAGGTGTTGTCGTAAGTGCTCGAACCGTAGAGACCCTTAAAAGTGGAGTATGATTCGCCCGATCCGCCAACAGCCATGACGTCAGCCATCTGGAAAGGGCGTGAACCTTTGTAGGCCTCAATCGTCTTATCAAGGTCTTGCATGATATGAACAAGTGCAGAGCAAGAAACCAGATTATATAGTTTCACTCCATCAATGATGGCTGGGTATCCCGAACCATTGTACATCTCAATATCATTGGCACTTAACTTCATACGGTCAGCCACGAATTTCTTGTAGCCTTCCGCGCCACCCAACTTTTCAAAGATCACATTCGGTGGATAGTTGAATGAGTACTTGTTGAGGTCCTTCAAGATCATATGCAAAGGACGAGACTTCACAGAGAAAGTCTTTGAAGGAACGGTTTTCAAATACACGGAGTAGCGATCTTTCGTGACCACGCCGATATTATCAAAATTGCCGCGAAGGCCTGATTTGAGCTTTATAAATGCTGTCAGGTCATTTTTAGTTTTTGTTGAATTGAAATAGCGAGCCGGATCTTCCCAGCCTGCTGCGTGATCCTTTTGATGCTTCATAACATCCAAGTACACCGGGAAGAACTGATCATAAGAGAAGGTTTCGATGAACTTGCAGTTCTGCGCCTGCAGTTTTGGTTTTAGTTGTGTGAAAATACGAGTCAACATATCGCGACCCATATACGGATCCATGTCGCCTTCAATATGGATATTGCAGTTCGCTGTTTTTGAACCCGGTGTGACATGAATTTTGGTTTTGAAGCGATACTCAGGCCCCAGTTTCGCAATCGCCCACTGGGTTGTTAAAACCTTTGAGAGGGAGGCGATACGAAATTTCGTTTCGACATCTTTATCAGTCACGTTGGTGGGGTTCTTTTTTAAAACGGAATCATCGGCGATCTCTTCCTTTGTAGGATTGAATGCCTGCGCAGCCGTGTCGCTTTGTTTCATAAAGCACATGGCGTTCATTTCCACTTTGGCCATGGCTGATGAGGCCATCAGGCTCAATCCTAGGGTCAGGGAGGCAGCGTTTACCAGCTTACGTGAGATCATCGGGGCTCCAATCTTTAAACTCGTGGACCTTTTTCCAAGTTCTATACCAGCTCTATCTCCAATCCTTTTAGTTACAGGTGTCTCATTCTTCGACAGTGCCAAAAATTGCGGTTCAATTTGAGACACACTGGGCGTACAGTAGGCTCATGCTTTTGGCCCTCTTTATATTACTATCCTTTCAACTTCTTGGTGAGGGGACTGTCCAGCTTTTCCATTTGTTTATCCCGGGCCCTGTCTTGGGAATGGTTTATTTCTTTTTGGCCCTGCTTTTGTGGAAGCCAATGAAGGGCCACGTTGAAAGTCTGACCCAGTTTATTACCACTCATTTATCTTTGTTCTATATTCCAGCCGGTGTGGGGTTGATCGAGTACTTTGATCTTTTTGGCAAATATGGAGTGGGGATGGTGCTGACAATTATTTTCAGCACGACGATCACCATTGTCGCCACCGCGCTGATTTTCCACTGGGTTTTGAAGTGCTCGGGCAAAGGGGAATCTCATGATTGAGATCTTCTCGCTTATTCTGACCTTGGGAGTCTATTTGGCTTCGCGAAAAGCCAGCACGAAGCTGAACAATCATCCTCTGCTCAGTCCCGCGGTGCTCTCGATCCTGATTATTTCGGCAATCCTTTTGATATTTAAAATTCCCTATAGAGAGTATTTCCAGGGAGCTCGCCCGATTCATTTTATGTTGGGGCCGGCAACGGTGTCTTTGGCGTTGCCACTCTTTGCCCAGTTGGAAAAATTGAAGAAGCTGCTGGTCCCACTGTGCCTCTCTTTGATAGTGGGCTCTGTGATTGGAATTTTTAGCGCGGTATTGATTGGGGCTTCGTTTGGTTTACCTCACGAAATTCTTTTGTCCTTGGCGCCGAAATCTGTGACCACTCCGATTGCTATGGGTGTATCTGAAAAAATCGGGGGCATCGCTTCACTGTCGACAGTGTTTGTGATGATCACAGGTCTTTTTGGTGCGGCGATTGCGACGTCTATTTTGGGCATGGTCAAAGTCAAAGACCCTGCAGTGAAGGGCTTTGCTTTGGGGTTGGCTTCTCATGGTTTGGGTACAGCTCGCGCTTTTCAGGTGTCTTCGGTAGCAGGTGCCTTTGCTGGATTGGCAATGGCCTTGAATGGCTTGATGACAGCGATTCTTGTTCCTCTTTTGTTGTTTTTAATTCCCTAGTTTTTCTCGGTGAAACGCGAAAGTTTATGATTTCGAAATTGAAATCATAAATTAATTACTGTTTTCTTTAGTCCGGTGTGAGTATTTGCTCTACAGCTTGAATATTAAGATTACGCAATCATTGTATCCAAAGGGGCTTGGCGGAGCATTTTGCAATATGGGGTCCTATTGAGTTTTCAAATTTCACCGAACAAGCGTGTGAAGTTTAGAACCATTCAAGGAGACCCAGCATGAAGTTCAACACCAAGGTAATGTTAAGCATCGCACTCGCTTGTATCATCTGTACTGCTGCTGCTGTTTTTGTTTCATCGTCACGTATTTCTGCGCAAGGAGAACAGCAACTGATTGAGAAATCAAAAGCGATTCTCTCCCGCCTGGAAGCAGTTCGGTCCTATGTCGCCGCTCAAGGTGGATTGGATGCAAGTATTGAAAAGGCGGTCAGTACTTATGCCGATGGAAATCTTCCCAAGGATGCGAAGCACACAATTCTAAAACAAGTTCCTATTTTTGCCGCGATGAAAGTGGGGGCGGAAGGTGCTAAAGAAGAAGGTTATACTTTCCGTATTTTTTCAGATGAGCCTCGCAATCCAGATAACAAAGCCACCGCTTCTGAGATGGAAATCTATAAGAGGTTTTTAGAAAATCCTGAACTGCGTGAGATCTCTACTTCGACCGAGCAGGACATCATTGTGTACCGTCCTGTCAGATTGTCAGCGTCACAAGGTTGTATGAATTGTCATGGTGATCCGGCAAAATCTCCGTGGAAAAACGGCAAAGATATTTTGGGTTATCAAATGGAAAACTGGTCTGATGGAAAACTCCATGGAGCCTTTGGTGTGATCTCCAGCAAAGCAGAAATTAAAGCCGCTGCAGCAAGTGCGACTTGGTATATTATCGCTTGGTCAGGCGGTCTGTCGGTTGTTGCATTGTTATTGGCATTTGTAATTTTGCGACCTCCAATGAAGGCCCTTTCAGGAATTGCTGAAAAACTTCAGGATGCGGGAACGGGTGTGGCCCAAGCCAGTGTTGAGATCTCCAAATCATCAAGTGACTTGAGTGCCGCCGCGACAACGGCAGCGGCATCCCTGGAAGAAACGACGGCAGCGACAGAGGAAATGTCGAGCATGATTCGCATGAATGCGGAACATACCAATGGAGCCAGGACCTTGGCGGAGCAGGCGCAAGTCAAAGCTCGAACTGGAAAAGACGAAGTTGAAAAATTAATTGTGTCGATGGACGAGATTGCCAAGAGTTCTAAAAAAATTGAAGAGATTATCACCGTCATCGATGATATCGCCTTCCAGACGAATCTTTTGGCATTGAATGCCGCTGTCGAGGCAGCTCGAGCTGGAGAACAAGGAAAAGGGTTCGCAGTTGTTGCCGAGGCCGTGCGCGCTTTGGCACAAAGAAGTGCGACGTCAGCGAAAGAGATTTCCGGTCTTATCAAAGACAGTGTTGAGAAAATTGAGAATGGTCATGAAGTCGTTCAAGCCAGTGGATCCATGTTGAATGAAATCGTCTTGCAGATTGAAAAGCTCACTTCGTTGAATATCGAAATCTCCACCGCGAGCACAGAGCAGGCTCAGGGGGTCACTTCGATCAACGCGTCTATTAATGACCTAGATCGCGTCACGCAGAGTAATGCGGCGGCGGCTGAAGAATGTGCTGCCTCAGCAGAAGTTCTCACTAAACGATCAAAGCAAATGCACAACATGGTCCAAGAGCTAATTACAATTATTGAGGGGCCGCAGAGTGCGTCTGGTCCTTCGAATGAATTCGAAAAAAAGGCAGCTCACGCTGCCTAGATCTCTTTAAGTTTGGAGGCGAAGCCTTTAACCCAGCGGTCGTCTTCATTGACACAGGGGATGACGTAAAGGTTGTCGCCACCGGCATGTTTGAAGGTTTCAGCACCGCCCATGGCGATTTCTTCCAAAGTTTCGATGCAATCCGCAACAAACGATGGGCAGATGACGGCGACGTTCTTCTTGTCGGTTTTCGCTAGAACTTCCAAACTGTGTTCTGTGGACGGCTTAAGCCATTCCGCTCGGCCCAGTCTGGATTGGAATGAAACACTCCAGTGGGATGACTGCAGATTCAGGCTTTCAGCGATCTTGGTCGCCGTGGCAAAACACTGCGCGCGGTAACAAGGTTTTTCACAAGCTGATTTTTCAAAGCAGCAGTCTTCAGAGCGTAAGCATCCTTCATTTCTGCGAATATGACTTTCGGGAAGTCCATGGAAAGAAAACAGATAGTGATCAATCTTTTTACTTTCCAGACTCTCTTCAAGGATTTCCACGGAGGGCTGAATAAAGCTGTCATCTTGGTAAAAATCACGCAAAGTTTTGGTCGGAATTTGAATGCCGTGCTTCTTTCTAACGCGTTCAAACTCTTTCAGCATGGAGCCAGTGGTAGCATCGGCATATTGCGGGAACATCGGAACTAAAATGATGGAATCCACTTTTTTAGCTGCGAACTCCTTGAGAGAGGTCTCAATGGAGGGTTCACTGTAACGCATGCCCAATTTGATGCTGTAATCAGCACCCATCTCGGTTTGAAGTTTTTCCGCAAAGTGTTTTGAGTAAACCCATAGCGGCGAGCCTTCGCTCATCCAAACTTTTCTATAGTTTTCCGCTGAAAAGGGCGCGCGCCGAGGGACGATGATGCCATGAACCAAGGGCCAGCGAATAATAAAAGGTAAATTGATGACGTCCTTATCCATGAGGAAATCCAGAAGATACTCTTTGACGTCATTCACCTCATAAGAACGAGGTGTCCCAATGTTAAAAAGAATTACACCGGTTTTAGCCATGCTGTCGTCCAATCTCTGCTGCCAATAAATCACTGCGTTCAAGAATTTTGCTCAGACCAATGCCACTTAAATAATTCCCGTGAAGGAATATTTTCTTAGCATCAGCTTCGATTGCCAAAGTCAAGTTCAAGTCCGCCATTTTTTTCTGAGCTTCTTCCAGATGTAAATCATAATAAGGAAGCGCTTTGTTCCAACGGTTGATGCGATATTCGAGCAACGACTGTTTGGCACCCAGGACTTGAAAACGCTCTTCGGCGATCAATTTCAAGATGGCCTCATCAGACATTTCAAGAAGTTGCTCTTCTTTGACTCCGCCCATGATCCAAGTTTCGTTGTAGGTTTTGTCGCGATCTTTAAAGATATAGGAGTTCATTAAAATACCCATGGTTTTGATACCAAAACCTCTCGGGATTAAACAACCGAAACCCTTATAGGTCTCTTGAGCTTTGCTGAAGAACAAAGTGGAGCTCATCAAGGAGGACATTCTGATTTTGGTAAGAATCGCACTGAGTTCAGCATGGGTGTCTTCCAAAAGCTGTGCAGCGACGTTGGCTGGAGTCGCAATGATCACGACTCCTTGCAGATTCTTGAGGTCCACGGAGCTGTTCGTATGAATGTGAACGCCCAGTTCTTTCAAGCGCAGTTCAATTTTATTGATCAGATCCTGCATGCCGCCGGGGCCGGTCAGCAAGCCTTTGTACTTTTCTCTTCGCCCAGAGAATAAAGGAGACAAGATCAGTTTTGAACTCAGCCCTGAGATCTCATTGCCGTAAATTCCCTGCATCGCGGGACCCAGCAAGTACTCCGTCGCAGTGGCGCCCAGGTTGCGGCGCCCCCAGTTTTCCAAAGTCTCCTGGTCGCGGGGTTTGAGGGAGCTTTTAGAGAATAAAAATTTCGGTAGAAACTTGCTGATAAAGAAAAGAGTTTCAAGAAAAGTCAGTGGCCATTTTCTGGGCGTGTATCGGAAGATAAAGCGTTTCTTTGAAGAATCGAGGGGATAGCTGGGAGTAATGCCCAGCTCCTGGAAAAGCTTCTCAGCGCGTTCTGTGCGAATCAAGGCGTTGGCGGCATGCTCTGCAATACCGTGCTCAGTTCGATCGGTGCCTAAAAGGCCTCCGACCCGAGAGCTGCTTTCGTAAAGATCTACTGCATAGCCTTTTTGAGCCAGCCTGAGGGACACTGTCAGTCCCGCAAAGCCGGCTCCGATCACGCTGATTTTTTTCATATAGATTGAGAGAAAATCTTCGTTTGAGGTTGCTTGGCCTTCAGGCGCTCATCGAAAAAGACACAGGCATTGCGCAAGAACGGACGACCTTTTTCTTTCACGATCAGCTTGTGATGATGAATTTCAACCAAATGGTCATTCAGCATCTCTTGAAGGAATTGCTTCGATGCTTCCTCTTGTTCTTCGCTGACAAAATCAACTTCATACTGAGTCATCAAAGTTAAGATCTGCTGGCGACGAACACGATCTTCTTCAGTCAAGACATGCCCACGCAGAGTTGGCAAACGCCCTTCGTTCAAAGCCGCCTCATACAATGGCAAAACTTTTTCGTTCTGATGGAAGCTGTAAGGAGTTTCAGAAATAGAAGAAACTCCGAGGCCCAGCAACACGTCGGTGCGTTGATCGGTATAACCCATGAAGTTTCTGTGGAGACGCTTTTCTTTCAAGGCGATACTCAGATTGTCAGTTGCTAAGGCAAAGTGGTCCATACCGACTTCGATATAGCCAGCTTTCAGCAGGATGCCGCGAGCAATCTCATAAAGCTCACGCTTTTCCGTCGCCTTAGGAAGATCTTCGTCTTTGAACAAGCGCTGCTGTGGTTTGATCCATGGAACCAAGGCAAAGCTGTACAAGGCAATGCGATCTGGACGAAGTTTTACGGTCAATTCCGCTGTTTCGCGGATAGATTCTGCCGTTTGCTTCGCCAGACCATAGATCAAGTCGAAGTTCACTGAAGAATAACCCATATCGCGAGCGGCATTTGTTAAGTTTGCTGTGATTTCATAAGGTTGAATGCGGTTCACCAGGCGTTGAACCTCTGGATTGAAATCTTGAACACCCATGCTGACACGAGTGAAACCCAATTCACGCAGAGCCTTTAATTGCTCAGCGTTGGTGCGGCGAGGGTCCACTTCAATAGAGCCCTCGAAATCATTCGGATCAATTTTCACACGAGTCAAAATCGGACGAAGAAGTTGAGTCAAGGCCTCAGCTGACAGGAAGGTTGGAGTTCCGCCTCCCAAATGGATATGTTTCAAAGGCTTCTGAAGTAGCTCAGGAACTTGATCCAAATAAAGTTGCCACTCTTTCAGGACCATATCCACGTAAGGATATTCTTTTTTGTGGTCTTTAGTGATGATGTTGTTGCAACCGCAGAAGGTGCACAATGATTCACAGTAAGGAATATGCAGATACAAAGACCAGCCGCCCTGACCTTCTTGAAGGGTCGCCTTCAAGTGACTCACCCATTGGTCAGTGGTGGGATTGATTTCCCAGTAAGGAACTGTCGGATAGGACGTGTAACGGGGAGCTGGGACGTCGTATTTGGCCAAAAGGTCTTTGATCATGACAACACCTCGCGCACAGTCTCTACAAACAATTTTACATTCTTTTCAGGAGTTTTCGGAAGGACGCCATGACCAAGTCCGCAAACCCAGCCAGCACGTTGTTCAATGCTCATGTCTTTCATTGGAGCCAGGAAATTGTTCAAAGCTTTTTTGAAATCAGCGTCGTCCATAAATAGAAGACCTTGGTCGAAGTTTCCTTGGACGAAGCCTTTATTTTGAATCTTAAAGCATTCTGGGATGTAGCAACGGTGATCGAAACCTTGTCCTGCCCATGGCAATTCCGTGAACGCCTTGTTGAAGAATACAGCTTGAGTGCCTTTAGAGTAGTATCCGATTTTTCCTGGGTATTCTTTCGCAAGGCTGGTCAGAACGGGCTGAATCCATTCTTGGAAGAACATCGGAGAAACTTCACCCGCTGCCGTGTCGAAGATCATAACCACTTCAACACCACCTTCAAGCTGCAAGCGGATGTTTTCCTTGATCAATGGATACATTTTCTCCAGGAACTTAGGGAATAAATGGATGTTCTTTTTAGATTGAATCAAAGATCCCGCGTGGGAACCTTCGGTTGCATAGACAAACAAAGTCCATAGGCCACCGACAAAGCCAATCAAGCTTTTGTTAGATGGAAGAACCTGGCGTGTCGCAATGACCGCGTCTTTTTGGAAGTGCATGAACTCGATCGCCTTATTGACGTCACCTAAGTTGCCAATGGTTTCATGAGACAATCTATAGCCCAACTGAGGACCGTGGTCTGTGTAGTCCAAGCCCATGCCCAAAGCTTCCAGAGGGAAAAGAATATCGCTGAACAAGATGGAAACGTCGAAATCAAATTCTTCCACAGGACCTAGCGCCACTTGCGCCGCCAATTCCGGCTGTTTACAAAGCTCCATGAATGAATGCTTGGCGCGCAAAGCCTGATAATGCTGATGATAGCGACCTGCTTGGCGCATAAACCATATTGGAGGAGTCTTTTGTGGTGTTCTGTTAAGTGCGTTTTTAAAAAGTTCATTCATGGTGTTTCCTCCGTAGCCCATTGGTAGCCCACACCGCGAACGGAGCGGATATGCTTTTCTCCGTCGTCGCCTAAGAGCTGTCTCAGGCGGACAATAATATTGTCGATGGTGCGAACACTGGGGTTTTTATCAACGCCCCAAATCTCATTCATGATTTCATCACGACTAAGAACTCGGGGAGATTTATCAATTAATAACTGCAAGATCTTCATGTCAGTCACCGGCGGGTATTCGATTTGGCCCGATGATTTTTTGACCGACATATTTGAAAAATTAATCACACATTCGTCCAAGACGATTTCGCGAACCGGAGCATGGGCATCCAGGACGTGTTTCACGCGAATCAAAAGCTCTTTTAAGTGGAAAGGCTTGGGAATATATTCTTCCGCTCCCAGCTCAAAACCTTTGAGGCGGGATTCCGCATCCGCTTGAGCCGTCAAAAACAAAAAAAGCACCGGAGAGATCTGTTTGATTTTAGCAGCCAATTCAAAGCCGCTGCCATCGGGAAGCCCAACATCCAAAAGAACAAGATCGTAGTCTTTGGTTTTGGAAAACAAAGCCCAGGCTTCCGCCAAAGTTTTGCCCCAAGACACTTCATAGTCTTTGCGAAGACGTTCTGTGAGGGTTTCACCTAAAGACAAGTCATCTTCCACCAGAAGGATCTTTCTCATATCAGAGAGCCCTCCACCTGGATAATAGATTGGAAGCCTGAGTTCTCTTTAGATGTAAAATGAATGTCGCCCTTCATTTTACCCAATAAACGTTTTGTGATCAGAAGGCCAATGCCGTTGCCGCGGGAATCCGTGGAAATCAAAATTTCCGATCCTAACTTGGCCAGGCTGCCCTTAAAACCCAAACCATCATCTTCAACAATAAGTTCCAGGCGATGATTTGAAAGGGCACGGACTTTAATTTTGACTGTGCTGGCTTTGCCGTGAATCACGGAGTTTTGCAAAAGATTGCGGAAAATGCTGAGTAAAGCTCTGCGGTCGCCTTGAATAAAGGCTTCTTTTTCGATCTCCAACGACAAATCTGTAAATTCATTACGCAAAGACGCGAAAAGATTATTCAATGAAACTTTCTCGCGCAAGAGATGCCCTTCTTCAAGATTCGCAAGCAGAAGGGAATTCTCAAGCTGCAGGTCCAAGCGCTGAATGTCTTGGATCAGGCGCTTCATCACAGGACTGTTGTTCCCGTGAAGGTCTTCTTCCAAGACTTCCGCTTGCAAACGCAGGCGGGCGATCGACGTTTTGATGTCGTGGCTGAAAGTCGAAAAGAAGAAGCGCAGGCGCTGATGACGTTTTTGATCGCGGTAACTGAAGATCACCAAAGCAATGCCGCCAATAAGTACGGCCGCAATCAGGATGGAGCCTTCCCAGGCAAACATGCGATGAGAAGAGTCTCCGCGGAAACGAAGCAGGAAGAAGATCCACCACCATGTCACCAATGAAAACGTAAAGGCGAACCAGATGATCGCCAAGGCCGTTTTCAAGTTAGGTTTAAGGAACTTCTTCGTCATAGTTAATTACTCTGCGGAATCGATAATGATTTGTGCAGCTTCTGCCAAAAGTTCATCGGAGTGAGCCATTGAGACAAAGCCGACTTCATAGGCATTGGGAGCCAGGTAAACACCTTTATCCAAAGCCTTGAGGAATAACTTCTTAAAGGTCGCGCTTTGATCCTTAGGAATTGCTTCAATGGTACGAATAGTTGAAGTCGTGTTGCCATGGATCCAGAACAAAGAGGCGGTTTGCTCGATCTTCAAAGGAAGACCTTTCTTTGCGAAACCAGCACGCAAAGTTTCTGCGAACCTCGCCGTACGTTTTTCAAGGACATTCCAGCCATCCAAACGCTGCATTTTTTTAAGAGTCGTTAGACCCGCACGCATCCCGATAGGATTCGCACTCAAAGTGCCGGCTTGGTAAACATCCCCACTTGGTGCAACCATGTTCATGTATTCTGCTTTACCGCCGTAGCAACCCACAGGGAAACCGCCACCGATAATTTTTCCATAAGTCACAAGGTCAGGGCGAATGCCGGTTTTCTCGACCATGCCGCCAAGGCCCACGCGGAAACCAGAGATCACTTCGTCAAAGATCAACAAGCTGCCATTCTTTTCGCAAAGTTCAGCCACTTTTTTCAAGAACTCCGGTCGTTGCACCAACAAGCCATAGTTCGCAGGAAGCGGTTCAATGATGACCGCAGAAATATCTTTTCCATGAGTTTGGAAAACTTCCGCCAATTTTTCTTCATCATCAAGCGGAGTTACCAAAGTCAAAGCTGCCAATTCCGCAGAGATGCCGGCGCTAGACGAAGCTGCCGCTCCGGCAAGTCCGCTGCCAGCTTTTACCAAAAGATTATCCACGTGTCCGTGGTAGCAACCTTCAAATTTCAATACTTTACCGCGGCCAGTGGCAGCACGTGCCACACGCAAAGCACTCATAACAGCTTCAGTACCAGAAGATACGAAGCGCAGTTTTTCCATGAATGGAAGAGTCGTGGAAATCCACTCTGCCAATTCCAAAGAATAAATCTCTGTTGCCCCGAAGGTCCAAGCTGTGTCGACCATGCGATGAACTTCCTCAGCCACCTCGGGATCTCTGTGACCCAAAATCAATGGACCGAAGCTTTGGCAGAAGTCGATGTATCTTTTGTCTTCGACAGAAGTCAGGAAGGCGCCTTCAGCTTGTTTGAAGAAAACAGGTGCTCTGTCCAAGCCTTTAAATGATCGAACAGGGGAGTGAACGCCACCAGGTGTGACTTTCAAAGCGCGTTGGAAGAGTTCTTCAGATGTTACTTTGTGCATTGTTGTCTCCAGTCTTCTTGATCCAGGAAAATTCTTAAGCAGGAAGGATCATACATATTTTTTTCTGCAAGATACTGTTGAATCACTTTGTGAGTGTTGCCAGGACCGCAGGCATGTTGTTTCTTTAAAATCTCTGGCGCTTGTTCTGCGGCTGCCAAAAACTGACTGCCACTGCTCCAGAAGAACGTTTCCTTGCCAGAAAGAGATTTGAAATTCTCTTTCGTGTGCAAAGTGTAAGTCGCAACTAACGGCATGACTTTATGGTCTTCTTGAAAGCCGGAGTCATGAGAAAGCTTCGCCCACTTCACAGGAACACCCGCAAGGATGTCCAAGCGCGCTTCTTCTTGTTCGCCCATGCTCTCTGAGCTGCCATGAACCCATATACCTTTTTGCGCGAGGGATTTCCATGTTTTAAGACCTGCTGTCCAAACATAGTGAGTGCCAGCCTGCAAAGTCTCAGGCCAGGCTTCACTTCGTGCCACATAAAGGGCGTTCGTGCCATTTGGCAAAGTCCAATCAGTTAAAGCCGCGCGTTCCGCACTGACTTCACCAGACCACATTTGCTCAGAAGAATATTTTGTCACAGGTGTGTGAGGAATGAGCTCGCGTTTATCTAGAACCACGCCGGCGTCTGTCAGACCCTTGAGGATTGTGATTTCGCCGTAGGGACGGGACAAAACAGCCACGCCAATTTTTTGATGGCAACCGCCACCAAAGCTCGCCAAAACTTTGCGTTCTTTGTCGGCGCAGGCAAATGTCGAAGGATGATCGATCTTGGAGAGCAGTTCGCGCATATCTGAACGGGTCGCAAGAATTTCCACCGCCAAGGCGCCTTGAGCTGCGGCGTTGGGGTTGATGGAAAGAGGCAATGCCATCCATTCCAACTGATCCAGATAACCGCGCAGAAGTTTTTGAACATCGGCAAACTCTTCCTGTGGGGCGGTCAAAAGACGATCCAGAGCCGCCTTCGCAACGATCAAGCCGTCAGTTTCGTTCGCCTCAAGAAGTTTGCGAATACGTGTTGGAATATTGCCACGGACACTTTCAAATTTCACACTGTCCAGATGGAACGGCAAATGAGATTTGAAAAAGCCTGTGAGGTTGTATTCGCGACGAGGTGAGGAGCTGAAAACGCGCATCGCTTTTGAGGTGCGCAGCTTTTCAAAATGAGATTTTTTAACCAATAACAAATCACGTTGATCAGCACGCGGCAAAGTTGCCACGATTGCGGTGTCGGCTTTTACTTCCGTCGGAAGATCTTTCCAGGAATGCACCACCATGTCGGTCTCGCCACGGATCAGCTCGCCGTAGAAGTCTTCGGTGAAGACGCCTTTTTCGGGAATCTGCCAAAGAGCATCCGTCAGGTTTTTATCTCCTAAAGATTCTTTGAAGCGGTACTCAATTTCTAAACCGGGAGTTTGGGCTTTTAAAGAGTCGCCAACCATATAGGCCTGGAGGCGGGCCAAATCACTTTTGCGTGCGGAAATTTTTAGGCGCATATATCGTCCCAACCAAGTGGACGAAGCTCTGTTCTTTGCGTGAAGGCTAAAGCTTTCTCAAGCAGGTATGCTTTGATTGTCTCTAGCTTGGTTTGCGTATCTTTTTTGTTTTCTTCAATTTCACTAAAGAATTGTTGAAGACTCATGACTTTAACATGTGGATGTTGAGCGTGGGCGAGGTCGGCAAGTTTATTGTCTTCTCCGCGCAAGTCGAACACTCCTTGAGGGCGAGTGTCTTGTTTGCCCAACAGTTCCAGAATACGTGCATCACCGACCGGCGCTGCGATCACCATCGCTTCGCCGTGAACAAAGGCTTCGTTGTATGTAGAAATTGTCAGATTGTCGTATTTCTCTGCGAAGGCTTGAAGCTTTGCGGGATTGCGACAAATAATTTGAACTGATTTTTTATGAGCCACCCAAGGAAGAATCTCTTGAGCGAGTTGGCCGGAACCACAGATCGTCACTGAATCGAGATCTTTCGTGTAACGACGTAAAAGGCTGCCGTAACTTTGTGAGCCAATACCAACAAGATGCTCAGAACGGGTTTTCTTTACTTCAGAAGTTATGAAGTTCAACCATTTCTGGCTGTCAGAGAAAAGTGCGTCTTTAATTTGCTTGCGTGATTCGACAAATGCACGGAACTGCCCAAGCACTTCCGTTTCACCCACGATGGGTGAATGCAGGCCGC